>NZ_JAMYOJ010000001.1:0-531219 GCF_040319795.1 Mesorhizobium sp. M0862
TGGATGATCTGCGCGAGCACAAGAAGCTCGCTCTACGCCAAGCCGCATGACCAGTTTCATGATCGCCCATTTTGCAGAACTTGACGCACACAACCTCGCGGCGCGTGGAGCGCTGGCGCCTTTCGCAACGACAAACGAGGTCGGCGCTTGATGGGAGACGACCCTTCTGGCCTGCCGGCCATCTCCCCCTCAAGGGGAGAGATCAGCAGTTCGATCCCTTCGGCAATCGCCAATAAAAAGAAGGGCCGGCAACCGCCAAGCCCTTTCTTCATCCTAAGCCAGAACTTCATTCGCCGGCTAAATATGGCGCAACCCCAACCCTCTACCGCTCATCCTTCAACCGCCGGCATAGCTCGTCGAGCTGCTCCAGACTGCGGTAGTCCACGCGGATCGCGCCGCCTTTGCCCTTGTGCTCGATGGTCACGATCATGCCGATCGTGTTGGTCATCAGCCTTTCCAGCGCCAGCGTGTCGGCATCCTTGCCCGATGCGCCGTGTGCTGGTTTTGCCTTGGGCGGCGTGCCGCCCGCCGGCATCTGCGCCAGCGCCTCAGCCTGGCGCACCGAAAGCCCTTCTTCGACGATCTGCTTGGCTAGCCCGGCGGGATCCTGCGCCGTCACCAGCGTCCGGGCATGGCCGGCCGACAGCACGCCGTCGACCAGCATGTCGCGGATCACGTCGGGCAGCTTCAACAGCCTGAGCGTGTTGGCGACGTGGCTGCGGCTCTTGCCGATGACATTGCCGAGATCGGCCTGGGTGTAGCCGTGATCGTCGATCAACTGCTGGTAGCCGAGCGCCTCCTCGACCGGATTGAGATCGGTGCGCTGGACGTTTTCTATGATCGCCAGTTCCAGCGCTGTGCGGTCGTTGACGTCGCGCACGATGATCGGGATCTCGGTCAGCCCGGCGCGCTGCGCCGCCCGCCAGCGGCGCTCGCCGGCGATGATCTCGTAGCGCCCGGCCTGCGTCGGCGAAGGCCGCGCCACTACCGGCTGCACGACGCCATGTTCGCGGATCGATTGCGCGAGATCCGTCAGATCGGCGTCGCCGAAATGCCGGCGCGGGTTTTTCGGGTTCGGGCTCAGAAACTCGATCGGCACCTTGCCGTCGTCATTCAGGCCTGGCTTTTCGGCCGTTGCCACCGGGCGGTCGATCTCCCCGATCAGCGCCGCAAGTCCACGCCCCAGTCTCTTTCTCGAAAGGTCTTCGCTCATCTCAATTCCAGATTCTTGATCGTTTCGGTGCCGGATCGGCTTTGTTTATCGACCCTGCCTAATCATGCAGCGCGCAATTTTCGCTCGCGGCGGATCACTTCGGATGCCAATTGCAGATAGGCTTGGCTGCCGGAGCATTTCAGGTCATAGAGGATCGCCGGCTTGCCATAGGAGGGCGCCTCGGACACTCGCACATTCCTAGGAATGATGGTCTCGTAGACCTTGTCGCCCATATGTGCCCGCACGTCCTGCACCACCTGGTTGGCGAGGTTGTTGCGGCCGTCATACATGGTCAGCACGATGCCCTGGATGATCAGGTCCGGATTGATCGAACGGCGCACCTGCTCCACCGTTTCCAGGAGTTGGCTTAGCCCTTCCAGCGCGAAGAACTCGCACTGCAGCGGCACAAGAACAGAATCGGCTGCCGCCATTGAATTCAAAGTCAAAAGGTTGAGCGAGGGCGGGCAGTCGATCAGCACATAGCCGAACGGCGCACCGCGCTCGGTGGCGGCGCGCAGCGCGTTGCGCAGCTTAAGCACGCGATCCGGCGCCGAGGCGATTTCCATCTCGATGCCGAGCAGATCGAGCGTCGACGGCACGATCGACAGGCCGGGCACCGCGGTTGGAATGGCCGCCTCTTCCAGGCCCAGTTCGCCGGTCAGCACATCGTAGGACGAGACGGTGCGGTCCTTGCGGTCGATGCCAAGACCGGTCGAGGCATTGCCTTGCGGATCGAGATCGACGATCAGCACCTTTTCGCCGATGGCGGCCAGCGCCGTGGCCAGATTGATGGCGGTCGTGGTCTTGCCGACGCCGCCCTTCTGGTTGGCGACGGTGATGATGCGAGGTCCGGTTTTCATGGGTCTGTGCCAGGTATTCATGTGGGCCAGGTATTCATTGCGTCGCCAAGGTTGCGAAGGAGAGCTTACGCCGTCCGCAGATCGGTCACTTCGAGGATGACGCCATGGGCGTCGGTCATGCTCGGATGTTCTACCAGATCGAAAGCCCAGCGGTGAGTGCTTTCTTCCACCTCGGAGCGGTAATCCCGGCCTTTGTGGAACAGCGCCCGCGATCCCTTGGTCAGCCACGGCGCCGACAGATCGAGCAGCGCCGGCAGCGCGGCCAGCGCCCGCGCCGTGATGATTTCCGGTTCGGAAACAAGCGCATAGCTGTCGTCGATGCGCCGGGCGACGACCCGTGCCGGCAAACCGAACTGGCCAATGACCGCCTGTAAAAACGATGCTTTCTTGCGGTTGCTCTCGACCAGATCGATGGACGCGCCATCGCGTTCGACCAGCAGGAAGGCCATTACCAGGCCCGGAAAACCGCCGCCCGAACCGAGATCGGCCCAGCGTTTTGCCTGCGGTGCGATTCGCGCCAGCTGCGCGCTATCCAGAATATGGCGGCCCCAGACATCGTCCAGCGTCGACGGCGCGGCCAGATTGATGCTGCGGTTCCATTTCAGGAACAACTGTTCGAACGTCACCAACCGATCGAATGTTTCACGTGAAACCGGTCCCGCGGCCTCTTGCAGGCTCGCCCATGAGGCAGCGCTCACGCAACAGCCCTTTGGGCGGCCGATTCGGCGTTGCGGACGTGCGCGACGATGATGGCCAGCGCCGCCGGCGTCATGCCTTCCATACGCTGCGCGTCAGCGATCGACCGGGGCTGACGCGTTAGCATCTTCTGCTTCAGCTCATTGGACAGGCCAGGAACATCGGCGAAATCCACCGACGCCGGGATCAGCCGGCTTTCCTCGCGGCGGATCTGTCCGACATCCGCCTGTTGGCGATCAAGGTAAACCGAATATTTCGCTTCCGTTTCGAGCCGCTCAGCGGTTTTGACGTCGATTGCGCCAAAGGCCGGCGCAACACGGGCCAGCCAGGCTATATCGACGCCGGGATGAGCGAGCAATTCATAAGCGGAGCGGCGCACGCCGTCCTTGTTGATCTCCAGCCCATGCCGCGCCGCTTCGTTGGGCGTCATCGTCGTCGCAACTGCGAGTTCGCGCGCCCTATCAAGATCCTGTGTGACTTGATTGAACCGCTGCGTCCGCTCCGGCGACACGATACCAAGCCGATTTGCCAGAGGCGTAAGCCTTTCATCGGCATTGTCGGCGCGCAGCGATAGGCGAAACTCCGCCCGCGAAGTGAACATGCGGTAGGGCTCGGCAATGCCGCGGCTGGTGAGGTCGTCGACCATCACACCGATATAGGCTTCGGTGCGGCTGAGCACGATTTGGTCGTCGGCCGCCGCCTTGCGCGCGGCGTTGAGCCCGGCGAGCAGGCCCTGCGCTCCGGCTTCTTCATAACCGGTGGTGCCGTTGATCTGACCGGCTAGGAAAAGCCCCGCAATACGTTTGGCCTCAAGCGTCGGCTCCAACTCGCGCGGATCGACATGGTCGTATTCGATGGCGTAGCCGGGCTGCAGCATGGTCGCCCGCTCTAGCCCGGGTATAGTTTTGAGAATGTCGAGTTGCACATCCTCGGGCAGGGAGGTCGAAATGCCATTGGGGTAGACCGTGTCGTCGTCCAGCCCTTCCGGCTCGAGGAATATCTGATGACCGTCTCGATCGCCGAACTTGACGATCTTGTCTTCGATCGACGGGCAATAGCGTGGTCCGACCCCCTCTATCGAGCCGGAATACATGGCGGAGCGGCCGAGATTGGCGCGGATCAGCTCGTGCGTCGCCGGTGTCGTACGCGTGATGCCGCAATGGATTTGCGGATTCTTGATTGTGTCGGTGAGCAGCGAGAACGGCACTGGATGTTCGTCGGCCGCCTGGCTTTCCAGCGACGCCCAGTCGATGGTGCGGCCATCGAGCCGCGGCGGCGTGCCGGTCTTCAGCCGTCCAAGCGCGAAACCGGCGCGGCTCATCGTCGCCGACAGGCCAAGGCTCGCCTGCTCGTTCATCCGCCCGGCGACAATCTTCCTGTCGCCAATGTGGATGAGGCCGCGAAGAAAAGTGCCGGTGGTCAGGACGACTGCACCGCACGCCAACCGGCGCCCGTCGGCCAGGAGCACAGCGGCGATCCGTCCTTCTTCGATCTCGAAATCCAAGACTTCGCCTTCGACGACGTCGAGACCGTTCTGCTGCCGAATCGCTTCCTGCATGGCCAGCCGGTAAAGCTTGCGGTCGGCCTGCGTGCGCGGCCCGCGCACGGCAGGGCCTTTGCGGCGATTAAGCAGGCGGAATTGGATGCCGGCAGCATCGGCAATGCGGCCCATCAGCCCGTCCATGGCGTCGATCTCACGCACCAGATGGCCCTTCCCGAGGCCGCCGATCGCCGGATTGCAGGACATGACACCGATCGTGTCGAAGCGCAGCGTGATCAGCGCGGTACTGGCACCGGCGCGCGCGGCAGCGCTCGCAGCCTCGCACCCGGCATGGCCACCGCCCACCACAACCACATCATAGTGATCGATCATTGTCCCTTCCAGATTCAGAGATTTCCCGACACATGTCCCCACGAGAGGACGCTGTCAAGGATTGCAGGTTGATTCGTTCACGGGGAACGGTGTGCTGAAAGCCGCAGAGGTGTTTCACGTGAGTCAGGGAAGCGGCGACAATTACCTCGGCTGGCGCTGCCCCTCATCTGCCTGCCGGCATCTTCTCCCGGTGAACAAGGAGGAGCTCAAGCGCTGGCGCGCTTCGGTGGTTGGCGAAATCCCGGATAACAGTACCTTTCTCCCCGTCACTGTACGGTGAGAAATGCCCGGGAGGACAATGAGGGGCGAGGCCGCCCTTCGGCACTTGGCGTTTTTGCCAAACTCCTCATTTCACGCGAAACACGCACTTGGGCGGCCCCCTGTGTTTCACGTGAGTCACTCACACGCCCCCCTGTTTCACGTGAGTCACTTTCCAATACAAAACTGCGAAAAGATCACGTCCAGCAGGTCCTCGACATCCACCGCGCCGACAATCCGGCCAAGCCGGTCCGCCGCAAGACGCAGCTCCTCCGCCCGCAGCTCCTGGCCGCGCTCTTGCCCCGACAAAGCCGAGATCAGAAAGCGCCTGGTCTCATTGAGCAGCTCCACATGCCGCAACCGAGACGGCAGGATGTCACCGGCATCGCCGATAGCAGCTGCGGCGCGCCTGCCGATCTCGGCCAGGAGTTCAGCCAACCCAGTGCCGTCCACCGTCGAGATCAACGCATCATAGGCCTCCAATCGCGGCGAACCTTTCAAGAGATCGACCTTGGTGCCGATTCTCAAAACCGGGGCGTCGACAGGCATGTTGCCGATCGCAGTCGGGTCCGCCAGATCTTCCAGCAACAGCACCAGGTCAGCCGTGTGCGCCTTGGCCCGCGCCTTTTCGATACCGATCGCTTCGATCTTGCCGGGCCCCTCGCGCAGGCCCGCGGTGTCGGTTACCCTGACCCGCACTCCGTGGAGATCCAGCACCACTTCGAGCAAATCCCGCGTCGTGCCGGGCTCGTCGGTAACAATCGCCGCCTCACGCCTGGCTAGCGCATTGAACAGGCTAGATTTTCCGGCGTTCGGTGCACCGAGGATGACAACCTCGAACCCGTCACGGATGATCTCGGCGGCATGAAAGCCATCGACATGCCGGCCGATCTCCCCCACCATTGCGCGCACATCGGACCAAACCGTGTCCGAAACGGAACCGGGCACGTCGTCTTCGTCGGCGAAGTCGATTTCCGCCTCGATCATGGCCCGTGCATGGATCAGGCGATGGCGCCAGCCAAGATAGAGTTCGCTTTGCACTCCTTCGGCATTCTGCACGGCAAAGCGCCGCTGCGCTTCGGTTTCGGCGTTGACCAGATCGGCCAACGCCTCCGTCTCGACCAGATCCAGCTTGCCGTTGAGAAGAGCCCGGCGCGTAAATTCCCCAGGCTCCGCATGACGCAGGCCGTCAAAGCCGGCGACGATCTCCAGCATCTTGCCGGCGACGGCGCGGCCGCCATGGACGTGGAACTCGGCGACATCCTCGCCGGTAAAACTGTTCGGCCCAGGAAAAAACAGCACCAGGCCGTTGTCGATAAGCGACCCGTCCACCGTTCGGAGCTTGCGCAGGGTCGCAACCCGGTCCTTGACCATGCCACCGGCAACCGTTTCGACGACGAATCGAGTCCTCGGTCCGGAAATGCGGATGACAGCGATGCCGGCGGGCAGGCGCCCGCTGGAAATCGCAAGGATCGAATCGCCTGAAATCATCTGCCCTTCTCACCGGTCGCCTAGCTGTCCGGTCGACAATCCCACAGTGTCGCGGCCGTCATGAACCGGCTGTTCGTCAATAGCAAGGTGGATCGCGAGGAGCGGCCGGACATTACCAAATCTGTATAGCCGCCTTGTCATCCATGTGCGAGCAGGCGGGTCCTAAACCCGACGCCAAGCAGTTCTGGGCGGGCCAGCAAGCCCTAAGCAGGCCGCGTCGTTAACGCCTGTGCCTGGCCGGAACCGTGAAGCTGGAGCCATCGCCCACGACAGGCAAGTTTCGTTCCGGCTGCGAATCAGAAGCCCGACCCGCGTCACGCCGATATTGTCGCCCTAATCGGAACGCATGCGAATCGACCGAACATTGGCCAGTGGCATCCGGCCGCCGGCAGACCGGGGCTATGCACCGCTATCATGCCGGTGGCGACGGATTCGTAGGAACCGAGCCGCTGTTGCGACACCGGCAGCTCAACCCGTATTTCCGTCCAACGCCGACGGAAGCGGCGTCACATCAATGGATGGCGGCCGCGGCCCGAACAGCAAATCCTTGGCCGCGACCACCGCTCCGACCGTGATCAGGATGCAAGCAACAGCCACCGACCAGTGAAACACACCAAAGCCTGCCAGCAGAAGCACGATGACCGAGAAGAGGGGCGCCGCGTAGGAGAGGGCGCCGAGGATCATGATGTCGCCGTGCTTGCAGCCGTAGTCCCAGGCGTAAAAGCCGGCGCCTAGCGGTATTACGCCCAAGATGACGATGGCGCTCCACTGCGTCGCCGTCTGTGGCCAGACGGTAGCCTCAAGCGTCAGGTGCAGCACCAAGGCGACCGCGGCCGTGATGAAGCAGTAACCGGCGACGACATCGGTCGGCACCTTGCCGAAGCGGCGCGACAAAACCGAATAGCCGGCCCAGATGAAAGCGCAGAACAGCGCGATGACATGCCCCTTCATCACACCATTGGCCAGTCCGATCATGCCGCCCTTGGTGATCACCACAATGGCGCCGGCAAGGCCGAGCATGACGCCGGCAATGTGATGGGCCCTCAGCTTTTCTCCAGGCAGGAAGGCGGCAAAGACGACGATCAGCAACGGCCAGAGATAGGCGATCAGGCTGACCTCGACCGGCGGCGCCGACTGGATGGCGAAGAAATAGGCGCAGTGGTAGATGCACAGCCCCGCTGTGCCGAGCGCCCAGACCTGCCACGGCTGGCGCAGCGACTTGATCGCCGCCGGACGGACAAGCCAGCTCGACGCGCCGACCAACCCGCCAAGCAGAAACGTCATCGCCGCCAGCTGAAAGGGCGGAATCGGTCCCGCCGCGGTCGAAAGCAGCGCCAAGAAGGACCATGTCAGGATGGCCGAGAAGCCGATCAGGGTCGGGATTGTTTTCTCCATGCGGCTTCCGATCTTCGAGACGCGATTACTCGCATGACGACAGCGATGGAAATTGCCGCCCAAGGCCACGCCCTGTCTGAAATGCGACCTGTTTGCCCCCGCAATGAAAAGCCCCGTCCCAGTTCCCGGAAGGGGCTTCAATGCGAACCGATGGCCCGACGAGAAGCTTACGTGTTCATCGAGTCGAAGAAATCGGCGTTGGTCTTGGTCTGCTTCAGCTTGTCGATCAGGAACTCGATCGCGTCGGTGGTTCCCATCGGCGCCAGGATGCGGCGCAGGACGAAGATCTTCTGCAGATCCTGCTTGGAGACCAGCAGGTCCTCCTTGCGGGTGCCTGACTTCAAAATGTCCATGGCCGGGTAGATGCGCTTGTCGGCGACCTTGCGGTCGAGCTGGATTTCGCAGTTGCCGGTGCCCTTGAACTCTTCGAAGATGACTTCGTCCATGCGGCTGCCGGTGTCGATCAGCGCGGTGGCGATGATCGTCAGCGAGCCGCCTTCCTCGATGTTGCGGGCCGCGCCGAAGAAGCGCTTCGGCCGCTGCAGCGCGTTGGCGTCGACACCGCCGGTCAGCACCTTGCCGGAGGACGGCACAACGGTGTTGTAGGCACGGCCGAGGCGGGTGATCGAATCGAGCAGAATAACGACGTCGCGGCCATGCTCGACCAGGCGCTTGGCCTTTTCGATGACCATTTCGGCGACCTGGACGTGGCGCACCGCCGGTTCGTCAAAGGTCGAGGACACGACCTCGCCCTTCACCGAACGCTGCATGTCGGTCACTTCTTCTGGCCGTTCGTCGATCAGAAGTACGATCAGATAGCATTCCGGATGATTGGCCGTGATCGAGTGGGCGATATTCTGCATCAGCACCGTTTTACCGGTACGCGGCTGCGCGTTGATGAGCGCGCGCTGTCCCTTGCCGATCGGCGCCACCAGGTCGATCACCCGCGACGAGATGTCCTTGCCGGTCGGATTGTCGATCTCCATCTTCAGCCGCTTGGTCGGATAGAGCGGCGTCAGATTGTCGAAATGGATCTTGTGACGGATCTTTTCGGGATCGTCGAAATTGATCGTGTTGACCTTGAGAAGGGCGAAATAGCGCTCGCCCTCTTTTGGGCTGCGGATCGGCCCTTCGACGGTATCGCCGGTCTTCAAGGAGAAGCGGCGGATCTGCGAGGGCGAGATGTAGATATCGTCGGGACCCGGCAGATAATTGGCGTTGGCTGAGCGCAGGAAGCCGAAACCGTCCTGCAGCAACTCGACCACACCATCGCCGATGATCTCGACGTCCTGGGCGGCCAGTTTCTTCAGGATGGCAAACATCAGTTCCTGCTTGCGCATGACGCTGGCGTTTTCCACTTCGAGCGATTCGGCATAGGCGATCAGCTCTGGCGGCTTCTTGTTCTTGAACTCTGCGAGTTTCATTTCTTGCATAGACGGACTCTGAATCTGCTTTGGGGAAAATATATCGGCTGGATGCGATAAATGCCGGGCGCGGCCGAAAGCAATCAAGGGCGGCGCATGACGGGAAGGAAGACCCGTCTTTTATCGTCGGTCGGGGGAAAGAGCAAGCTGCGTTTTGTCGACCGAAATGGGCCTAGAACGGCTTGACGACAACCAGGATGACGATGGCGATCATCAGCAATGTGGGGATCTCGTTGACGATTCGCCAGTGCCGCGCCGGTTTTTCATTGCGGTCCTCGGCGAATTTCCTGACAGCACCGGCCAGATAGCCATGCACGCCCGACAGCAACAGCACCAAGCCCATCTTGGCGTGCAGCCAGCCGCCGTGAAAGCCAAACACTTTCCAGGCAAGCCAAAGCCCGAACACCCAGGTGACAATCATCGCCGGATTGATGATGCCGCGCAGCAGACGCCGCTCCATCACCTTGAAGGTCTCCGATTGGACGGACCCCTTCTCTGCGTCGGCGTGGTAGACCAGCAATCGCGGCAGATAGAGCATGCCGGCCATCCAGGAGATGACGGCCAGGATATGGATTGCCTTCGCCCAGGGATAGAAACCCTCAGGCGCAAAGAAAAACAAAAGTGCGGTGAGAACAACCAGCACTCCGATGCCGATGGTCATCCGCATCATCGCCCCACGAGTGCTGTTGCCGCCCGTATTATCCGATTGAGCCATCAGCGTGTCGCGCTCCGCACCTGCTTCACCATCGCCTCGACATGCGCCACCGGCGTCTCCGGCGTAATGCCATGGCCGAGATTGAAGATCAGCGGTCCGTCGCCCAGCGCCTTGAGGATCGCATCGACGCCGTCCGACAGGGCTTTGCCGCCAGCCACAAGCCGCAAGGGATCGAGATTGCCCTGGACCGCACCTGAATGCTGCAGTTCGTTCGCAGCCGACAGGGGCACGGTCCAGTCGATCCCCAGCCCCGTCACCCCGGTCTTCTCACGATAGGTCTCGTAGCGGGCGCCGGCGCCCTTGGGAAAGCCTATGATCGGAACATCGCGATGAACCGCACGAACTTGCCTGACGATCTCCGCCACCGGTTGCACGCAGAACTGCTCGAAAGACGCATCATCAAGCACGCCGGACCAGGAATCGAAAATCTGCACCACGTCGGCACCGGCTTCGATCTGGCGGATCAAATAGGCCGCGGAGTGATCGGCGAGCACTTTCAGGAGATGCTTGAAGGCCGTCGGTTCGCGATAGGCAAACAGCCGCGCCGGCGCTTGGTCGGGTGTGCCGTGGCCGGCGATCATGTAGGTCGCCACCGTCCACGGCGCGCCGCAGAAGCCGATCAGCGTGGTCTCGTCAGGCAATCTTGCCCGCAGCCGGCGAACCGTCTCGTAGACCGGTTCGAGATTCACGTGAAACGTTTCGCCGTTGAGAGCCGAAATCTCAGCTGCAGTGATTGGCGTCAGCAGCGGCCCGCGGCCCTCCTCGAAGCGGACATCGCGCCCCAGCGCATGCGGCACGACCAGAATGTCCGAGAACAGGATCGAGGCATCGAAGCCAAAGCGCTCGATCGGCTGCAGCGTCACCTCAACGGCCAGATCAGGATTGTAGCAAAGATCGAGGAAGGACCCGGCGCGCTTTCTGGTCTCGCGGTACTCCGGCAGATAGCGCCCGGCCTGGCGCATCATCCAGAGCGGCGGCGGAAACACTGCCTCGCCTCTCAGCACGTCCAGCACGATGCGGTTCTCGGGCATTGAGCGCTCTCTTCCCTGCCTTCTCTATAATTAAATAGTCTATTTCTAGAATCTTCTGATTCTAAGAGTCTGTTGGTATCGGTGGTTGTCACCTGTCCCGCTTTGCCCTGGAAAAGGCCAGCCAGCATTTTGTCGCGTGTTTCTTCCGCGGGATTGGCAAAGAGTGTGGATGACCAGGATTCCATCACTGGAGTCAATGGTTTGGCGTAGCAGCTGAAAAACCGCCTCTGTGGATGAAGCGCTGGCAAAAACGCCCGTCCCCAGATTTGTCCCCAGCCGCACCGTGGAGCTGACAGCGCATCGAATTGTGGACAACTGGCCTTCTGATACAGTCGCCTCCAGCCGGTCGCCTTTGCGGTCCCTATTTATCCACACAAGCCCACAGCCTGAGGCGCCCCCTGTGAACAAACCCCAGAGCTTCTTTCATCTGCACCTGATTTCCGACGCCACCGGCGAGACGCTGCTGGCGGCCGGCCGAGCCGCCTCGGCGCAATATAAGGATGCGCGAGCCATCGAGCATATCTATCCGCTCATCCGCACCGAAAAGCAGGTGGCGAAAGTCTTCGAGGACATAGAGGAGGAACCGGGCATCATCCTCTACACCGTCGTCGACCAGAAGCTGGCGCGCGGCATTGACGAGCGCTGCGCCACCATGGGGCTGCCCTGTGTTTCGGTGCTGGAGCCGGTCCTCACCGTCTTCCAGTCCTATCTTGGCACGCCGGCCGGCCGCCGCGTCGGCGCCCAGCATGTGCTCGACGCCGAATATTTCCACCGTATCGACGCACTCAATTTCACCATGGAGCATGAT
Organism: Mesorhizobium sp. M0862; assembly: GCF_040319795.1. Taxonomy (NCBI): domain Bacteria; kingdom Pseudomonadati; phylum Pseudomonadota; class Alphaproteobacteria; order Hyphomicrobiales; family Phyllobacteriaceae; genus Mesorhizobium; species Mesorhizobium sp. M0862. The sequence goes on from NZ_JAMYOJ010000001.1 coordinate 11,765, forward strand.
GACGGCCAGCTGCCGCTCAATATGGACGACGCGGATGTGGTGCTGATCGGCATTTCCAGGACATCGAAGACGCCGACCAGCATCTATCTCGCCAACCGCGGCATCAAGACCGCCAACATCCCGATCGTGCTCGGCGTGCCGGTGCCCGAAAGCCTGGTCGCTGCCACCAAGCCGCTGATCGTCGGGCTGATCGCCACCGCCGAACGCATCTCGCATGTCCGGCAGAACCGCGTGCTCGGCAACAGCAGCACCTACGAAGCGACCGATTATGTCGACCGTGCCTCGATCGCCGAAGAGCTCGCCTATGCCCGCCAGATCTGCACCCGCCACAATTGGCCGATGATAGACGTCAGCCGCCGCTCGATCGAAGAGACCGCGGCAGCCATTGTTGCCCTGCGGGGGAAGAATAGATGATGGGATGGCAACGCGACCTCCTGCCCCAATCAACCACTATCGACCAGGCCCAGAACCCATGACCGAAAAAATCATCCTCGCCTCCGGCAGCCCGTTCCGCAAAGCAATGCTCATCAATGCCGGGCTCGGCATCGAAGCGGTGCCTGCCGATGTCGACGAGCGTGCGCTCGAGGCGCCGTTGCAGGACAGCGGTGTGTCGCCGGAAGATGTCGCCCTGATACTCGCCGAAGCCAAGGCGACCGAGGTCAGCGAACGCAGATCGGGCGCCTTGGTGCTCGGCTGCGACCAGACTTTGTCACTGGGAGATGAAGTGTTCCACAAGCCGGCCGACATGGAAGGCGCCCGCCGCCATCTGTTGGCGCTGTCAGGCAAGACGCATCAGCTGAACAGCGCCGCCGTGCTCTGCCGCAACGGCAAGGTGCTGTGGCGCCATGTCGGCATCGCCAGCCTTACCATGCGCAAGCTCGATCCGGCCTTCGTCGGCCGGCACCTGGCCCGCGTCGGCGCCAAGGCGTTGTCGAGCGTCGGCGCCTACCAGATCGAGGGCGAAGGCATCCAGCTGTTCGAAAAGATCGAAGGCGATTATTTCACCATTGTCGGCCTGCCGCTGTTACCGGTGCTGGCGGAATTGCGTGCGCTCGGAGCCATCGATGGTTGAGAAAAAAGCTTTCGTCACCGGCCATCCGATCGCGCATTCGCGCTCGCCGAAGATCCACGGCTATTGGCTGAACACATACGGCATCGACGGCAGCTATTATGCGATCGATGTCGCGCCGGCCGATTTTCCCGAGTTCCTCTCGTCGCTCGAGGCCAATGGCTATCAGGGCGGCAACGTCACCATTCCACACAAGGAAGTCGCCTTCGCCCGGGTCGAGCGCCGCGACGAAGCGGCGGAGATGATCGGCGCGGTCAACATGCTGTGGCTGGACGACGGCGTGCTGTGGGGCGGCAATTCGGACTGGATCGGCTTTGCCGGCAATCTCGACGAGCATGCCCCGGGCTGGGAGAGAAACGCTCCGGCCGTGGTGCTCGGCGCCGGCGGCGCGTCGCGCGCGGTCATCCACGCGCTTAAAGTGCGCGGCATCAACGATATCCGCATCGTAAACCGCACACTGGCGCGGGCGCAGGAACTCGCCGACCGCTTCGGGGCCGGCGTCTCGGCGCATGGCGCGGTCGGCGACTTGCTTGGCGATGCCGGCTTGCTGATCAACACGACGGCACTTGGCATGCATGGCGATGCGACGCTGGCCGCCGATCCGGCCGGCCTGCCAGCTCACGCCATTGTCGCAGACATCGTCTATGTGCCGCTGGAAACACCGCTGCTTGCCGCTGCCCGCGCGAGAAATTTGAAGACGGTCGACGGGCTCGGCATGCTGTTGCACCAGGCTGTGCCCGGTTTCGAACGCTGGTTCGGCAAGATGCCGCAGGTCACGCCTGAGTTGCGACAGATGATCGTCGCCGACATCCTCGCCAAATGATGGGTCGCAAATGATGGGCGCCAAATGATGACCGTGCTCGGCCTCACCGGATCGATCGGCATGGGCAAGTCGACGACGGCGAAAATGTTCGTCGACGCCGGCGTGCCGGTGCATGACTCCGACGAGACCGTGCATCGCCTCTATGCCGGCAAGGCAGCACCTCTCGTCGAGGCGGCCTTTCCCGGCACCGTGATTGCCGGTTCGGTCGACCGCACCGAGTTGGCGCGCCGCGTGCTCGGCAACGCTGCTGCGCTGAAGACATTGGAGGCGATCGTCCATCCGCTGGTGCGGGCCGATGCCGATGCCTTTCTGGCAAGGCACCGCGCCGCCGGCGCGCCGCTCGTCGTGCTCGACATTCCGCTGCTGTTCGAAACCGGCGGCCGCAACCGTGTCGACAAGGTCGTCGTCGTCACCGCGCCGGCCGATATCCAGCGCGCCCGCGTGCTGGCGCGTCCTGACATGAGTGAGGAAAAGCTGGCGGCAATCCTGGCCAAGCAGGTGCCCGACGCCGAAAAGCGCCGGCAGGCCGATTTCGTCATCGACACCGGTGAAGGCATGGACGCCGCCCGCACCGCGGTCGGCGCGATCATTGCCGAGCTCTCAGGACGCTGAGCTCGCCTGCTAACTCCTGGGGGATAAGTCGCGCCCATCAGGCCCCTGACGGCAGGCTGTCGGCATTACCCATTGCCATTTTGTTCCGCTCCATGATTCTACTCCTCCAGGAGTAGGTTGATTCTATGCGTGAGATCATTTTCGATACCGAAACCACCGGACTCGACATGCGCGACGACCGCATCATCGAGCTTGGCGGCGTCGAGCTGGTCAACCGCTTCCCGACCGGCCGCACCTTCCACAAATTCATCAATCCGCAGGGGCGCGCCGTCCATGTCGAGGCGCAAGCCGTGCACGGCATCAGCACCGCCGACCTCGTCGGCAAGCCGACCTTTGCCGAAATCGCCGAGGAATGGCTCGCCTTCACCGACGGCGCCAAGCTCGTCGCCCACAACGCCAGTTTCGACATCGGCTTCCTCAACACGGAATTCGGGCGGCTCGGCCAGCCGGCCATAGACACCGGGCGCGTCGTCGACACGCTGGCGCTGGCGCGGCGCAAGCATCCGATGGGCCCTAATTCGCTCGACGCGCTCTGCCGCCGCTACGGCATCGACAACGGCCACCGCACCAAGCACGGCGCGCTGCTCGATTCCGAGCTCCTGGCCGAAGTCTACATCGAACTCATCGGCGGCAAGCAGGCCGCACTTGTCCTCGACGCCGTCGTGGTGCAGCTCAACAGCAATGGCGACGTTGCCGATATCGACATCTCGATCGCCGCCAGGCCAATCGCCCTGCCGCCGCGCCTGACCGAGGGCGAGCGAGCGGCGCATGCGGGGCTGGTGGCGACGCTCGGTGAAAAGGCGCTGTGGCTGAAGGTGGCGGCGGGGTGAACGGATCGCGGAGGTAGCGTTCCGTCACACCCCTCTCTGGCCTGCCGGCCATCTCCCCCTCAAGGGGGGAGATCAGCAGCTTCGCCGCTCCAGCCCATTCCTGCAACGTCTAAATTTGGCGAAGGTCGCGATGACGGCCAATCTCCCCCCTTGAGGGGGAGATGCCTGGCAAGGCAGAGGGGGTGCTGTCCCGCCAGCATCTCAGTATACTAAAAGCCCGGCACGAAGCCGGGCTTTCAACTCATGCGCGTGACGCTTGCCTTCAGCTCACCTTGACCTTCGATGCCGCCTGGTCCTCGGCCAGCTTCTGCTGGAACATCTGTGCAAAATCGATCGGGTCGAGCATCAACGGCGGGAAGCCGCCATTGCGGGTGGCTTCGGCGATGATCTGGCGGGCGAACGGGAACAAAAGCCGCGGGCATTCGATGAACAGGATCGGCAGCATGTGCTCCTGCGGGAAGCCGGCGATGGCGAAGACGCCGCCATAGACCAGTTCGACATTGAACAGCACTTCCTGGTCGAAGGACGCCTTGGCGTTCAAGGTCAGATTGACGTCGAACTGCTTGTCGGAGAGCGGGTTGGCATTGACATTGACGTTGATCGCAATGCCTGGGGCCTTGTCGCGGCCGCGCAGCGAGTTCGGCGCGCCGGGGCTTTCGAAGGACAGGTCCTTCACATACTGGGCAAGCACGTTGAGCGACGGCTGCGCCGTTTCGCCGTTGCCGTTGGCGGCGCCGACCGGCGCGTCATCTTTGCTGGCCATGAGCCTTGTTCCTTTTGCCTGGACAGCAGCGCTGACCGAATTGAAATCGGGCGTTGGCTAGCATGGTCGGCAAGACAAGACAAGGTTTGCCGCCTTCAGGCCGAAAGGGGTCAATAGTCAGTCGTTGGCAAGGTGACGTTCAGTCGTCCTTCAGGCGGCGCCACGGCGAGTTATGGTCGGGACCGCGCTTGAAATCGTCCTCGCGCGAATAGTCGCGGTCGTCGAGGTCGATGACCTTGTCGCGCGACCTGCCGCGAAAACCGCCGGCGGTGAAATCGGTCGCGACGACGATGCGGCCCTTGAGCCTGCGCCAGGCAAGGTCGCGCACCGGCGGCAGGAACAGCAGCAGGCCGATAATATCGGTGATGAAGCCGGGGATGATCAACAGGATGGCGGCGACCACGATCATGGCGCCATGCGCGAGCTGGCGGCTGGGGTCGCCGCCGCCGGCCATCTCGGCGCGGACCCGCGCCATGACACCAAAACCCTGGTGCCGGAGCAGAAGCACGCCGGCAATGCTTGAAGCCAGCACCAGGCCGACCGTGGCGAGCGCCCCGACCTCGCGGCCGACAATGACGAAACCGGCGATTTCCAGCAGCGGCAGCGCAAGCAGGAACAGAGGAAGGAAGGAAATGCGCAAGTCTTGACCGATCGTTTCCATGTTTGCCGGGCGGCGCATAATCGCCGCTGGCACTGAGGCCGTTAGATAGGTATGCCTGCCTTTGATTTGAATGATTGCGCCATGCGTTCTATATGCTTTGCATGTTTAACGCCATGCGACCGCCGCCCGATTGGCTGGCGGTCCCGGCTAGGTCAGGGATTGATTGGCGAAAGATATGGGATTCTTCGACTTCGGCACCATTTTCTTTCTGATTGCGGCGGTGGTGATCTTTTTCCAGCTGCGCAACGTGCTTGGCCGCCGCACGGGCAGCGAGCGCCCGCCCTTCGATCCGTACACGGCCAGCCGCACCGAGAAGGACGCGACCCAGAAGCCCGAAAATGTGGTTTCGCTGCCACGCAAGCGCATGCCGGGCGAGACGGCTGCCGAGACCTATGCGGCCATCGATGCCTTCGCCAAGCCCGACACCGACCTCAACAAGGGCCTGCGCGCGATCAAGGACAATGATCCCTCCTTCGACCCCAAAGTCTTCGTCGACGGCGCCAAGATGGCTTATGAGATGATCGTCATGGCCTATGCCGATGGCGACCGAAAAACGCTGAAGAACCTGTTGTCGCGCGAGGTTTTTGACGGCTTCGTTGCCGCGATTGGCGACCGCGAGGCGAAAGCCGAAAAGATCCAGTCCTCCTTCGTCGGCATCGACAAGGCCGACATCGTCTCGGCCGAGATGAAGGGCGGCGAGGCCCACATCACGCTGCGCATCGTGAGCGAACTGATTTCGGCGACCCGCGACAAGGCGGGTGCCGTCATCGATGGCGATCCCGAGACGGTGGCCGAGGTCAAGGATGTCTGGACCTTCGCCCGCGACACACGCTCGCGCGATCCGAACTGGAAGCTGGTCGCCACCGAGGAAGAAGACTGAGCCTATGCATGTCGCCCGGTGCGGGCAGCTTTTTTGGGATAGCGACATGCAGGCAAACATCGGCAGTGGCGAGGCTGAGGTGTCGCTCTCGCCGCTTTTCGTGGAAAAGTCCTTCGATGATCTTCCCGGTTGGAATTCCGATGACCATCTGCCCGCTTTCGAAGCCTTCCGCCGTTCGGCCTTTCATGTCCTGAACAAGCCCTACCGCACCGGTTCGTTGGGCGTCCGGTTCGACGCGTTTGCCGGCGCTTATGACGAGGCGCGCACCGTTTCGCCGGCGAATCGGTCGGCGGCCAAGGGTTTTTTCGAGCGCCATTTCGCCCCAGTCCAGATTCGATCCGAAAACCCCGGCCTGGTCACCGGCTTCTACGAGCCGGAGGTCGAGGCCTCACCAGTGCGCACGGATGAATTCACGGTGCCGCTGCTGGAGCGGCCTTCCGATCTCGTCGACATCGATGATGCCAACCGTCCTCGAGGGATGGACGACTATCTCGCCTTCGCCCGCGATACGCCGCAGGGCCTGGTGGAGTATTTCGACCGCAGTGAGATCGAGAGAGGCGCGCTGGCCGGCCAAGGCCTGGAAATCGCCTGGCTTGCCGACAAGGTCGACGTCTTCTTCATCCATGTGCAAGGTGCGGCCAGGCTGAAGATGACCGACGGCCGGCTTTGCCGCGTCACCTACGCCGCCAAATCCGGCCAACGTTTCAGCGGTCCGGGGAAGATTCTCGCCGAACTCGGCGAAATCCCACTGGAAAAAGTGACGATGCAGTCTATCCGCGCCTGGTTCAGGGCGCATCCGGATCGCGTCGACGAGATCCTCTGGCAGAACCGCTCCTACATCTTCTTTCGCGAAGCCGATGTCGACGATGCCGCACTCGGTCCTATCGCCGCCGCCAAGGTGCCGTTGACGCCGGGCCGTTCGCTCGCGGTCGACCGGCTGCTGCACACATTCGGTACCCCCTTCTACATCGACGCTCCGTCGCTGACCGCCTTCGACGGAAAACCGTTCCGGCGGCTGATGATTGCGCAGGACACCGGCTCGGCCATCACCGGACCGGCGCGGGGCGATCTGTTCGCCGGCTCCGGCGATGCGGCCGGCGAGATCGCCGGCGTCGTTCGCAATGCGGCCGATTTCTATGCCTTGGTTCCACGCGCTCTCGTTTCGGAATCGAATCGATGAGCAAGCGCCCCGATAAACTCAACGAAGACGATCGGGTGCTGTGGAACCTGGTGGCGCGCACCGCCCGACCGTTGAAGGGCCGGACCGCGGTCGACATTCCCGACATTGTCGTCGACCCCAAGCCGGCACAGACGCCGGTCGCTGTCGGTCCGGTCCTCGCCGCCAAGCCGAAGGCGCAGCATGTATCGCACGCGCTGGACGAGCCGACATTGGACAAGCTGAAGAAGGGCCGGCTGCCGATCGAAGGCCGCGTCGATCTGCATGGCATGACCCAGGACGAGGCCTATTCGCTGCTGTTTTCGTTCCTGCACCGGGCCCATGCCGGCGGCATCCGCTATGTCCTCGTCATTACGGGAAAAGGGTCGTCGTCGGGCGGCGACGGCGTCTTGCGGCGCGCCGTGCCTGCCTGGCTGTCGACGCCTGCCTTCCGGCCGCTGGTCTCCAGCCACGATCACGCCGCCCGCAACCACGGCGGTTCGGGCGCGCTCTACGTTCGACTCAGGCGAACCCGCTGATGACGCCGTTCGGCGAAAAACTGCGGGCGCTTCGAGCCGAGCGCGGCTTGCGCCAGAAGGACATGGCGCAGGCGATCGGAGTCAGCGCCGCCTATTTGTCGGCGCTGGAACATGGCCGCCGCGGCGCGCCGACCTGGACGCTGATCCAGAAGATCATCGGCTATTTCAACGTCATCTGGGACGATGCCGAAGAGCTGGCGCGTCTGGCCGAGGCCTCACATCCGCGGGTGAGACTCGATACGTCCGGCCTCAGTCCTGCCGCCACCGAGTTGGCCAATCTCTTGGCCGAAAACATCGAGAAGCTGGACGAAGCCGAGCTTGCCCGCATCACCGGCTCGATCCGGGCGGCACTGGAGCGGCGTAAGTAGGGCGGCGCCAAGGCCACGAATGCTCATCAATAGCGCCGGCATTTCATCCTGAAGGCGATGCCCGCCGGCCGTTAGCCAGCGGGCATATAGCGAGATTACTTCGCGCCGGCCTGGCCGCCACGGCCGCCAGTGCTGTCATGATCGCCGCCGCGACCGCCACCCAGGCAGTCCGAGGTGAGATCGCAACAGCGATTGCCCCACTGGTTGTTCTTGGCGCAGCCGGTCTGGTCGGCCATAGCGGATCCGGCCAGGGACGATACCGCGATGGCGGCGAGGAAAGCATTACGCAGGAAAGCAGTCATTTGAAGTCTCCATGGTTGGGTTTCTGTTTACGGCTGTGTGTCGCCGCTGGAGACGGTTTGGTTCACGCAGGTAGTGAAATTTTTCGAGGAGGCGTTTCGAGAGATATGATTTCGAGGGCAGCGCTGCCCTCATCCGCCTGCCGGCGACTATTTTGCAACGTTGACGATTGGCGAAATCACCGATGGCAGCATCTTTCTCCCCGTCACTATACGGGGAGAAATGCCCGGCAGGGCAATGAGGGGCAGCGCCGACTTTAGGTTATCTCGTGAAAGTTATTAGCCGCGGGCTTCCGACGAAGCTGTTCGCAGCGACGCGCTCACATGCATCGTCCTTATTTACTGAACCGCGCCGACCAGCACCTGCTGGCCGCCGCGGATCGAGACCCAGCGGCCGGTGTTGTCGATGGCCTGCCGCTTGAGGAAGCGATAGCCGGTGGCGTCCCAGATCTTCACCTTGTCGGTCAGATTGTCGAGGACGTAGTCGCCCTTGTCGGTGCGCACCGTCAGCACGGCATGGCCTTCGCCGTCCGGCTTGCGCACGACGGTGATCAAGAGATCGGCCAGCGACACGCCAGAGCGCGAGAGCAGGCGGCGCTTTTCCAGCACATAGTCTTCGCAATCGCCGACGCCCTTGTCGGGATAGGCCCAGACCTCGTCCTTGCCATAGATGTCGTAGTCGCTCATCGGCTTGACGGCGGCGTTGACCCTTGACGTCACGTTGATCAGCTTGCGCATGAAGGCGTCGGTCATCGCGGCGGGGTTGAGGTTGCTCGGCCGGATCGAGCATTCGCCGGGCTGGGTTTTACAGAAATCATAGTGGCCGATCGGCTGCGAGGTCATGCCGCCCGTCGCCATGGCGCCGCCTGCAAGTGCCGGCACTGCCCAGCACGCAGAGATCGCCAGCCCTGCTGCCGCCCACAAGCGCAGCGTCCGTGCCATCGGTGAGGAAGTCATTGTCCCCGTTCGCCCTTGTTCTTAACGAAAGGTTAAAGGGGATTTACACTCCGTGTCAATTATCGGGGGAGCCAGATTCTTCGGCATGGTTACCCGCGCCCGCCCAACAGCGTCTATTGTGCAACAGAACGCCTGTGGCGCGCAAAATCGCCCCGCTTTTGCGGGCAATGCACGCTGCAGCCGGATCGAGCCTCAGCCTTTGGCGGAGCGGACCAGCTTGGGTTTCACCGCTACGCGTGTTTGGCGGCCGTAGCTTGTGATGAAATCGACGATGCGCGGCACGATTTCCGAGCGGAATCGCGACCCGTTGAAGACGCCGTAATGGCCGACGGCCGGCTGCATGTAATGCGCATGCCGGTCAGCCGGGATGTTGGGGCAGAGATCGTGGGCGGCCTGGGTCTGGCCGAGACCGGAAATGTCGTCGTTCTCGCCTTCGACCGTGAACAGCGCGACATTGCGGATCGCCTTGGTGTCGACAACCTCGCCGCGATGCGTCATCTCGCCCTTGGGCAGCGCATGGCGCACGAACACCGTGTCGACGGTCTGCAGATAGAATTCCGCCGTCAGGTCCATCACCGCCAGATATTCGTCGTAGAAATCGCGGTGCTTCTCGGCATTGTCGCCGTCATGCTTGACCAGATGCATGAAGAAGTCCTTGTGGGCGGTGATGTGGCGGTCGAGGTTCATGCTCATGAAGCCCGACAGCTGCAGGAACCCCGGATAGACCTCGCGGCCGAAGCCCGGCACCGGCCATGGCGCATGCATGATGACGTTGTCGCGGAACCAGTCGATGCCCTTTTCCTTGGCCAGAAGATTGACCGCGGTCGGGTTGCGGCGTGTGTCGATCGGCCCGCCCATCAGGGTCATGGTCGAGGGCACGAAGGGATCGCCGCGCTTTTCCATCAGCGCCACCGCTGCCAGCACCGGCACCGAAGGCTGGCACACCGCCATCACATGGGTGTCCGGCCCCAGCGCATGCAGCATGTCGATGATGTAGTCGATATAGTCGTCGAGGTCGAAATGGCCGTCAGTCACCGGTACCATGCGGGCATCGACCCAGTCGGTGATGTGCACGTCGGCATAGGGCAGCATCGCCTCGACCGTGCCGCGCAGCAGCGTCGCATAATGGCCCGACATCGGCGCCACGATGAGAAGCTTGGGGTCGGCCTTTCGCCCGGCGGGCACCGACCGCTCGAAGCGGGTAAGATTGCAGAACGGCTTCGACCACACCGTCTTTTCGCTGACCTCGACGCTCTTCCAGTCGACCACGGTCTTGCTCAGGCCGAAATGCGGCTTGCTGTAGCGGCGCGTCGTGCGCTCGAACAGTTCGGCGGTGGCGGCGACCGAGCGGCCCCACGGCGTATGCGAAAACGGATTGAGCGGGTTGGTGTAGAACAGCCGCACTGCATCGGCATAAAGCCGCGCGGGCTGCAAGGCGGCATGGTTCATTTCATAGAGCTGATAGAACATCAGGTACTCCGCAGCTGCCGTGACCGAAGGGACGACGGACAGCGCCGAGCCTTGAATGTCTCGCGCGGAGGTTAACAAGATATTGCTGCGATGCAATACGTCACGTGGCGTGACATATGCCAATCTTTCGTCCAAGGCCTTGAGAAACCGCGTTGGGCGGGTGCAGCCGGCTCAATGTGCACTGCAAAATGCAAGGCTGTTGGACGACGGGGCAGGATGTGTCCGGCCCGATCGGGCCGGACTTGGACAGATCTAGACGCGCGCCATGCACACCGAGGTATGGCCGGAGCCGATGAAGCCGAGTTGGCCGGCGGCGCCCTTGGACAGATCGAGCACGCGCCCTTTGATGAACGGGCCGCGGTCGTTGATGCGCACGATGACGCTGCGGCCATTATTCTGGTTGGTCACTTTCAACTTGGTGCCGAAAGGCAGGCTGCGGTGCGCGGCGGTCAGCGCCGACGGGTTCATGCGTTCGCCATTGGCGGTCCTGGAATGCAGTGCGTACCAGGAGGCGCGGCCGCACTGGCCAGCGGCGGAGGAGGCGGATGCACCGACCATTAGGCCAGCCGCGATCGTTACCGCGATAAGCGCGGTCTGGTTTGTTTTCTTCATGTTGGGGGGATTGGCTCCGTTTTCGACAGACCCCAGCCGTTAAGTGTCGAATAAGGCAGGAAATGCGGCAAGCATCGGGCAGTTCCGTGGCACCGGCACACGTTTGGAGTCGCTGGGAAACAGTTTGTCAGGCATCTTTCGTGTGGCGCAGCCGTATCTCCGGCGATATTGCGAGCTGTTTCACAGATTCCGTGAGCAAGGCAGGACGTTATAGTACAAGTAGAAGAGAGCGCGATTGGGCGCCGTCCTTTCGCTCTGTCATCACGGTCATGGCGCAGTTGACGATCGACTTCGGAAAGGAATCTTGGCGATGAGACTGTTCAGATATCTGCTGGCGCTGATCGTGCTCGCCATTGGCGCGCTGTGGTCGCTGCAGGGCATTGGCGTGGTCGGCGGCAGTTTCATGACCGGCCAGTCGCAATGGCTCTATATCGGCATCGTGACCATGCTGGTCGGTTTCGCCGGGCTGGTATGGGCGAGCCGTTCGCGGGGGTGAGTTGCGACGAAAAATCGACCCACACAGATCGACCCCCACTCCGTCGAGCTTCGCTCGACACCTCTCCCCCGATCGACGGGGGAGAGGAAAGACGGAGTGGGGGAAGGCGCTGGTCAAACCCGCAGTCGCAAACAGGCACAACCCGGCGAGCAAGAAAACAGCCACCCCATATTGCCGGTCCATTCTGTTACCTATCTATCCGGCTCGGATAGAATGCCCTGCCCGCGACAGCACTACCCGAACAGCTGATCCAGAATCCTTCCCTCCAGCCTGGCAAGCTCGACCGAACCGCGCCGGCGCGGCCGCGCCACCGACACGTCGAGATCGAGCGCGATGCGGCCCTCGTCGATCACCACCACCCGGTCGGCGAGCGCAACCGCCTCGGCGACGTCATGCGTGACCAGCACGGCGGTGAATTTTTGCTCCAGCCAGATGCGTTCCAGAAGCTGCTGCATTTCGATGCGGGTCAGCGCATCGAGTGCGCCGAGCGGCTCGTCGAGCGCCAGAATCTTTGGCTGTCCGATCAGTGCACGCGCCAGCGCCACGCGCTGCTTCTGGCCGCCCGACAGCACCGAGGGCCATTCGTCGGCGCGGTCGGCGAGGCCGACTTCACCCAGGATGGCGAGCGCGCGCCGCCTGGCTTCCGCACCGGTGGCAAGCCCGGTCAGCCCGACCTCGACGTTTTTCACCACGCTGGCCCAGGGCAACAGCCGCGGCTCCTGGAACATGAAGCGGCTCTCTTCGCCGGCGCCGGCCTTGGCTTCCGGCCCGAATGTCAGCGATCCTTCCGTCGGCCGGTCGAGCCCGGCCAGCAGCCGCAAAAGCGTGCTCTTGCCGCAGCCGCTCTTGCCGATGACGGCAACGAACTGCCCGACCGGCACGTCGAGATCGATGCAGTCGAGCACGACCTTGTCGCCAAAGCGCTTTTCCATGCCCTTGAAGGCAAAGGCGCGCTGCCTTTCGACGGCCTCCTCCGGCCGTGACGGTTCCGGCGCGGCGACGAAGGAACGGATGGCGGTCAGGCTGGCGGTTGGCATCGAACCCTCAGGCGTTCTGGAAGGCGGGATGCCAGCCGAGCGACAGCCGCTCGAGCAGGCAGGCGAAGCTGTCGGCAAGCTTGCCGAGCAGCGCATAGATCAGGATCGACAGCACGACCACATCGATCAGCAGGAATTCGCGTGCCTGCATGGCCATGTAGCCGAGGCCGGAACTGGCCGAGATGGTTTCGGCAACGATCAGCGTCAGCCACATGATGCCTAAGGCATAGCGCAGGCCGACGAAGATCGCCGGCAGCGCGCCGGGCAGGATCACCTGAAAAAACAACGCGCGGCGGTCCATGCCGTAGACCCGGCCCATCTCGACCAGCTGCGGGTCGACGCTCTGGATGCCGAGCAGCGTGTTGACGTAGATCGGGAAGAACACGCCGAGCGCCACCAGGAACAGTTTTGCTTCCTCGTCGATGCCGAACCACAGGATGACCAGCGGGATCAGCGCCAGATGCGGGATGTTGCGGATCATCTGCAGCGTCGTGTCGGTCAGGCCGCGGCTGAGCGCCGACAGCCCGTTGGCAAGGCCGAGTGCAAAGCCGATCGAGCCGCCGATGGCAAAGCCGGCCAGCGCGCGCAGCGTGCTGACGCCGATGTTCTGTATCAGCTCGCCCGACAGCGTCAGCCGCCAGAAGGCCTCGGCCACCGCGCTCGGCGCCGGCAGCACATTGGCCGGCATCACGCCGGCGCGGCTGGCGGCTTCCCAGCCAATTATGACCAACGCCGGCAGCAGCCAGCCGATGCCGTTCTGTTTGACCCGTTGAGCCAGGCTCATGACGACGCCTGAAGGCGGTTGGCGCCGTGGAAGCCGACGGCGAATTCATTGGCGATGTTCTCATGCGCCCGTGCCCGCCTGGTGCCCAGGCCGAGACGCGGGAACAGAAGCTCGGCGACGCGGTAGGCTTCCTCGAGATGCGGGTAGCCGGAGCCGATGATGGTGTCGATGCCGATCGCCTGATACTCGCGGATGCGCTCGACGATCTGCTCGGGCGAGCCGACCAAAGCTGTGCCGGCGCCGCCGCGCACCAGGCCGACGCCGGCCCACAGATTGGGCGAAACCACCAGCCTGTCGCGGCGGCCGCCATGCAGTTCGGCCATGCGCCGCTGTCCCACAGAGTCCATCTCCCTGGTGAAGCGGGCCTGGGCATTTTCGATCTGGGCATCGGTGACGTGGCTGATCAGCCGGTCGGCGGCGCGCCAGGCCTCTTCCTCGGTCTCGCGCACGATGAAATGAAGCCTGATGCCGAAACGCAGTTTGCGGCCGCGCCGTTCAGCCTTTTTGCGCGCCGCGCTGAGTTTTTCCGCCACCTGCGCCAGCGGCTCGCCCCAGGTCAGGTACATATCGACGAGATCGGCGGCGAGCTCCTGGCCGGCATCGGACGAGCCGCCGAAATAGAGCGGCGGCCGCTCCTGTTGCGGCAAAAGGTCGAGGCGGCCATTGTCGACGCGGTAATATTTGCCGTTGAAGTTGACGCTCTCGCCCGACACCAGCGCGCGCCAGATGGTCAGGAACTCTTGCGCCTGCGCATAGCGCTCGTCATGCGGCAGGAACACGCCATCGCCGGCAAGCTCGGTCGGGTTGCCGCCGACCACGACATTGAGCAGCAGGCGGCCATTGCTCAGCCGGTCGAGCGCCGCCGTCTGGCGCGCCGCGAAGGTCGGCAGCGTCACGCCGGGCCGCAGCGCCACCAGGAATTTGAGCTTTTCCGTCAGCGCTGCAAGGCCAGATGCGGTGATCCAGGAATCCTCGCAATTCTGCCCGGTCGGCAGAAGCACGCCGGGAAAGCCGAGCCGGTCGACGGCCTGTGCGATCTCCTTGAAGTAAGCGAACTCGGGCGGCCGCTGCTGCTGTTCGGAGCCGAGATAGGAGCCGTCGCCATGCGTCGGGATGAACCAGAAGAAATCGAGCGGGCCGGCTTGCGAACTGTCTGGAGCGGTCATGGCGAAATCCCTGAAGCGTGAAACGGCAAAAGGCGCCGGGCGTTTTCCGCCCGGCGCTGCACGTGAAAGTTCAATTGCCCGGTGCGGTCCACACGGCGTCGGAGATGCGCACCGCGTTCGGGATCAGCTTGAGCTTGAAGAAGCGGTCGGCTGTCGCCTGCTGGCCGGCGATGATCTCGTCGGTGATCGGGAAGATGCCGAATTTGGTGCGGTTGGCCGCGATCGTCTGTGCATCGAGCGGCACGCCGGTCACCTCATGCAGCGCCGCGGCGACCTTGTCGCGGTTCGCATCCGCCCATTTCGCCGCCACGCCGAGCGCCGCTATCGTCGTGGTGATCGTCTCCGGATGCGCCTTGGCAAAATCCTTGTTGGCGAGGAAATAGGTGTTCACCTTGAGCACCTCGCTGGAGCGCGCCAACACGCGCGGCTGGTAGCGTGTCTCGGCGATGGCGTAGAACGGATCCCAGACCGCCCAGGCATCGATCTGGTCGCTGGCGAAAGCCGCCGCGGCATCGGCCGGGCTGAGATAGACCGGGGTGATCTGGTCGAAGGGGATGTTTGCTTTTTCGAGCGCTGCGACCAGCAGATTGTGCGCGCTGGTGCCTTTGCCGACGCCGATGCGCTTTCCCTTGAGGTCGGCGAGCGACTGGATCGGCGATGCCGGCTTGACGAAGATCGCTTCGCCGTCGCCATTGGCTGGCAGTGCCGCCGCATAGACGATGTTGGCGCCGGCCGACTGGCCGAAGATTGGCGGTGCGTCGCCGGTCCAGCCGACATCGATGGCGCCGACATTGAGCGCCTCGACCAGCGGCGGGCCGGCGGTGAATTCGACCCATTTCACCGCGACACCCTTGTCGCTCAGCGCCTTCTCGATCACCTGCTGCTGCCGGGCGATGACCGGCAGGCCGGTCTTCTGATAGCCGATGTTGAGCTGCTTCAACTCCTGCGCCGAGGCACTGAGCGAGGCAGCAATGCCCGCCGCCAAAAGGCCAAGGCCGAAAACGCGTCTGGTCAGGCTGAACATGATCCCTCTTCCTTCGCTGCGAACCGGCGCCGGGAAGGGCTCCCTGCCGTGGATGAGAGACAAGGCTAGGTAGCTCTATAAATTTAGTAGAGAAACGATTTTGCGAGTTGGCTGCTTGACGTGGAAATATTTTCTTCAGAACCCAGCGCTCGCAAGGAGCGAAGCGACGCGGCGCAGACCCTAGGATCCATGCCGTGACGTTTGCCGTAGAGTGGAACGGATCAGAATGTCGCTTGTGCGCGAACCGAGGCTCGATACCCTGAAACCATGACGGCTACGTCTACATGACTGCAAGCCAAAAACGCGGCACGATCTACATCGGCGTCACCAACGATCTCGCCCGCCGCATGCCTGAACACAAATCCGGCCAGGGCGCAGGCTTCACCAGCCGCTACGGTGTTCAACGGCTGGTCTGGTATGAGGAATTCTTCGACATCACCGATGCCATTCAACGCGAGAAGTCGCTGAAGCGATGGCCGAGACAGTGGAAGATCGAACTGATAGAGAAGGCCAATCCGGAGTGGTTTGAGCTGTTTCGCGGAACCGGGTGGTAGGCGCCCGGTTTGTTGCTCCCCTGGAGCGTAGCATCAGCGTCTCGGCATGGATCCTAGGGTCTGCGCCGCGTCGCTTCGCTCCTTGCTTCGCCCTAGGATGACGAAATCGCGAAGGCTGGCGCTAATCACCATCACCTCACTGCGACCAATACTGCCAGGCCCAGTAAAATCCCTCGTCGCGTGGCGGCAGGCGGTCGCGTTCGGCGTCGAGTTGCACCGGGGCCGGCGATTTCGGTTGCGGCTGCGACGACGAGTTCTCCCGCCAGGCGAGCAGCCAGTTGCCGAGGTGGGCGAACAGCACCGCGGTGGACTGGGTCATGACATCACTCCTTCTGTTCCGGATCGGCGGTCGCCGTGCTGCGAAGGGAAGCAGCCGGTCAAACCGGCAGAAACTTGTTGTCATTCCTTTCCCGCCCACGGAACCAGCTGACGCTCGATCCGGCGGATGATGAATTCCAGCACGAAGGCTATTGTCGCGATCACCACTATTCCCATCACCACGACATCGGTGACCAGGAACTGGGCGGCCGACTGGATCATGAAGCCGAGGCCGCGCGTTGCCGCCACCAGCTCGGCTGCAACCAGCGTCGACCAGCCGGCGCCGAGCGCGATGCGCAGGCCGGTGAGGATCGACGGCAGCGCGCTGGGCAGGATAACATGGCGCACCACTTGGCGCTGCGTCGCACCAAGCGAACGGGCCGCATCGATGCGCTCCTTTGAGACACCGCGCACGCCCGAGGCCGTCGACAGCGCCACGGGCGCCAGCATGGCAATGGCGATCACCAGGATCTTTGACGGCTCGCCGATGCCGAACCAGATGATGACCAGCGGCAGATAGGCGAGCGGCGGGATCGGCCGCAAAAATTCGAGCAAGGGATCGAAGATGCCGCGCCCGACCGTCGAAATGCCCATAGCCAGCCCAACCGGAACGCCGATGACGATGGCCGCGAGCAGCGCCGCGAAGACGCGGCCGAGGCTGGCGACGGTGTGCTGGAGCAAAGTCGCGTCGACGAAGCCGTCCTTGATCACCACGATGAACTTGGTCCACACGGCAGCGGGCGACGGCAGGAACACCGGCGACACCAGTTGCAGGCGCGCAGACAGCGCCCATGCCGCCAGCACGACCAGGATGGTGACGGCGCTGATCGCCCGCGAGGAAACCCCGCGCCGCTTCCGCACCGGCCGCGACCACGGCACCGAAATGGCATCGGCCTCGCCGGTCCCGGTGGCCGGCCGCTCGCTGTAGGAGGTGACGCTCATGCCGCCTCTCCTTCGAAGATCGCACCGGTCAGCTCGCCGCGCGCCGCGGCAAAGACTGGATCGGCCTTGATGGCGCGGATCGGCTCGCCTGCGGCATAGCGCCGGCTGAAACCGGTCTCGAATGTCCGCACCACGCGGCCCGGTCCGGGCGCCAAAACGACGATGCTTGTGGCCAGCACCAGCGCCTCCTCGATGCCGTGCGTGACCATCAGCACGCCGACCCGGCTTGCGGTCCACAGGTCGAGCAGCGTCGTCTGCATGCGCTCGCGCGTCAGCGCATCGAGTGCGCCGAGCGGTTCGTCGAGCAGCAGGAATTCCGGTTCGGCGGCGAGTGCACGGGCGAGTCCGACGCGCTGGCGCATGCCGCCGGACAATTCCCAGATGCGTTTGTCGCCGACGCCGTCAAGCTTGACCAGCGCCAGCAATTCGTCGGCGCGGCGCGCCCGCTCGGCTTGCGGCACGCCGCGCAGCCTGAGCGCAAAGGCGACGTTTTCACGGGCCGTCAGCCAGGGAAACAGCGCATCGTTCTGGAACACGACCGCCCGGTCGGAGCCTGGGCCGGTGATCGGCCGGCCGCCGATCGTGGCGACCCCGCGCGCAGGCTCGACCAGGCCGGCGGCGACATTGAGCAGCGAGGTCTTGCCGCAGCCGGAGCGGCCGACCAGCACGACGAAATCGCCCTTGGCGACATCGATGGAAACTCGGTCGACCGCCGGCGCTGCCTGGCCGTCATAGTGAACCGAGACCTTGTCGAGTACGAGATGCGGGTGGAGTACGAGATGCGGCATGAAAAGGGGCTCCGGAAGAAAATCAGCCTGCCCCGGCCCTCGTTGAGCGGATCCGGGCCAGGCAGCACGCGGCGTCAGGGAAGAGGAAACCGCGCGTGTTCAGAGCAATTCCAGGAAAAGTGTGAAGCGGTTTTCCGTCCGGAATTGCGTAAAACTGAAGATCAGTTCGAGGCCAGAGCCTCGGTCACGTATTTCGACGACACGTATTTCGAATAGTCGGGCAGCACGGCGTCGATCTTGCCCTGCTCCTTGAGGAAGGCCGAAGCTGCCTCGATCGCCTTGACCGTGCCGCCGCCGAGGAATTTGCCGGAAGCCTGCTCTTCCAATGTCGGGAAGACGTAACCCTTGAGGAGCTGCGGCACCTCTTCCAGTTTGGCGCCGGTGATCTTGGCGATCTTGGCCGCTTCCGGCGACGAAACCGACCATGCCTCGGGCTTGGCCAGGAACTGGGCATAGGATTCGCCGGTCACCTTGACGAAATCGCGCACGGCGTCCGGGTTCTTTTCGGCGAAGTCGGTGCGCACGATCCAGGCGTCGAAGGTCGGCGCGCCCCAGGCGGCAACCTGCGAGGAATCCAGCACCACCTTGCCTGTCGTCTTGATCTGGCCGAGCGCCGGATCCCAGACATAGGCCGCGTCTATGTCGCCGCGAGCGAACGCGGCGGCTATTTCCGGTGGCCTGAGATTAAGGATTTCGACCGACTTCGGGTCGACGTTTTCGTGCTTCAGCGCGGCAAGCAGGCTGTAATGCGTGGTCGACACGAACGGCACCGCCACCTTCTTGCCGGCGAGGTCGGCGATCTTCTCGATGCCGGATCCATTGCGGGCGACCAGCGCCTCGGACTGGCCGATCAGGCCGACGACAAAGATGGTCTGGATCGGCAGTTCGCGGCTGGCGGCCGCGGCCAGCGGACTCGAGCCGACATAGCCGATATCGACCGAACCGGATGCGACGGCGG
Organism: Mesorhizobium sp. M0862; assembly: GCF_040319795.1. Lineage (NCBI taxonomy): Bacteria > Pseudomonadati > Pseudomonadota > Alphaproteobacteria > Hyphomicrobiales > Phyllobacteriaceae > Mesorhizobium > Mesorhizobium sp. M0862. The sequence goes on from NZ_JAMYOJ010000001.1 coordinate 30,871, forward strand.
CGATGACATCGGCGCCGGAATCGAATTTGCGCCAGTCGATCGTGGCCTTGGTCGCCTTTTCATAGGCGCTGTCGGCCTGCGCTACTTTGGAAGGTTCGACCACCGTCTGGTAGCCGATGGTGATGTTGAGGTCCTGCGCCTGGGCCGGGCCGAGGAAGGCCGCACCCGCCAAAGCTGCCGACGACAGGAGGACAATGCGTCGCGAAATGCTGGACATGAAAGGCTCCATGAAAAATGAGAAAAACCGGATGCCTGTTCATAGTCAGCTAATTCTATCATTCTTGTAGAGTTAAATCCTTCCAAGCAAGAAGCACTTGTTAGAAAAAAACCACCGGCTGATGCGGGCGCGGTGACCGGCCCGTGCCGAACCGTGCGCAAACGCAAACGGCGCCCCCAAGGTGCTGAAGAGTTGGTGGTCCTGCCAACCTCCTACGGAAGAGGCCTGATTTGGTGCTCGGCGCGCCGCTTGCGGCCTGCCGCAGGATCGATGTCGAGCCGTTGAGCCTCACCGACTTCCGCAGCGACGGCCACCGCTGGATGCTGCGGTCAAGCGGCGTGCCGGTGGCCGCCAAGGCCGCCCGGCCTCAGAGCGGCAAGGCGGCGTCCTGATATCGGGCGCAGGGCGGCGCCCGAGTTGTCGGGAGTCATGTTTCGCCGATCCGCGGCTGTGACCCAAAATTCCCGGCAAAGCCCCAAATGGCGCAAATCCATGCTGTAAAAGACGGTTGATTTGAAAACACGTTCCGCGTGTTCGAGGGTAAGTATAGTAATCTTATCGACATTGGGAGCAGGAGCCGCCGCTCATCGCCGCAATCGCTCGCGGCTGGCTGTGACCTTAACGGCACAAAGCCTTGCTAAAGTGGCCCCTGCGGCGTGAAAACGAAGCAAAATCAAGGTTTCTCGGCTTGTATATCATGTCAGTAGAATTTATGTGTCGAAGCAGCTTGCACGCGGCGGGGAGGCACGTCAGGCGTTTCGAAACCGATGGTTTTGGGCCATCGCCTGACAGAGAAACATTCGGTCTATGCTCACCAAAAAAGGCAAGTACGGCCTCAAGGCGCTGGTCCATCTGGCGCAACTGCCGGTGGGACAGCTCGCCTTTGTCGGCGACATCGCCAGCGGCAACAACATTCCGAAGAAATTCCTCGACGCCATTCTGGGCGAATTGCGCAATGCCGGTTTCGTCCAGAGCCGCAAGGGCAAGGATGGCGGCTATCGCTTGGCGCGCCCGGCCGACGAGATCAAGGTCGGCCATGTCGTGCGCGTGCTCGACGGACCGCTGGCGCCCATCCCCTGCGCCAGCCGCACCCAGTATCAGCGCTGTGAAGACTGCAATGAGGCGACATGCCAAGTCCGACATCTGATGCTCGAGGTCCGGCAGGCGATCGCCGAGGTGCTCGACCAGCGCACGCTGGCCGAGATGCGCGACATCGTCCTCGACGACCTTCCGGTCGCGAGGGACATCGGCGAGCTTGCGCCGGCGCAAAAGGTCCCCGCCTGATCCTGAGCGTGCTCGCATGAGCGTCGCGCGCGCCAATTCGATCATCCCCAGCTCGATCATCATCGTCGGCGGCGGTGCCAGCGGCGTCGTGCTGGCCGCGCATCTGCTCAAATCGGCCAATCCGGACCTGCGCGTTACGCTGATCGAAAAGCGTCCGCATTTCGGTCAGGGCATCGCCTATTCGACGCTTTTGTCGGCGCACGTGCTGAACGTCAGTGCTGCCGGCATGAGCGCCTATGCCGACGATCCCCTGAATTTCTGGCGCTGGTTGCAGGGGCGCGGCCTGATAAGCCAGGAACAGACGCCGCAGACACCCTTCTATGCGCCGCGCAGCGTCTATGCCCGCTACCTCAAGGAAGTGCTCGACGAGCTCGAAGCGCGCGAAAAGGAAACCGGCCGTCTCAGGCTGATTCGCGAGGAAAGCCTGTCGATCTCGCCGACATCGTCCGGCGTCGAAGTTGTGCTGGCCAACGGCACCAGCGTCGTCGCGCATCTGGCGGTGCTTGCCACCGGCCATGACGAGCAGCCCGGCGCCGGCCAGGGCCACGCCATCCGCATGGGCACCGAGGCCGACACCGCGCTCGATCCTGAAGCCCGCGTGCTGGTGCTGGGCACCGGGCTCAGCATGGTCGATGCCTTCCTGTCGCTCGAGCAGCGCGGCCATCGCGGCGAGATCGTCGCCGTATCGCGGCGCGGGCTGCTGCCGTCGCCGCACCGCAAGGGCAACCCGATCAAGCTCGACGTCGCCGACATTCCGCTCGGCACGCAGCTCTCCTATTTCGTCGGCTGGTTCCGCGATCTGATCCGCGAAAACCAGAAGGCCGGCATCGACTGGCGCGACGTCGTCGATGGGCTGCGACCCTTCAATCAGAAAATCTGGCAGAACTGGCCGTCCTCGGCCAAGCGCCGCTTCGTTGAGCACACCAAGGCCTGGTGGGACATCCATGGCCATCGGCTGGCGCCCGAGGTGCATGCCCGCGTCACCGAAGCGGTGCGCACCGGCCGCATCCGCCCGGTCGCCGGCCGTGTCGTCGGCATCGAGGCCGGCGATGGATTCACCGTCGGCATCCAGTCTCGCCACACAAAGGCGCTGGAAACGCTGCAGGTCGCCCGCATCTATGATTGCACCGGCATCGCCCGCGACATCTCGACGACGTCGAACAGCGTCGTGCGTTCGCTGGTCGACCGAGGCCTGGCGCGGCCCGACCCGCTGCGGCTTGGTCTCGATGTCACAGCCAAATGCGAAATCATCGCCGGCGACGGCACCGCATCGGCCAAGATCCTCGCCGTCGGGCCGCTGACCCGCGGCACCTTCTTCGAGATCGACGCCATCCCCGACATCCGCGTGCAATGCGCTAGGCTGAGCAAGCAGCTGCTGGGGTAAAGCTGTTGACGTCGGCGGGATAGCACGCCCCTCAGAGGGGGGTGGGAAGGATGGCTACGGAGGGTGTTTGGCTTGAGTCCAAAGCCGGCGTCAAACTGGAATTCCATTCCCCCTCTCGCCGGTTGATTGGCACGATCTACCTTCTTTCCGACTGCAAACGGCCGGAAAAGAAGCTACGCTGCCGCTCTGCCCCCGAGGCGGTCGCTTGTTCAAGGGAGCACATCGATATGAGCGAGCACGGAAAAGCTGCGCCAGGCAGTTCGGACGGCGCGTTATCCCGCCTGCGTCCGCCCTACGCCTCGGTGCTCGACCTCATCGGCCAGACGCCGGTGGTCGAACTGACCAAATTCGACACCGGCAAGTGCCGGCTGTTCATCAAGCTCGAAAGCCAGAATCCCGGCGGCTCGATCAAGGACCGCATTGCGCTGTCGATGATTGCCGCGGCCGAGAAGGAAGGCAAGCTGAAGCGCGGCGGCACCATCGTCGAGGCGACCGCCGGGAATACCGGTCTCGGCCTCGCCCAGGTCGGCATCCCCAAGGGCTACCGCATCATCCTCGTCGTGCCCGACAAGATGTCGCGCGAAAAGATCCAGCATCTGCGCGCGCTCGGCGCCGAAGTGCGCATGACGCGGTCCGATATCGGCAAGGGCCATGCCGAATATTACCAGGACATGGCCGAGAAGATCGCATCGGAAACGCCCGGCGCCTTCTACGCCAACCAGTTCGCCAACCCGGCCAACCCTGAGGCGCATGAGACCACCACCGGACCGGAAATCCTTGCCCAGCTCGATGGCGACCTCGACGCCGTGGTCGTCGGCGTCGGCTCCGGCGGCACGCTGACCGGGCTTGGCCGCTACTTCGCCAGAACATCGCCGAAGACCGAGATGGTGCTGGCCGATCCCGTCGGATCGGTGCTGGCGCCGCTGATCAAGACCGGCAAGATGGAAGAGGCCGGCAGCTGGACCGTCGAAGGCATCGGCGAGGATTTTGTGCCGCCCAATGCCGATCTGTCGCTGGTCAGGAAAGCCTATTCCATCCCAGACAAGCAGAGCATGCTGGCCGTGCGGGACCTGCTTTCGAAGGAAGGCATTCTCGCCGGCTCGTCTTCCGGCACGCTGCTGTCGGCCGCGCTTCGCTATTGCCGCGAGCAGACGACAGCAAAACGTGTCGTCACCTTCGTCTGCGACAGCGGCAACAAATATCTGTCCAAGGTGTTCGACGATTTCTGGCTGGCCGAACAGGGGCTGGCCGAACAGGAACAGCATGGCGATCTGCGCGACCTTGTCATGCGCTCGCACCGCACCGGCGACACCGTCTATGTCGGCCCCGACGAAAGCCTGCTCAACGCCTATGGCCGCATGCGCCGCTCCGATGTCTCGCAGCTGCCGGTGCTGGACAATGGCAAGCTGGTCGGCATTATCGATGAGGGCGATATATTGGCCAAGGTCGACGGCCCCTATGACGGCCGCTGGGACCGCTTCAACGCCCCGGTGCGCACCGCCATGACCTCCAATCTGCACACGCTGCAGGCCAGCCAGACGCTGGATGCGCTGCTGCCGGTGTTCGACCGCAACGAGGTCGCCATCATCTTCGATGGCGACGAGTTCGTCGGCCTGATAACCCGTATCGACCTGATCAACCATTTGAGGCGCGCACGATGACTGCTGAAACATCCCCATCGGGCAAGAACCGCCTGGCTTTTTCCACGCGCACCATCCATGGCGGCCAGAGCCATGACCCGCTGACCGGCGCGGTGATGGTGCCGATCTACGCGACTTCGACCTATGGCCAGCAGTCGCCCGGCGTGCACAAGGGGTTTGAGTACGCCCGCAGCCAGAACCCGACCCGCTTCGCCTTCGAGCGCGGGGTGGCCGATCTCGAAAGCGGCTCGGCCGCCTTTGCATTCGCTTCCGGCCTGGCGGCGATCTCGACCGTGCTCGAGCTGCTCGACAGCGGCGCCCATATCGTTGCAACCGACGACATCTATGGCGGCTCGTTCCGGCTGATGGAGCGGGTGCGCAAGCGCTCGGCCAATCTGCAGGTGAGTTTTGTGGACTTCACTGATCTGGCGGCGGTGGAAGCAGCGATCCGTCCGGAGACAAAACTGCTCTGGGTTGAAACCCCGACCAATCCGCTCCTGCGCATCGTCGACCTCGAAGGCGTTGCGGCACTCGCCAGGCGCAAGGGCGTATTGACGGTCGCCGACAACACGTTCTGCAGCCCCTACATCCAGCGGCCGCTGGAACTCGGCATCGACATCGTCGTGCACTCGACGACGAAATATCTCAACGGCCATTCCGACATGGTCGGCGGCGTCGCCATCGTCGGCGACAACAAGGATCTCGCCGCCCAGCTGAAATTCCTGCAGAACGCCATCGGAGCCATCTCCGGTCCCTTCGACAGTTTTCTCGCGCTGCGCGGCATCAAGACACTGGCGCTCAGGATGGAGCGGCATTCCACGAACGGCCTGAAGATTGCGCAGTGGCTGGAGGCGCGAAAAGATGTGCGCCGCGTCGTCTATCCCGGCCTGGCCAGCCATCCGCAGCACGCCATCGCCGTCCAGCAGATGCATGCCTTCGGCGGCATGATCTCGGTCGACCTCGACCGCGACCTCGCCGGCACCAAACGCTTCCTGGAACGGACGCAATTGTTCACGCTGGCTGAAAGCCTCGGCGGCGTCGAAAGCCTGATCGAACACCCGGCGCTGATGACGCACGGCTCGATCCCGGCGGAAAAGCGCGCGGAAATCGGCATTTCGGATTCGCTGGTGCGGTTGTCGGCGGGGATCGAGGATGGCGATGATCTGATCGCCGATCTGGACCAGGCGCTGCGGGGGTAGGCGTACCGGATGCGTACCGATGACAATGAGGGGCGGCGCTGACCGTCAAGATTAAATCCCAATCCGCCGCGCGTTAACACATTCAGCAGCCTTTGCTTAACCCTTCGCCGCTATGTCCCGCCTCGGGGAGGCATGGCGAGAGTGAGTGTGATGGACAACAACCCGGAAAAGCGCAGCGAATGGCGCGCCATTTTTTATGTGCAGGCCCGCGTGGCCATCCTGTTCGTCCCGGTCGTCGCCAGCCTTCTGGTCATCGCCGCGCTTGCCGGAAATGAGCGCAATCCCGATAGCCTTGACCGCACCGTCACTGGCTCGGTGAAATAACGGCGCAGCCGTCGGCCTGAGGACCAGCCGACGTCGCGCCGACAGCCACCTCAGAAAAACTTCGGGATCGGGCCGTTCTGCGGCGTCACGTCGCCTTCCAGGTCGATGAACGCCTCGTCGACAAAGCACCAGGCCCAGCCTTCCGGCGGGTCGTAGCCTTCGATGATAGGGTGCTTGGTGGCGTGGAAATGCTTGGTGGCGTGGCGGTTGGGCGAGTCGTCGCAGCAGCCGACATGGCCGCAGGTACGGCACAGCCTGAGATGCACCCACATGGAGCCGCTCTTCAGGCACTCCTCGCAACCGAGCGCGCTCGGCGTCACCGTCTTGATGTCGCGCGTGTGTTTGCATTCATCCATTATGCTCTCCTGGCCAGTTCGGGCGCTGCTGCGTCGGGTCGCGCGAGATAGGCGTGCAAGGCAGCCACCACCTGGGCGCCTTCGCCGACGGCGGCGGCGACCCGCTTGACCGAGCCTGCGCGCACGTCGCCGATGGCGAACACGCCGCTGCGGCTGGTCTCCATCTGGCCCGCCCCTATGTCGGCGCCGGTGCGCACGAAACCCCTGGCGTCGAGCGCGATATCGCACCCAGCCAGCCAATCGGTGTTGGGGTCGGCGCCGATGAACAGGAAGAGATGCTGGATCGGCCGCATCTCGACGCCGCCGGGGTTGCGCCAGCGCAACTGGGTGAGATTGCCGCCTTCGCCTTCCAGCGCCTCGATCTCGGTCTCGCCAAGCACCTCGATGTTGGGTTGCGCCTCGATACGCTCGATCAGATAGCGCGACATGGTTTCCCTGAGGCCGCCGCGGCGCGCCAGCATCGTCACCTTGCGCACCTGGCTGGCGAGATAGACGGCCGCCTGCCCCGCCGAATTGCCGGCGCCGACCAGCGCCACTTCTTGCCCTATGCATAGCCGCGCTTCGATCGGCGAGGCCCAGTAATGCACCGACGTGCCCTCGAACTCGGCCAGCTTGGCGATGTCGAGGCGGCGGTAGCGGGCGCCGCTGGCGATCACCACCGTGCGTGCGCGCAGGCTTTCACCGTCGCCGACGGTAAGCGTGTAGCCCTCGCCTGCTGCACCGAGCAGCTTGGCCTCGTCGGGGATGACTATTTCGACGCCGAATTTCTGCGCCTGGTTGTAGGCGCGCGCCATCAGCGCCATGCCGGAAATGCCGGTGGGGAAACCCAGATAGTTCTCGATGCGCGCGGAGGCGCCGGCCTGGCCGCCGAAGGCGCGGCAATCGAGCACGATGGTCGACAGCCCTTCGGATGCCGCATAGACCGCGGCCGCCAGCCCCGCCGGCCCGGCCCCGACAATGGCGACGTCATAGACCATGTCGGGATCGATCGGCCGCAGCAGGCCGATGCAGCGGGCAAGTTCGGTTTCGCCGGGATTGTGCATCAGCTTGCCGTCGGGGCAGAGCACGATCGGCAGATGGTGCGGGTCGACATGAAAATGCTCAATCAGCGTCTTGGCGCACGGGTCGCTGTCGGAATCGAGCGCGCGGTGCGGCTGGCCGCTGCGGCGCAGAAACCCCTGCAGCCGCAGCGTGTCGCCATTGCCGGCCGGGCCTACGACGATCGGTCCGCTGCTGCCGCTTTCCAGGAGCCCGACGCGGCGCAGGATCAGCGCCCGCATGATCCGCTCGCCAAGGCTTGCCTCCTGCACCATCAAGTCGCGCAGCCGCTGCGAGGGGATGACGAAGGCCTCGACCGGCTCGGCCGCCTCCGCATTGACCAGCGACGGCCGGCTGGAAAGCTGCGCCAGCTCGCCGATGAAATTGCCGGGACCATGAGTGACGATGGTCTCGCGCCGGCCGGGCCTGACATCCTGGGTGATATCGACCGTGCCCGACAGGATGACGATCAGCCCCGGCGCCACGGTGCCGGCGGTGACGATGTGCTCGCCGGCTGCATAGGAACTCGCCTCGCCGAACCGGCGCATGCGCTCGATATCGGCGTCGCCCAGGATGGGAAACATCTGGTCGCGGCGGGTGACGGTGATCGGCTGGGTGGGTGGGGCCATAGGTGCGAACGTAGCGCCGAGACGGCCGGGTTTGAAGTGGTTTGTTGGGGGACTGGCCGGAAGGGCAGGTTGGCTCCCGCGCCAGTTGGTGCGGATGCTTCGCATGGCCCCGCGCTGCAAGGCAAACAGCACGCCGACCAGTGCGACCTTTATAAGGGCGAGCCCGAGCAGTACCGCCAGCAGTCCTCGTTCACCAGTATGCTGCAGGAGCAGCGCGCCGACGGTCGGCGCCGGGCTATCGCGTTACGCCAAGCGCCTGGTGTGCGGTGGTATCCTCGGGCTCCCCGAACGCAGATCCCGGCGAAAGCCCATTCGTCACATCTTTGTAGAGCGCTATCGGATGCGGGCGCCCTACCAGATATCCTTGGATTTCGGGACATCCTTCCTTCATCAGGAAGGCACGCTCGTCCTCTGTTTCGACACCCTCCGCGATGACAGGCAAGGCCAGCGCATTCCCCAGGCTGAGTATCGTGCGCACGATGGCCGCCGATTGGACATTCGAGCCGACACCCGAAACAAAACTGCGATCGATCTTGATCTTGTCGAATGGAAACGCCTGCAAGGAGGACAGCGAGGCATACCCCGTGCCAAAATCATCCATCGAGACCCTGACGCCCAATGCCTTCAACCTCCGCAAAACCGACAAGGCAGTTGCCCGGTCGCGGATGAGAACCCCTTCCGTGATTTCCAGTTCCAGCCGCCCCGGAGCAAGGCCGGTCTCGTAGAGGATAGAATGAACGAGGCCTACCAGGTCCCCGAAACGGAACTGCACGGGAGAGAGGTTGACGGCGATCTGCAGCGGTGAGGGCCAGGAGGCCGCGTCTCTGCACGCCTGCCTGAGCGTCCATTCACCTATCTCAACGATCGTGCCATCCTGTTCGGCAAGCGAGACAAACGCGTTTGGGGAGATGAGCCCATGTTTTGGATGGTTCCATCGGGCGAGTGCCTCGAAACCGAAGATTTCGCCGTCCATCCTGGCTTGCGGCTGGTAATGAAGCACAAGTTCGCCATGGCCGACCGCAGAGCGCAAATCTCGCTGCAAGGCGTAGCGCTCTCTTAGTCGCTTATCCATCTCAGGATCGAAGAATTGCACCATTCGACGACCGTCCGCCTTGGCCCGGTAGAGCGCTGCGTCGGCATTTGCCATCAGCGCCGCGGCATTCTCTCCGTCTTTCGGATAGATCGCCGCGCCGATGCTCACCCCGATCGAAATGTGCTGGCCCCGGATTTCGAATTTGCCTGCCGCCGATTCGAACAGACGGTCCGCGACTTCCTTGGCACCTGCGGACCGGTTATCCATGGCCAGGACAACCGTGAATTCGTCGCCGCCCATGCGCGCGATAAACGCCTCAGGCGCCGCGGTTTGGAGACGCCGGGAAATGGTGCAAAGCAGATCGTCGCCGGCGGCGTGCCCGAAAACGTCGTTCGCCTCTTTAAAATGGTCAAGGTCGATGCTGAAGACGGCAAAGCTGGCGTGCGTTGCTTTTGCACGCTCGAGCGTCGTGGCCAGGTGTGCTGCAAGCGCGGCCCGGTTCGCCAGGCCGGTAAGCGGATCGTGGTGCGCGAGATGCGCGATTTCCTCGTGCCGTGCCATCAGTTCGGTGCGCGCTACGTTCATGTTCTCGCGCGCGTCGTCCAGGCCGTGGGCGGCTTCCCTCACCTTGTCCTGGAGCAGGTTGAAGCTTTCGGCCATCTCTCCAAGTTCGTCACGAGAGTTTACCGTAACCGGCATGATATTCACGGAGGCATGCGCCGCAGCGAGGTCTCCCCGCCCCAGGGCGACCATGGCAAGAGAGAAATCCTTCAGCGTTCCGGATGTCAGACGCTTTGCCGCGTTGCTCACCTCTGTCGCCGAATGGGTGATCATTCCCGGCAAGATCAGGCCAACGCTGATGGTCAGCAGCGCGACAACGACAAAAATGTCCTCCAGCGCGGCGACCAATGAAGTGTCGCCTTGGGGAACGCTGCCGATCGCCAGGAAATAGCCGGCACCGTCAAGCACGAGCACAAAAAGCATGGCTCCGGTAAGCTTCAGGTGAAGCGTATGTGGCAGCAAGGGTAGACCGAGTGCGTATCGATCCTCCATCGTGCGCCAGGCGTAGAGCGCAGCACCCGAATATGCCAAAGCCAGACCGAACAGGACGGTAGGAAGGCCAAATTGCTGAAATCCCAGTATGGCGGTCAACAGCCATATTGCAGCCGCGCCTACGCCAAGGATAATCGTTCCCCTGGGAGCCCGGAAGGGTCGCTCGGCTTCGGGACTATCACGGCGCAAGAGCCAGACTGCGATGTTTGGCATGCAGATGCTGATCAGGTACGTAAAATTGGCCGCGGCGATCATCCAGAGCGGATACCCGCACAGCATGAAGCCGATTGCGGCGGCAGCTGTGAGCAGCGTTGCCGCCCAAGGACAATCTGTTGAGGTGCGCCTGGCCAGGAAGCTCGGCAGCAGGCCGTCTTCGCTCAGCTGCGCAAGGGTCCGCGCGGCGCCTGCCAATGGCTGCAACGTTCCATGGAACATGTTCAGCATGATGAGCCAGATGGCGGCCGCCTTGCCGAAACTCCCCAACAAGGGCGCAAAGGTGGGCCCGAGAGCTATGGCGAGGTCGGTGCCGAGCGGCTCCGGCCCGAGCACACCCAGCCAGACAACCGGCAGGACCAGGAAATAGACGCCGGCCATTGCGGCGCTGGCCCACATCGCCAGAGGAATGTTGCGGTTGGGATCGATGGTTTCGCCAACATGGCAGGCTGCAGCCTCAAATGCCGGTGCGGCAAACCCGATCAGGTACAGTCCCGCCATCACCGACGTGATATCGCCGAACAGGCCGGTAAACGGGCTGGTCAGGGCAAAATCCGTCGCCTGCCGCCAGTCGACCGAGCCACTGATGACCGGTACGAGGGATGAGAGAAACGCAAGCGTCGCGGAGGCCGTGGCGATCGGGATCGCCAGTTGGACCACCCACTTGATTCCACACAGGTTCACCGTCGTAAAGAATGCGATAAGCCCGCAGGCGACCGCCTCCACGGGGAGGCCCGGCAGGTACCATTGCTGGATTGCAGACGCTGAAAGAACCGCTGTCAGTCCGCAGGTCGGCACCCAACCCCACCAATAGCAGGTGCCCGTCAGAGCCGAGAGAACGGGACTGTAAGGTCGGAAAGCTTCGGCGCACGCTGCAGAGATACCGCCGACGCGGTTTGGCCACATGAGAACCAATTCGGTCCAAGCCGGCGCGGCGGCCCAGCTTAGAAGCAGACCAACAACTAGCAAAGGAACCGCGGCGCTTCCTTGACCGGGAATATTCCCCTGGCCGACAAAAAGGGCGGCAATCAGAAACAGGCTTTGATTGCTGCCACCCATGGCGAGCGCTGTCGTGCCCATCCATCCCAAGGTTCTCGGGTGCGGTCGTGAAGGCGTGAGGCCCGGCATTCAGAGACATCCATTCGAGTGCGGAGCGCTGTCTGACTGGCGAATGTAACCTGCGGAGATATGTCTGTCGAACGTCGCGCTCCCGAAGTCAAAGTTGGACCTTAGGTGAGACGTATTAAGACTTCGTACCAAACCAGATCCGCCCGATGATCGCTGTCAACTTGCGGTAGCTGCGGTTCAATCATGCTGATGCCGGCCCGAATGGATCGATCTCCTCCGATCTGGGATATCATATCAATTTTATCTAATCGCCCACTATCAGGGATAGTCGCGAATACAGCCTAATATCGATTATTATCGACAAATCTCGTGATTGCGGGGCGCCATCATTCGAAACGGCGGCTGAAGTCGACTGTAGATCGCTAAGCACATTGACCGCTTTTGACTTCGTACCTCGCCATCGTGGGGGCAAGCACCGAGACTTCACGCCGTGCCTCAAGTTGGAGCTAACTTGTGCGAGCACGCCGCATAGCCCCGCGTTGCAGGGCAAACAGCGCGCCGACCACGCTGGGCGCGGCGGTCGGCCTCGGCGCGCTGGTGGGTCCTTCCCAGGCCGGCGCCCGTACGGTCGAGATGGCGATCGCCCGCTACCATCATCCGATCTGGACCAAACTGGCCTCGGTGACATTTGTGACCATAGGCGTGGCGACGCTCTGGACCGGCCTGCCGGTTCTGCCGGCCGCGCTGATACGGCGCCGGCATCGGCTCGCATGGCCGGGTATCTTCACATGCGGCGACATGGTGTTCTGGACGATGCTTGAGCGCGACGCGACCTCGCCAGCGGGCACGCCTTCGACGCCGGCCCGCAGCAGGAATGTGTTCAGCACCAGAACACTTGGGAGCAGCGTTGCGGGGGCCTGCACACGTGAGTACTTCGCCCTTACAAGCCTTCCGGCTGGTCCTCGAGGACGAACGAAGCTGCAATCAGGTCATCGCCGCTGATGCGGCCACTGCCGCCAACCATGATGGATGCGACTTTCTGAAAGGTCTTCATGTCGGCCTCTGTTATGCGCGCATCGCGCATTCTCGCCCTGAGAGAACCCAGGCGGGTATCGAGGGCTGGCGATGTCTCGACGTCATCGATCATCTTCGATCATCCTGGAGCGCAATGTTAAATCCGCAGCCCGCCGCCATGGTCGGCGGCGGGCTGCAGCTATTCGATCAGTCGTAGACCTTCACAATTTTCCGGGTGCCGGGGTCGACCAGGACGGTGCGGTTGTCGACCACGACATAGCGGTATTTGACGTTGGGAACTTCGTGCAGCTCGACCGTATCAGGCAAGGCACTGCCGACGTTCAGCTCCACGCCCGGGATCTTCACCGAAGCCAGCGGCTGCTTTTTCACATATTCGCGGACGACCGTATCCTGCTCCGGTGTGATGACGACATCCTGAGCTGCGGCGCCGCCGACGCCAGCCAAAAGCAACAAGCCTGCAGCGGCACTTGCAAAGTGGATTTTCATGGTTTTCTCCTCGCGTAATCCGGCGACGGCACCACGCCTGTTCGCCGAGGGACCGAACTTGAGATCAGCCAGATTGTTCCTATGACTTCAGTCCGCGGCGAACCAGACCAAAGTCGGATATCAGCTAAGACCCAAGTCCCGAGGCGGAACGTTCAAGCGGGGCAGGCGTTTCCCAAATGCAACTAAATAAAACAGGAGAGGAACACATGGCCGACGGCCCAACTGTTGTTAATTCTGGTGGTGGGGGCGGCACTGCGATTGCTGTTGTTCTTGCACTTATTGCAGTCGTAGTATTGCTTATTTTTACCGGCGTCATCAATATCCGCGGCGACGGCGGCAAGGATATCAACGTCAAGGTTGAAGCGCCAAAGGTGGAAGCTCCGGCTGCACCCGCAAAGCCTGCGGCACCTGCCCCAGCCCCTGCGAGTGGCGGCTGATCTGCTCGCATCCACACTTCCGAACTGACCTATGAAAAGGAAATTCCCATGACCAGATATTTCGTCAGCGCCGCCGGCGCCCTCGTCCTTATGGCGGGCATCGGCACCTCGTTTGCCGAGGACGTTATTGTTCTCAAGCCCGAACAACAGACGGTCGTTCGCGAATATATCCATAAGCAAAAGCTGGCATCAGTCAGTTTGCTGGGCGTCGAACTCAATGTCGGCACGGCTCTTCCAGACACTGTCGAGCTCCACGCAATCGACGTTCCGGATGTCCGCTACAAGTATACGGTTGTCGGAGATCATGCGGTTCTCGTCGATCCCGACACGCGCAAGGTCGTGCAGATCATCGAATAACGCGCGAGCCCGCCGCTCCGGTCTGGAGCGGCGGGCTGTGGCTGCCCTGTGAAAGTCTACGGGCAGCCTTTTCTCAACGGGAGGATGTCTGATGTTTAGCGACAAGGAAACTTGGGTCCTGGAAGCTGCCTTACTCGCGGCAATTCCAATTTGCGTAGCCGTCACCGCACTCGTGGCATTTTTGACCGCGGCCTTGATATGAATCGCTTCCTGTTTGTGATGGGCGACTTTCTATCCCGGCCACCGGGCTTCTATGTCCTTCTTGTAGCCATGCTGCTCTGTACTGCGTTGGTGCCATTCGGCCTGACGAATGTGGTCACCTACGCATTGTCGGTAGCGGCCATCGTGATCACCGGCGTTGTACTGATCCAGGGTTACCGCGACACGGCCGCCATTCACGCCAAGCTTGATGAGATTATCGTTTCGCTGAATGAGACCAGAAACGATGTCGTCGGCTTGGAGCATGCCGAGCCGGAGGAGATTCGGGAGAAGCTCCAGACACTCGAAGAAGAAGCAATGAAAGCGGTTCGCCCGCCGCATTGACCCTCCGCCGGACTATCTGTCATCCATCAGCAAAAAAGCCCGGGAAACCGGGCTTTTTTGCTTCGCGTCTAAATCATTTCGGATTTATCCGAAACGGGAATTTGGTGCCCAGAAGAGGACTCGAACCTCCACTCCTTGCGGAACACGGACCTGAACCGTGCGCGTCTACCAATTCCGCCATCTGGGCTGGTGCGGGCTCATGTAAGCGGGCAAACGATATGTGTCAACGCGCTTTTTCGAGGGCCGCTGCCTGCCGGCTTAGTTTCCCGGGGGTCAGCGCCGCCCCTCACCTGCCTGCCGGCATCCTCTCCCCGTACAGTGACGGGGAGAGGGGCGCTCTCATCGATGAATTTTCGCCAGTCACCTGCGTCACAAGAAGAGCGCCGAGGCTGCGGCCAGCCCTTTCTCCCCGTCACTATACGGGGAGAAATGCCCGGCAGGGCAATGAGGGGCAGCGCCGACTTGGCGAATGCGCTGGCCGAAAACCTCACCCCTCCAGCACGTCCTTCGACGCCACAGTGGAATCGGCGTTGAGCTTGTAGATCACCGGCACTCCGGTGCCGAGCTCGAGCTTGACGATCTCCTCGCCGCTCTTGCCGTCCAGCGCCATGATCAGCGCGCGCAGCGAATTGCCATGCGCGGCGACCAGCACGGTGCCGCCTTTCAGAACATGCGACTGCATGTCGTGCAGGTAATAGGGCCAGACGCGGGCGCCGGTGTCCTTCAGGCTTTCGCCGCCGGGCGGCGGCACGTCGTAGGAGCGGCGCCAGATGTGCACCTGCTCCTCGCCCCACTTCTGGCGCGCGTCGTCCTTGTTGAGGCCGGAGAGATCGCCATAGTCGCGCTCGTTCAGCGCCTGGTCGCGGATCGTCTTCAAATCGCTCTGGCCGACCGCGTCGAGAATGTGCTGGCAGGTCTTCTGCGCCCGGATCAGCGCCGAGGTGAAGGCAATGTCGAATTTCAAGCCGCGTGCCTTGAGCTTCTGGCCGGCTTCCTTGGCCTCCTTGTGGCCCTGCTCGGTAAGGTCGACATCGCGCCAGCCGGTGAACAGGTTCTTCAGGTTCCATTCGCTCTGGCCGTGGCGCACGAGCACGAGAGTTCCCGACATGTTTGCTCCTTCAAAATTATGGATAGTTTAGCTCAAGCCGAGCACGTCCCGCATGGAATAAAGTCCGGGCTTTTTACCGCGCGCCCAGAGCGCGGCCTTGACCGCGCCGCGGGCAAAGATGGCGCGGTCCTCGGCATGGTGCGACAGCGTGATGCGCTCGCCGGTTCCGGCCAGGATGACGCTGTGGTCGCCGACCACCGAGCCGCCGCGCAAGCTGGCAAAGCCGATGGTTCCTGGCTTGCGCACGCCGGTATGGCCGTCGCGTGACCGCACATCTTTGCCGGCAAGGGAAATGCCGCGTCCCGCCGCCGCCGCTTCGCCGAGCAGCAAGGCGGTGCCCGAGGGCGCGTCGACCTTGTGCTTGTGATGCATTTCGAGGATCTCGATGTCGAAATCCTCTGGACCGAGCGCGCGCGCGGCCTGCTCGACCAGCACCGCCAGAAGATTGACGCCGAGGCTCATATTGCCGGATTTGACGATCGTCGCGTGGCGCGCCGCGGCCTCGATCCTGGCGTCGTCTTCCGCCGAGCAGCCGGTGGTGCCGATGACATGGGCAATGCGTGCCTGCGCGGCATAGCCTGCGAATTCGACGGTGGCTGCCGGCATGGTGAAATCGAGCACGCCGTCGGCCTTGGCGAACACCGGCAGCGGATCGTCGCCGATCGTCACATTGATGATGCCGATGCCGGCAAGCTCGCCCGCATCCCTGCCGAGATAGGGCGATCCGGTTCGTTCGACCGCGCCGACGACGCGGGCGCCGGGGATCGAATGGATGGCGCGGATCAGCGTCTGGCCCATGCGGCCGGCCGCCCCCACCACCACCAGGCCCATTTCGCTGGATTCGCTCATGCTGTTCTCCCCACCGCCTTCTTGGCGCGGCTGCGCCGGACCGGAGTTTGGACGGGCTTCGAGTCGTCGACAAGCCCCAGTCCGTTCTTGCCTTGAATGCGGTGGAAGCGGGCGTAGACACTGTTTGGATCGGCCATCAGTGCGGCATGGGTGCCTTCCTCGACCAGGCGCCCCTCTTCAAGCACGATAATGTGGTCGGCGTTGACGACCGTCGACAGGCGATGCGCTATCACGATGGTGGTGCGCCCTTCCATCACATGGGTCAACGCCTCCTGGACGCGCGCCTCGGCCTCGTTGTCGAGCGCCGAGGTCGCTTCGTCGAGCAAAAGGATCGGCGCGTTGCGCACGATCGCCCGCGCAATCGAGACGCGCTGGCGCTGGCCGCCGGAAAGTGTCGAGCCGCCCTCGCCGACGGGCGTGTCGTAACCCTGCGGCTGCTGACGGATGAACTCGTCGGCCGCCGCCAGCACCGCCGCCCGCTCAATCTCGGCGTCGGTCGCCGAAAGTCGGCCAAAACGGATGTTGTCGCGTATGCTGCCTTCGAACAGATAGGGGGCCTGCGAGACATAGGCGATCGAGCCGCGCAGCGAGTGCTTGGTGACTTTGGAAATGTCCTGGCCATCGATCTCGATCGAACCCTTGTCGACATCGTAGAAGCGCTGCAGCAGCGCCACGAGCGTCGTCTTGCCGGCGCCCGAGGCCCCGACCACCGCCGTAACCTTGCCGGCCGCGGCGGTGAAACTCAGGTTCCTGATCACCGGCATGTCGGCGCTGTAGCCGAACGTCACATTGTCGAAGCGAACCTCGCCGGTGGTGATCCTGGCTTCGACCGCGTCGGGCGCATCGCCCTGTTTAGGCTCCAGGTCGAGCAGCTCGTAAATCATCCGGGCGTTGACCAGGGCACGTTCCATACCGACCTGCGTACGAGCCAGGCGCCGTGCCGGATCGTAGGCCATGATCAGCGCGGTGATGAAGGAAAACACAGCGCCTGGTGGTTGTCCGAGCACCAGCGCCCGGTAGCCGGAATAGGCAAGGACGGAGGTAATGGCGAGACCGCCCAAAATCTCGGAAATCGGCGACAGCCGCTCCGCGACCCGGGCGATCTTGTTGTTACGCTGCTCGGCCGTATCGGCCATGATGCCGATCCGGCGCGCCAGCTCGGCTTCCAGAGTGAAGGCCTTGACGATGGCAATGCCTTGGGTGGCCTCCTGCACGGACCCGTTCAGCCGCGAGTTGATCAGCACCGATTCCCGGTTGATGCGCCGCAATCGGCGGGTGATGTAGACGACGGCCCAGATCAGCGGCGGCCCGATCAGCAGCGAGCTGAGCGACAACACCGGATCCTGGTAGATCATGACGCCGACGAGGGCGATCAGCGAGACCGCGTCGCGGCTGATGGAGGTCAGCGTCAGCGATAGCAGATCGCGAACGCCCCCGACATTCTCGTTGACCTGTGCCGCCAGCCGACCGGAACGCGTATCGTTGAAGAAGTCGACGCCGAGCTTCATCAGGTGGTCGAAGCTGCGCTTCTGGTAGCGGGCGACCAGATTGTTGCCGATCTTGGCCAACGCGACCGCCTGGCCGTAACCGGCGAAGCCGCGCAGCACGGAGGCGGCCATGAACCCGGCGCAGATCCAGACGATCATGTCGCCGCGTCGTTCGTAGAAGATCTCGTTGATCATCGGGGCCATGATCCACGCCGTGAAGGCGGTGGTGGCGGAAACAATCAGCAGGCAGCCGACGGCAACGACATAGGTCCAGCGATATTCACTACCGTTTTCGGCCAGGATGCGGCGCAGCACCGCAGTGACCTCAGCTGGCTGGACTTTCAGTTTGAGTGGACTTTGAGCGGTCAAATCGCGGGCGCTTCGTGGTTTGCTAGAGCATGATGCCGAGAAGTGTGAAGCGGTTTTCGGACGACATCATGCTCTATCTCTTTGATTTAGAGCCGGATTCAGATTTCAGGTCGATTCGATCTGAAATCATCCGGCTCTAGGGATGCCAGGCTGGAATTCGGCCCCCTCTTAGCGCCCCGGCTACGGCTTGCCTATGGCGAAACTTCATCGCGGCCCGAGGTTAGGGTCACGAAAGCGGCAGCCATTTCCAGGAAAAGACCCGTTTTCGGGACGAAATGGATCATGCCCGCCAGCGCCGCCCCGCGGTCTGGACGCCGAACAGCGACGGGTTGCGGGCATAGGCGGCAAGGCCCAGAAGCGCCGCCAGCGGGTGGGTGATGACATAGACCGGCATCGAGGCCATCAGCGCGCTGTGCGGCGCCTTGTCCTCGAAGGCGGCGCGGAAATTGCCCTCCTTCAGTGCCGGAACGATCTTTTGCGCGATGCCGCCGGTCAAGAACACGCCGCCGCGGCTCATGAACACCAGTGCGAGATCGCCGGCGGTGCGGCCGAGGCAGGTGACGAACAGCGCCAGCGCTTCCTCGGCAACCGGGTCGGTCTTGGCCAGAGCCGCCCCGGTGATTTCGGCCGGCGTGGCGAACGGCGCCGGCTTACCGTCGGCCTTGGCGACCGCCCGGTAGACATTGACCAGACCGCGCCCGCACAGGATCTGCTCGCCCGAAATGCGGCCGTCCAGCTTTTCGATATGCGGGAACACCTCGAAATCGCGCGGCGTCCGCGGACCGATATCCATATGGCCGCCTTCGCCAGGCACCGGTATCCAGTGGTGGAGGGCATGAACCAACCCAGCGACGCCGAGGCCGGTGCCGGGGCCGAGCACGACGCGTCCGGCATTCTCCTCCGGCGTGCCGCCGCCGATCTTTTCCATATGCTCTTCGCCGAGCGCCACGACGGCCAGCGCCTGCGCCTCGAAATCGTTGAGCACGACGATGTCGCCCAGGCCCAGATTGGCAAACATCTGCTTCGGCTTCACCACCCAGGGACAGTTGGTAAGCGGGATCTCGTCGCCATCGACCGGTCCGGCGATGGCCAGCACTGCCGAATTCGGCCGGACGGACGACCGGTCGAGCACCGCCGCCTGGATCGCCTCGTCTATGGTGGCGAAATTGGCGGTTTGCACGATATGCGGCTCACCGGCTTCCGAATTTGCGTCGAGCACGATCGAAAAGCGCGCATTGGTGCCGCCGATGTCGCCGATCAGCACTGGAAACCGCAACGCGGTGTCGTCGTCGCCTGACATGCTCTTGCTCGTCCCCTTTGCGGCGCCGTTGCGACCGTTTCAATCGCCCGGTTTTTCAATCGCCCGGTGTTCAATCGCCCGGTGTTCAATCGCCCGGTGTTCAATCGATTGACTAGCGCATGGCCCCGGAAAGGGAAAGCGTCAGTTAGCCATCACTGTCCGACGTTTGCCGGCGGCCGTCGCCTTGGCAGGGGAATGCCGATCTCCGGCGTGGCGGTGAAGGCGTTGGCTGCGTTTGGCAAGCCGCCCGCATTGCCCGCAATAGGCGGAGGCGCGTCGGGTTCCGGCGCCCTGGCGGCGATCGGCACGCCGCCGCCGCGATAGGTGACGGCTTCGGCCGAGTCCGCGTCGGGCTGGTCAAGCACGAACTGGCATTGTTTCGGCAGGTTCGCCATCGTCATCAGGTCGCGCGCCTTGGGCGCATCCGGGTTCTTGTTGGGGCGCCACGGCTCCTCGGTAAACCACCAGGCCAGCGGCTTGCCGCAGCCGTCATCGTCGGGCGTCGCTTCCTGTCCCTTGCAGTTGGGCGAACCCGGCTGGCAGCCGATGCGGATGTGGAAATGATAGTCATGGCCCCAGAACGGCCGGATTTTTCTCAGCCAGGTACGGTCGCCGGTGACGGTGTCGCACAGCTTCTTCTTGATGCCTGGATTGACCAGGATGCGCTCGACTTCCGGATAGCTCGCGGCGCGCTTCAACAGCTTGGTATGTATCGGCTTCCACAGCCTGTCCTTCACCAGATGCGTCTTGTCGTCGACCATCAGCGTGGCGCTGATGTTTTCGCGCTCCTGGGTCGTAAGCTTGCGGTCGGGCATCGGCGTCAGCCAGATGTCGGCGTCGAGGCCGATCTGGTGCGAGGCGTGCCCGGTCAGCATCGGGCCGCCGCGCGGCTGCGAAATGTCGCCGATCAGAAGCCCCGGCCAGCCGTCGGCGGCGGCATCGCGCGACAGCTTCTCGATCAGCGCAATCATCGTTGGATGACCCCAGCGCCGGTTGCGCGAGGGACGCATCACCTCCCAGTTCTGGCCGTCCATCGGAATGGCGACGCCGCCGGTGAAGCAGCCCTTTGAATAGAAGCCGAAGGATTGCGCCGCAGCCACCGCC
This sequence comes from Mesorhizobium sp. M0862, assembly GCF_040319795.1. NCBI lineage: Bacteria > Pseudomonadati > Pseudomonadota > Alphaproteobacteria > Hyphomicrobiales > Phyllobacteriaceae > Mesorhizobium > Mesorhizobium sp. M0862. The sequence goes on from NZ_JAMYOJ010000001.1 coordinate 51,384, forward strand.
GGCAGCTTCTTGGCGCCGAACAGGTCTTTTGCCCGTGGCTCGGCCGTGATTGCGCCCGCCACCAGCCCGGCCAGCGCCACGATCGCCAGCGCCGCCGTCAGGAACGGCCGTCTGCCGGTCAAGGATCGCATCGAAATCGTCATGAACCCCACTGCAAAAGTCCGCAACACAATCGAATCATATCACCCTCGGGCTCGCGTTTCGATTATCTACCTTCATCGGGCTGCGCGGCTCGCCGTCGCGCCAGCTGCCGTCGGCCCACATCCGATCGAACGCCTGGCGGTAGTCCGGATAGCGGAACCGGTAGCCCGCTGCCTTGATCGCGGCGTTGGCGACGCGCTTGTTCTCGCCATAGAAGGACCGCGCCATGGGCGAAAGTTGGGCGGTCTCGAAAGGAATCTCTGGCGGCGGCTCGACGCCCATCAGCGAAGCGGCATAGGTGACGACATCCTGCGGCGGCGCCGGCTCGTCATCGGTGACGTTGAAAATGCCGCCTCTATTGCCACCGATGAGGTGCCAGAGCGCGCCGGCGATGTCGTCGCAATGGATGCGGTTGAACACCTGGTCGGGCTTGACCAGCCGCCTGGCCGTGCCGTTTTCCAGATTGACCAGCGCGTTGCGTCCTTGCCCGTAAATGCCGGAAAGCCGCAGGATCGCCACCGGCTTGCCGGTATCGAGGCCAAGCTGCAGCCAGTCTCGCTCGGCCGCCACTCGCATCGACGAGCGTTTCGACACCGGCCGGCACTCGGCCGTTTCATCGACCCAGGCGCCGTCATAATTGCCATAGACGCCGACGGTCGAAAGATAGCCGATCCAGCGAAGCGCCGGCATCGCCTCGATCGCCTTGCGCGCGGCGAGAAGCACAGGGTCGCCGGCCTCCTCCGGTGCCACGGAGACGACGAGATGGGTGGTGGCCTCCAGCGTTTCGCCGATTTCAGGTGTCAAGGCGCCGTGAAACAGCAGCGGCGCGATGCCGGCCTGACGCAATGCCTCGAATTTCTCGGCCGAGCGCGTGGTGCCGAAGATCGTAATCGCCTCCGCATTGGCCCGTGCAAAGGCTTTGCCCGAATAGCCGGCGCCGAAGATAAAAACCTGTTTTTCGCTCATGCGTGCGCCTCAATTGGCAATGCGGACAGCCATTCCTCCCGCACTGAAGTGTCGGTTTCGGTTTTCAAGTAGATCGCCGCCTGCCCGTTGAATTCGGCGGCCGTCACCAGCCGCGCCAGCGCCCAGATCGCCGCGCCGCGCACCAGCGGCGAGGCGTCGCCAAGGAGGGCGCGGACAGGGTCAGCCAGCAAAGTATCGCCGGAATTGCCGGCGGCAACCAGCACGTTGCGGACAAAACGATCGCGGCCGATGCGCTTGATCGGCGAGCCCGAGAAGAAAGACCGGAACGCCGTGTCGTCCAGCTGCAACAGCTCGCCCAGCGGCGGCTCGCGCAGTTCGTCGCGGGCAGCAAGCTTGGCTTCCGAAGCGGCGCGGGCAAACTTGTTCCACGGGCAGGCGGCAAGGCAATCGTCGCAGCCATAGATGCGGTTGCCGATCTTTTCGCGGAATTCTTGCGGGATCGGCCCCTTGTTCTCGATGGTCAGGTAGGAGATGCAGCGCCTGGCATCGAGCCGATAGGGCGCCGGAAAGGCATCGGTCGGGCAGGCGTCGAGACAGGCGCGGCAGGAACCGCAATGGTCTACCTCGGTCGCATCGGGCGTGAGCTCAGCCGTGGTGAAGATGGTGCCGAGAAACAGCCAGGAGCCGTGCTCGCGGCTGACCAGATTGGTATGCTTGCCTTGCCAGCCGAGCCCGGCGGCCTCAGCCAGCGGCTTTTCCATCACGGGCGCCGTATCGACGAAAACCTTCACGTCGCCGCCGGCCCGCGCGACGATCTTGCCGGCGATCTCCTTCAGCCGGCCCTTCATCACCTCGTGATAGTCGCGGTTTTGCGCATAGACCGAGATCGCGCCGCGATCGCGCCTTGCCTGCAGCGCACGCGGATCGTGGTCGGGGCCGTAATTCATTGCCAGCACGATGATCGAGCGCACCTCGGGCCACAGCGTCGAAGGCTCGCTACGGCGTTGAAGCGTCTCCGCAATCCACGCCATCGAACCGTGAAAACCATCGGCGACGAATTCGGCCAATCTGGCTGGCGCCAGCGGGATCGCATCGGGCGTGGTGACGGCAACCGCATCGAAGCCGGCGCGCCGCGCCTCGGCGTCGACTAGCGCGCGCAGGGTTTGGCTTCTAGAAGTCGAGGTCCGCATAATGCGACACCGGCGACAGGCCGCGCACCCGGTCGGAGAGCAGCGGCCGGAACGACGGCCGCGATTTCACCCGCGTGTACCATTCGCGCGCCGCGGCATGCTCGCGCCAATCGATCTCGCCGAGATAATCCAGCACCGACAGCGTCGCCGCTGCCGCCAGGTCGGCATAGGTGACCTTGCTGCCGGCCAGCCAATGACGGGTGCCGGCCAGCCAGTTGGTGTACTTCATGTGCTGGCGAATGTTGGCGCGCGCCGCGCGGATCGCCGCCGAATCGGGGGAACCGCCGCCCGCCGTTTCCGGCATCACCGGCTTCAGCACGCGCTCGCGCACCAGATGCCGGGTCACTTCGCTCTCGGCCTTGTTGAGATACCAGTCGGTCAGGCGGCGGATTTCGGCGCGCTGCATCGGGTCTTCGGCAAACAGGCGCTTGTCGCGCTTCAGGACACCACGTGTTTCGTCGAGATATTCAGCGATCACCATGGCGCCGACGATCGGCACGTCGCCTTCGGCCAGCAGGATAGGCAAGGTGCCGGCGGGGTTCAGCGCCAGAAACTCCTTGCGCCGCGTCCACGGTTTTTCCTCGATCAGCGCCAGCTCCTCGCCATATTCGCCGAAGGCGAGGCGCACGAAGCGGCAGGTGGCGAACATCGGGTGATGGAAAAGCGTCAGCATGATTCCGCGATATTAAGGCGCACTGGCGAATCGCCGTCCGCACCGGTAAGTCTTGGCGGCCCGTCATGCGGCCGTCACGGTGCTGCGACCTATAGGGGGACTTCCGCGCCGTGACAAGCAAGCCCTTTTGCCAGCCGTTTCCTTCCGTCCCTTGAATGCCGAGGTTGCCATATGGATAGCCATACCATTGTCGAAGCCCTGCTGCTCGGCCTGCTGGAGGGGCTGACCGAGTTCATCCCGGTCTCCTCGACCGGCCATATCCTGCTCGCCGGCCATTTCCTCGGCTTCCATTCCACCGGCAAGGCTTTTGAGATCCTGATTCAGCTCGGCGCCATCCTGGCGATCCTCAGCGTCTATTTCCGCCGTCTGTGGCAGATGCTGCTCGACCTGCCGCATGACCGGCTGACGCGGCATTTCGTCCTCGGCATCCTGATTGCCTTCCTGCCGGCCGCCATCATCGGCGCGCTGGCGCATGATTTCATCAAGACGGTGCTGTTCGAATCGCCAAGGCTGATCTGCATCATGCTGATCATCGGCGGCGTCGTGCTGCTGGTCATCGACCGCATGAAGCTGCAGCCGGTCTACCGCGACGTCGAGCGCTTCCCGACAAGGCTTTATTTGCAAATCGGCCTGTTCCAGTGCCTGTCGCTGATCCCCGGGACGTCGCGCTCCGGTTCGACCATCGTCGGCGCGCTGCTGCTGGGCGTCGACAAGCGCGCGGCGGCGGAATTCTCCTTCTTCCTCGCCATCCCGACCATGGTCGGCGCCTTCGCCTTCGATCTGTTCAAGAACCGCAACGTGCTGAGCAGCGCCGATCTGCCGATCATCGCCATCGGCTTCGTCGCCGCCTTCCTTACCGCGCTGATCGTCGTGCGCTTCCTGCTCGATTACGTCTCGCGCAACGGCTATTCGCTGTTCGGCTGGTGGCGCCTGGTCGTGGGTGGCGTCGGGCTGGTGGCGTTGATGATCTGGGGGTGAGCTTTACTCTCCCCCTTGTGGGGGTCCGAAGGACGGGCGAGACAGGCGGCTCGCCCCGGTCAGTCGATCCGCAAAGCGGATCGGGGTGGGGTCGGCGCCACACCCCCGCCCCGTTTCGCCAACGACGCGTCGCTTGCTCACCGACCCTCCCTACAAGGGGGAGGGTAAAGGCCGCTAACTCCTCCCATAAAACGCGTTCTCGACATGCACAGGCCAGCGCCAGGGCAGCACCGCGATCATGTCGAAGCGCATCGACAATCTGCCGTAATCCGGTTGGCGCGACAGCCAGATGTCGGCCGCGCCCTCGATGCGGCGCTCCGATTCGTGGCCAATCGCCTCCATCGCTTCCATCAGCGTGCGCCGCGCCTTGACCTCGACGAACAGCACCAGGTCGCCGCGCTTGGCGATCAGGTCGATCTCGCCGAAGCGGGTGCGATGCCGGCGGGCGAGGATGCGATAACCTTTCAGCATCAGCGCCGCTGCCGCCAGCCACTCGCCGCGATGGCCGCGCCGATAGGCTTTTTGGCGGCTGGCGGCCGGGCGCTCAGCCACCTTCGCCTTCTCCAACCGCATCCCTGAGTTCCAGCAGCCGCCGGTAAAGCGCCTGCTTCTGGCCGCCAGTCATCTTCGCCGCCTCCGCCGCCGCCTTGGACGCCGGCATTTCGGCGGCCAGCGACAGCAGCAGCCTGTCGATGTCGGCGGGTTGGTCGGGCTTGATCTCGGCGGGCCCGACGCAGATGACGATCTCGCCCTTCGGCGTGTCAGCCGCCGCATAGTGGTCGGCCAGCGCCTGCAGCGTTCCCGTCCGCATCTCTTCAAAAGTCTTGGTCAGCTCGCGGCCGATGGCGGCCTTGCGCGCGCCGCCCAACGCCTCGACCATGGCGACCAGCGTTTCGGCCAGCCGACGCGGCGACTCGAAGAAGATCAGCGTTGCCGGCACCGCCCTGAACGTTTCGAGCTTTGTCAGCCGCTGTCCAGATTTCACCGGCAGAAACCCCGCAAACAGGAAGGCGTCGGACGGCAGGCCCGACGCCGTCAGCGCCGCCAGCGGCGCCGATGGGCCGGGGATCGGCACCACGCGCAGGCCGCGCTCCAGAGCTTCGCCGACCAGCCGGTAGCCTGGGTCGGAGATCAGCGGCGTGCCGGCATCCGAAATCAGCGCCACGCTCTGCCCGGCCTCGAGAGCCGCGATCAGCTTCGGCCCGGCCTCGCCGGCGTTGTGCTCGTGATAAGCGGTGGTGCGCCGCCGGATGCCGTAGCGATCGAGCAACACGCGCGAGACGCGAGTGTCCTCGCAGGCGACGATGTCGGCGGCGACCAGCGTCTCCAGCGCGCGCAGCGTGATGTCGGAGAGGTTGCCGATCGGCGTCGCCACCAGATACAGCGCCGGCGCCACCGACCGGACCGCGATCTCGGTCTGCCCGATCACATAGCTGCGCTTCTCGCCGGTCACCGGGGTCTCTCCATTTCGCCCTGTTTGGCACGGCGCGCGCCGGGTTGCAAAATCCCGAACGTCGAGCCAAACCTGACGCCGATGTAACCCGGCGGCCATGTCTTTGCCACAGTGGGGAACGAAAGCGTGGCTGGCGGATTGAATACCTGAGTCTCTTGAGGAGGAGGACAGGATGGACAGCCTGGAATTGCAGGACGTTTTCGAGCCCTATTATGCCGAGCGCAAGCGCTTCACTGCGCGAAAGGGCAAGCGTGCGCTCGCCGAAAGCGACACCGGCCTGGCCAGTCGGGCGGCCACCGCCTTGCCGACGAATGTCAGGCTTTCGGACAACAAACCGGACAGCACGACGGAGCACTGACCGTACGATGCCCAATCGTTTCGATATCTTCATCACCCGTCTTGAAACGAAGAGCGCCCGCGAAGGCGCGCCGCCGCATCCGATGAACGACCAGAACAGCGTCCGCCGGGACAAGAGCGACGCCAAGCCGGCCCGAAACGGAGAGGCGCATGCCGAGAAACACCGCGGCAAGCGCCGCTTCAAGCACGACGCTTGACGAAGAGCACGTTTTTCAAAGGCGTTATCGCGCCAAATCCGCCACCACGGCATCGAGCACGATCATGCCGGCTGGCGTGGCGCGTAGCCTGGCATTGCCGATCGGCGCCACCAGCCCCTCATCCTGCAGCACGGTCAGCCGGGCGCTCGACAGGCCGCGCCCGGAAAACGCCTCGTAGCGGGAAAGGTCGATGCCTTCGGCCAACCTCAGCCCCATCAGCAGGAACTCGTCGGCCTCTTCGGAGCGCGTCAGGATCTCGCCGCCGGTGACGCCATGGCCCCTGGCCTCCACCAGATTGGCCCAGGTCTCCGGCATCCGCTCGGCGATCGTCACGGTGCGGTGGCCGTTCTCGATAAAGCGGCCATGCGCGCCCGGTCCGACGCCGACATATTCGCCATAGCGCCAATAGGTCAGATTGTGCCGGCTCTCGGCGCCCGGCCTGGCGTGGTTGGAAATCTCATAGGCCGGCAGGCCATGCGCCGCGGTGACCTCCTGAGTCAGCGCATAGAGATCGGCGGCCCGGTCATTATCGGGGATGATGAATTTCTTCGCCGCATGAAGGGCATGGAACGGCGTGCCTTCCTCGATGGTCAGCTGGTAGAGCGACAGATGGTCGGCGGCATGGCCGATCGCCTGTTCGAGCTCCGCCTGCCAGTCGTCCAGCGTCTGGCCGGGGCGGGCGTAGATCAGGTCGAAGGAGAGTCTTGGGAATATGTCCCGTGCCAGGCCAATTGCATGCAGCGCCTCCTCGACATTGTGCAGCCGGCCGAGGAAGCGCAGATCCTTGTCGTTCAGCGCCTGCACGCCGAGCGACACGCGGTTGACGCCGGCGGCGCGGTAGCCGCGAAAGCGCTCGGCCTCTACCGAAGATGGATTGGCTTCCAGCGTCACCTCGATGCCGTCGGGCACCGTCCAATTCTTCGCCACGGCGTCCAGCACCGCCGCCACCGTCTGCGGCTGCATCAGCGACGGTGTGCCGCCGCCGAGAAAGATGCTGGTCACTTCGCGCGGCCCGGTCCGCTCGCTCATGGTCTTCAGCTCGGTCTCGAAGGCGCGGGCAAAGCGCTCCTGGTCGACCGGCTGGTGACGGACATGGCTGTTGAAGTCGCAATACGGGCATTTGGCCGCGCAGAACGGCCAATGGATGTAGACGCCGAAGCCCGGGCTGCGGTCCAGCGACATTAAGCTGAGCCTAACCTGGCGCGGGCGAATTTCTGGAAGGCGCGGGCGCGGTGCGACAGCGCCGTCGGCTGGCCGGGCTTCCAGCCGTGTTTTTCCTCAGCGCTCATCTCGCCGAACGTCTTTTCGAAACCGTCCGGCAAAAACACCGGGTCGTAGCCGAAGCCGAGTTCGCCGCGCGGCGGCCACACCAGCGTTCCCTCAGCTTCGCCGCGATAATATTCAGCCTCGCCATTGGGGAAGGCCAGACAGATGACGGCGACGAACCGCCCCTTGCGCTGCGCTGGCTCGGCGGCGCCGACCTCCTGCAAGGCCACTTCGGTGCGTTGCATGGCCATCCCGAAGTCGCGGCTGCCGTCGGGAGCTTCGGCCCAATTGGCGGTGTAGACGCCGGGGGCGCCGTCGAGCGCGTCGACGCACAGGCCCGAATCGTCCGACAGCGCCGGCAGGCCGGTCGCCTTAGCCGCGGCGAAGGCCTTGATGTAGGCGTTTTCCTCGAAGGTGGTGCCGGTCTCCTCCGGTTCCGGCAGGCCGTAGTCCTTGGCCGACTTCGCCTCGAAGCCGAACGGACCCATCAAGTCGGCGAATTCGCGCAGCTTGCCTTCATTGTGGCTGGCAACGACGATCTTCTTTCCATCGAGAGAATGCATCAAAGGCCCCAGATCCTTGGCTCGGCGAATTCGATCGAATTGCCCGAGGGGTCGCGTATGTAGATCGAGCGCCCGCCCTGCGGCCATTCGAATTCGCTTTCGATGGCGATGTTTTTCGCCTCAAGTTGCGGCTTCCACTGTGCGAGTTCATCCGCACTTGCGGCAAAGCAGAGATGGCCCTCGCCGACCGCGCCATGTGGCGGCACTTTCAGCCGCGCATCGGGCGCCGGCGGGATTTTGGTGGCTTCGGCGTTGAAGATGAGCAGCACGCCCGGGCCGCAGCGGAAGAAGAGATGGCGGCCGTCGACCTTGCCGAGGAGAGGGAGGCCGAGGACGTTGGAGTAGAAGGCTTCGGCAGCGGCGAGATCCGTGACGTAAAGCGCTGACTCAAGAATAGCGGAGGGTTGCATCAGGCACCCCCCTCTGCCCTGCCGGGCATCCCCCCCGCAAGGGGGGAGATTGGCAGTTCCGCTGGCGGCGTCTCAACGTTGATGGTTGGCGAAAACGGTAGCGACCTCTGATCTCCCCCCTTGCGGGGGAGATGGCCGGCAGGCCAGAGGGGGGTGTGAAGGATCGCCGACGTCATCACGTTAAATTCAATCAAGCCACAGCCATCTGCTGCAAGCTCACCAGCCGCTGAATGCCCTTCTTGGCAAGGCCCATCAGCTCCGCGAACTGCCCTTCCGAGAAAGGCTCGCCCTCGGCGGTGCCCTGGATCTCGACGATGCCGCCCTTGCCGGTCATGACGAAATTGGCGTCGGTGCCGGCAGATGAATCCTCGATGTAGTCGAGGTCGATGACCGGCTGGCCGTCATGGATGCCGCAGGAAATTGCCGCGACATGGTCCTTCAGCACCTTGGCAACACTGGCCATCTGCCGCGCTTCCATCCAGCGCAGGCAATCGTAGAGCGCCACCCAGCCGCCGGTGATCGAGGCCGTGCGGGTGCCGCCATCGGCCTGGATGACGTCGCAGTCGACGGTGATCTGCTGTTCGCCCAGTGCCTGCAGGTCGACAACGGCGCGCAAGGAGCGGCCGATCAGCCGCTGGATTTCCAGCGTGCGGCCGCCTTGCTTGCCGGCCGAGGCTTCACGGCGCATGCGCTCGCCGGTCGAACGCGGCAGCATGCCGTATTCCGCCGTCACCCAGCCCTTGCCGGAATTGCGCATCCAGCCCGGCACCTTTTCCTCCAGGCTCGCCGTGCACAACACATGCGTGTCGCCGAATTTCACCAGGCACGAGCCCTCGGCGTGTTTGGAGACGCCGCGCTCGAAGGAGATGGCGCGCATTTCGTCGGCTTGGCGTTTGGAAGGGCGCATCGAGGCCTCTTTCTGTTCTTTTACGGTTGCGTCGGCGGCTTGTAGACGCATGCAGCCCATGGCGCAAAGGAAAAGGCCGGGCGATCTGGCACAGACGCCGGGTTGCGCGGGGGCGATGGAAGTCTATATCCTTGAGCCGGAGGTTTTTGGCTCGAATGACCAAGGCAGTCACCGAACCCAGTCTGCTGGCGCCCGCGCTGCAATCGCTCGACATGCGTTCGCGCGACATTTTCCGGCGCATCGTCGAATCCTATCTGAAGGACGGTGAGCCTGTGGGATCGCGCAGCCTGTCGCGCATCCTGCCGTCGTCGCTGTCGCCGGCCACCATCCGCAACGTGATGAGCGACCTCGAGCATCTCGGCCTGATCTATGCCCCGCACATCTCGGCCGGGCGCCTGCCGACGCAGACCGGCCTGCGCTTCTTCGTCGATGCCTTCATGGAGCTTGGCGATCTCTCCGACGAGGAACGCCGGGTCATCGAGGCGCAGGTGCGCGCCTCCGGCTCGGGCGCGACGCTGGAACACATGCTGACCGAGGCCAGCCAGATGCTGTCGGGCATGTCGCGCGGCGCCGGCCTGGTGCTCGCCACCAAGAACGAGGTGGCGCTGAAGCACATCGAGTTCATCCAGCTCGAGCCGACCAAGGCGCTGGCGGTGATGGTGTCGCAGAATGGCGATGTCGAGAACCGCGTCGTCGACCTGCCGGCCGGCATCACCGTCTCGCAGCTGCACGAGGCCTCCAACTTCCTCAACGCCCATATCAGGGGCCGCACGCTCGCCGAGGCGCGCATCGAGATCGCCCGCGTCAAGGACGAGACCAGGGCAGCGCTGGACACGCTGTCGCAGGATCTGGTCGAGAAAGGCCTGGCGGTGTGGGCCGGCGCCGATAGCGGCCTGCCGGCGCGCCTTATCGTGCGCGGCCGCGCCAATTTGCTCGAAAACGTCACCGCCCAGGCCGATATCGAATTGCTGCGCCACCTGTTCGAGGATCTGGAGACGCAGGACGGGCTGATCCAGCTGCTCGACCTCGCCGAGGACGGCCCCGGCGTGCGGATCTTCATCGGCTCGGAAAACAAGCTGTTCTCGCTCTCCGGCTCGTCGCTGGTCGTGGCGCCTTACCGCGACAAGGACGCCCGCGTCGTCGGCGCGCTCGGCGTCATCGGCCCGACCAGGCTGAATTATGCCCGCATCGTGCCGATGGTCGACTACACGGCCCAATTGATTACCCGGATGTTAAGATAATTCCGAAGCCGGGATCACCGTAAAGGAGGGCGCAGAATGGCGCTTGAATCGTTCAAGGCCCAGATCAGCATGCTGCTCGAAGAAATGGTCAACCAGCCGGAGGACGAGCACGAAATCCAGGAGCAGCTGCGCGAAAAACTGCGCGAAATGCGCGCCATGGGCTTGCCGCTGCCGGAAGATCTCGTCGCATTGGAAAAGCGTCTCGACGACGATCTGGACGTCGAAGAGGAAAGTTGAGCGGTTCTCTCGTCGAATCTGCGCGCGCGCACGCTTCTCTTTTGCGGCGGCTGCACAATATCTCCCTTGTGCATGACGCGCCGACCGGCGCGAGTTCGAGGAGAACAGCATGATCCGGATTGCCGGCTTGGCAGGCCTTGCCCTGCTTCTGGCCACCAGCACCTTCGCCCAGGAGGCCGATCAACCGCTGCTGACCGGCAAGGACGCTTTCGGCGACTGGAAGGCCGACAAGCCAGGTGTGCGCCGGCTGATCAAGCCGGATGATCTGCAAAAGCCCAACATGACCGAATCCGCCTCCAACAGCGCCGGCCTTGGCGATCGGCCCGAGGGCGCGAAGCCCGTCCTGCTGCCTGGGTTTTCGGCCGAACTGGTTGCTTCCGGCATTTCCAATCCGCGGGTCGTGCGCGTGGCGCCGAACGGCGACCTGTTCGTCGCCGACAGCGACGCCAACCAGATCCGCGTCTATCGGCTGGCCAAGGGTAGCGCGAAGCCGGCCGAAGAGGGCATTTTTGCCGACAATCTCAACCAGCCCTATGGCATCGCCTTCTACCCGCCTGGCGACAAGCCGCAATGGGTCTACGTCGCCAACAACGACAGCGTGGTCCGCTACGCCTATCGCGACGGCGACCTTAAAGCCTCTGGCGAACCGGAGACGATTGTCTCCGACATCCCTACCGGCGGCCACTGGACCCGCGATATCTCCTTCTCGCCGGACGGGAAGACGCTGTATCTCTCGGTCGGCTCCGGTTCTAACGTCGCGGAGGGCATGGGGAAGGCACCGAATAGCGGCCTTGACGCCTGGGCAAAATCACAGCCACTCGGCGCCACCTGGGGTTCCGAGGATGGCCGTGCCGACGTGCTGGCCTTCGGCCCCGACGGCAAGAATGGCCGCATCCTCGCTACCGGCCTGCGCAATTGTTCGGGCATGACCGTGCAACCGGCCACCGGCGCGCTGTGGTGTGTCGTCAACGAGCGCGACGGTCTCGGCGACGATGTGCCGTTCGAATATGCCACCTCAGTCAAGGACGGCGCCTTCTATGGCTGGCCCTGGTATTATATCGGCGCCAACGAGGACCCGCGTCACGAGGGCGCGCGCCCAGACCTCGCCGGCTCGGTCGCCGTGCCCGACGTGCTGATGCAGGCGCATTCGGCGCCGCTCAACATCGCCTTCTATGACGGCGACAATTTTCCGGCCGAGTACAAGGGCGATGCTTTCGTCGCCCTGCACGGCTCCTGGAACCGTGGTATGAGGACCGGCTACAAGGTGGTGCGGCTGAGATTCAGCGACGGCAAGCCGACCGGCGAGTACCAGGATTTCATCACCGGCTTCGTCCTCTCCGACGACGCCGTCTGGGGCCGGCCGGTCGGCGTCGCGGTGGCCAAGGACGGCGCGCTTATCGTAACCGAGGATGGCAACGGCACCATCTGGCGCATCACCCATGTCGATGGCCCATCCTGAGCCGGCGAACAGCGCAATCCGGCCCTAATGCACGTCCCGATGGATCACCTTGGGATAGGTATGGATCACCTCGGCCGATGAGCGCGGTCATCGAAACCGGTATCCCTGAGATTGAAGAGGCCGACCGAGCCGAAGGACTTCTTCGCCCCTTGCGCGAAGCGGCCGCCGCTGAAATCGTGTTCGTAAAGCGTCACCGTGACGTGGCCGGCATTGAGCTTCGGCACGTAAACACTGCTGATGGTGTCGTTGGCGACGCCAAGCTGGTTGACGTTGAAGCGATAGAGGTCCTGCACCATGCGCCGGGCCGCATTGCCATTGATCATCCAGTATTCGCGGCGCGATGCGCGATGAGTTTGAGCGGCGCCTTGCGGCCAAGCCCGAGCCAGTGCTCGAACACCATCACATTGGCGCCCCACGGATAGGGATAGTTGGACTTGTCGATGATGCGTGGCGGGCCATCCTCGGCAACCTCGGCGGTATCGACATAGTCCAGCCATTGCAGCTGGAACGACGCTTCCACGTTGAGGTCGGTACTGCGCGGATCGGCAGCAATGATGCGCCAGTCGGAGACCGGCGGATATTTGGTGTGGAGGTCGATGTAGAATTCGCCTTTGGCGGTGTCGTCGGGGTCCATCTTTTGCGGTCCGTCACGCTCCATCGCCACCAGCCGCACCTTGAACCGGTTGTTGACGACCAGCGGATAGATCATCGGACGAATGGGGTGAGCGCCAAGGTTCCGGCTGTCGGTAAAATATCCAGTCTGCGGAACGACATCGCTATCGCCCTTGTCGAACAGGCTGAAAGCCTGACGCCCCTCGAATGACCGGCTTTCATGTCCTGCTTGGCGCAATCGAATCCGTTTTGCCGTTGCAGGCTTTCATGGCATCAGAGCGGCTCAGGAGGTGCGACCGTCATGACCCTCGCCGGCTTCCTTGCCTATAGTGCTGCGCTGGGCATCGCCGCCGCCATTCCCGGCCCCGGCGTCACCGCGCTTGTGGCGCGGGCGCTCGGATCCGGCTTCCGCTCGTCGCTGGCGATGTCGTTCGGCCTGATGCTCGGCGACCTCATTTATCTCACCGCGGTGGTGCTCGGCCTTGCCTTTGTCGCGCAAAGCTTCGGCATGGTGTTTCTCGCCATCAAATGGCTGGGCGTCGCCTATCTCGCCTTCCTCGGCTGGCGTTTCTGGACGGCCGGGATCACGCCCGAGACTGTCGAGGCCAAGAAAGGCAAGGGCGGCCTGGTATCGAGCTTCCTTGCCGGCCTCGCCGTCACGCTGGGCAACCCGAAGACGATGATCTTCTACCTCGCCATCACGCCGACCATCGTCGACCTGAAGACCATCACGCTCGCCGACTACGGCATCCTGGTCGCGCTCACCGTTATCGTGCTCTTCGTGGTGCTTGTGCCCTATCTGGCGCTGGCCGCCAAGGCGCGCTGGTTCCTGAAATCGCCGCGCGCGCTGAAGGCGCTGAACCGCACCGCCGCCGGCTTCATGGTGGGCGCGGCCGCAGCCATTGCCGCACGTCAGTAGATCGGTTCAGGCAATTCATTCCGCCGATCGGTCCATCCGGAAATGCGGCTTCGGAAGGCAAGCGTTTTCAGCAAGCGGCCCACTCGATATTTTCGGCCGGCAGCCTATCTTGCGCGGACGAAAGCCTTATTCTGTCCGCCGACGCCAATTGCCTGATCTGATTTGGGAGCGAAACCAATGAGCAAGCCTTCCGCGCGCGTGCCCGGCCGCGGCCGTGTCTACAACTCGATCACCGAGACGATCGGCGACACGCCGCTGGTGCGGCTCGACAAGTTCGCCAAGGAGAAGGGCGTCGTTGCCAACCTTCTTGCCAAGCTCGAATTCTTCAATCCGATCGCCTCGGTCAAGGACCGCATCGGCGTTTCGATGATCGAGGCGCTGGAAGCGTCGGGCCGGATCAAACCCGGCAAGACGACGCTGATCGAGCCGACCTCGGGGAATACCGGCATCGCGCTCGCCTTCGCCGCCGCCGCCAAGGGCTACAAGCTGATCCTGACCATGCCCGAAACCATGTCGGTGGAGCGCCGCAAGATGCTGGCGCTGCTCGGCGCCGAACTGGTGCTGACGGAAGGGCCGAAAGGCATGAAGGGCGCCATCGCCAAGGCCGACGAATTGGCCGCCACCCTGCCTGACGCCGTCATCCCGCAGCAGTTCGAAAACCCGGCCAACCCGGAGATCCACCGCCGCACCACCGCCGAGGAGATCTGGAACGACACCGATGGCGGGGTCGACATCTTCGTCGCCGGCATCGGTACCGGCGGCACGATCACCGGCGTCGGCCAGGTGCTGAAGCAACGCAAGCCCTCGGTGCATGTCGTCGCCGTCGAGCCGGAGGCCTCGCCGGTGCTGTCGGGCGGCCAGCCCGGCCCGCACAAGATCCAAGGCATCGGCGCCGGCTTTGCGCCCAAGATCCTCGACACCTCGATCTATGACGAGATCGTCAAGGTCTCCAACGAGGATTCGGTCGCCAACGCCCGCCTCGTCGCCCGCCTTGAAGGCGTGCCGGTCGGCATCTCGTCGGGCGCTGCCCTGCAGGCCGCCATCGCCGTCGGGTCGCGGCCGGAGAACAAGGGCAAGAACCTGGTGGTGATCATCCCGTCCTTCGCCGAGCGCTATCTGTCGACGATCCTGTTCGACGGGCTGGGGGCTTAACGTCTTAACTGGATAGGCGGCGATCCTTCGCACCCCCCTCTGCCCTGCCGGGCATCGGGGGTGCTGTCCCTCCGACATCGGAAGTCTCATGGCTGGACCGCAGAAAACCCGGCCGTGGCGTCCGCCACCGGCTTGAGCGGGAGGCGGCTTCAGGGTCAAATCGCCCCGGCCTGCTTCGCGCGGGCAGGGGGAGAATCACATGTACAAGCTTTACACGCGCCCAGGCAGCGGCGGTTTTGTCGTCGAGGCCGCATTGGCGCTGGCAAACGCGCAATTCGACCAGATCGATGTGCCCAAGAAGGATCCGCCGGACCCGGCTTTCCTCGACATCAGCCCGTTGAACCAGGTTCCGGTGCTGACCTTGCCCAACGGTCAATCGATAACCGAATCGGCGGCGATCTGCATCCTGCTTGCCGAGCGCCATCCGGAGGCGGGTCTGGCGCCGGCCGCCGGATCGCCGGATCGCGCCGGTTTCCTGCGCTGGATGGCGTTCATGTCATCGGTGCTCTACCCCGCCATCCTGCGCCTCTACTATGCCCATCGCTACACCGCCGATGCCGACGGCAAGAAAGCCGTCAAGCAGGCAGCCATTGCCGAGATGGACCGCGGCTTCGCCATTGTCGATGCAGCCCTCGAGGGGCGCGGCTGGCTGGTCGGCGACGCGATGTCGCTGGCCGACATCTACCTCGTCATGCTGGTGGCCTGGCACCCCGATATGGACAAGGCGCGAGCCGACTGGCCGAACATCGAACGCTTATGGTCGGCGCTGCGCGCGCATCCGCTGATGAAACGGCTCAACACCACGCATGAAATGTGGCCGGCCTGAACGGACGCTTCAATTTCGCAGGATCGCCCGTTTCGCCTGCAGGAAGCGGCGCACGGCGGGGTCGCGTTCAAGGCCGATCGCCCGGTCATAGGCTTCGACCGCTTGCGCCGCATTGCCGAGCCTGGCCAGCAGGCCGGCGCGAGCGGCCCAATAGGGCTGATAGTCGTTGAGCCGCTTGTCGTCGCCCAGCACGTAGAGCGCCGCCAGTCCTGCCGCCGCCCCTTCGGCCTCGGCAATCGCCACGGCGCGGTTGATCGAAATCACCGGCGAGCCTGATATCGCCGACAGCGCATCGTAGAAGTTACGGATCGCCGCCCAATCGGTTTGGCCGGTCCGTCGCCGCGTCGCATGCACCGATTGTACCGCCGCTTCGAGCTGGTAGCGGCCGATGACGCCCATGGTGGCGGCGTGGCCCAGCAGCGCCTCGGCTTCGTCGATCAGCGCGTGATCCCAAAGACGGCAATCCTGGCCGGCGAGCGGCACATAATCTCCAGCCGCATCGCGCCGCGCCGGGCGGCGCGCCTCGGCAAACAGCATCAGCGCCAGCAGGCCGAGCGCTTCCGGTTCGTCCGGCATCAGCGATGCCACCAGCCGCCCGAGCCAGATGCCTTCGGTCGCCAGATTGCGCGCTCTCGTCTCGGTCCCTGCCGGGTCGGTCCAGCCTTCGGCGAAAGCCGCGTAGATCGCTTCCAGCACCGTTCCCAGCCGCTCGCCGAGTTCGGCGCGATCCGGCACGCGGAACGGAATGCCGATCTCGCGGATGCGGCTCTTGGCGCGCACCAGACGCTGGCCCATCGTCGCCGGCGAAACCAGGAAGGCCGAGGCGATCGTCGCCGCGTCGAAACCCAGAATGGTCTGCAGGATCAGCGGCGCCCGCACGCTGGCTTCGATCGCCGGATGCGCACAGGCAAACATCAGCCTGAGACGTTCGTCGGGAAGGTCTTCGTCTTCCATGCTCGCCTCCATCTCCTCGGCCATCAGCTTGAGATGGTCGCGGCTCGCCTCGCTGGTCAGCCGACGGCGCACCGCGTCGACGCGCCGCCGGCGCGCCACGGCCAGCAGCCATGCTTCCGGCTTGTCGGGCACGCCGGTCTGTGGCCAGCGCTCCAGCGCCGCGGCGAAGGCCTCGGCCAGCGCGTCCTCGGCGCCGGCCACGTCGCGGGTGCGCGCCGCTAGCCAGGCGACCAGCTTGCCGTAACTCTGCCGGGCGGCCGCTTCGGCCGCCGCCCGCGCGATCTCCGGGCGATTGTCCATCACGGTGTCATTTCTTGGGCATGTAGTCGGCCATTTCCCAGATCGGCCGCAACTCGACCGTGCCGGCGCTCGCCGCCGGACAGCGCGCCGCCCAGTCGATGGCGGTATCGATATCGGCCGCCTCGATCATGTAGAAGCCGGCAAGCTGCTCCTTGGTGTCGGCATAGGGGCCGTCGATCACGTTGGTCTTGCCGTCTGTGATTCGCACCGAGGTGGTCGCCTGGGTCGGGCGCAACCGTTCGCCGGCGAGCCATGCGCCGGATTTCTTCAACGCTTCGGTATAGGCGGCATATGCTGCGCTCATCTGCTGAGCCTTCTCGATTGGCGTGTTCGCCTGCGCGGCTTCGTCGCTGTTGATCAAAAGCATGTATCGCATGGGTCTTCTCCCGTGGTTTCGAAGGCCGCGTCCTAGCGGGGCCAGACGTATGTCGCGCGGCGGCGGCCGATTTCGACGGGCTTCAGAAAAAACTTTCGCCTCCGCCAGGAGATTTCGCAAGGACCAGATGTTCCTCCGTCTGCTGGCGGATGACCGGCAGCGGACTGGCCGTGGCTCCGCACAGCACTATCCTCGGTCGTTGGCGGGCACGTCACACGAGGCATGGGAGAAGAGAATGGAACTCGTGACCCACAAGAAATTCAAGAACGGCCGGTTGATGCCATGGGGCAAAGGCACGGTCGTCAGCGGTGCGAAAGGCACCGTCTATCTCTGCGGCAACACCGCGACATCGGCTGACTACGATCCGGCCGGCAAGAAGGGTGGCGGCTTCGCTGGCGATGCCGCGGCGCAGTGGCGGGAAGTTCTCGGCAACATCAAATCGGATCTGGAAGAACTTGGCAGCGGGCTCGACCATCTCATCAGGCTGACCTTTTTCGTCAAAGGGCCATTTCCCGACGGCGGCGTCCTCAGCTCGCCTAATTTTCGTCTCGACGTGCTGGACGCGTTTTTCGCCGAGCATTGTCCGAAGCATTGTAGCGACAACAATCCGCCGCCTTCGGAGGTAATCGGCGTCGCAGCGCTTGCCCAGGCAGACATCGTCATCGAGATCGTCGCCGTCGCGGCGCTGCCGGACTGAGGCGCGAACGAACAGGCCGGCCTTGCGCGACGTCGCCGTTGCGACCGAAGCGCGCCGGCACGAGCGGCGCCGCCGCGCCGGTGCGGGTTTTGCACCAGGCCTCGGCCTTGCCCAGTGAGCGCCCGGCGACGAGCAGGATCAGGCGTGGCTCGCTCTCCAGCAATTGCACGATGCGGCCGCCGAAAATGCCATAGCCGCCAACGACCAGAAGCCTCATCGCCGCTCTTTTTGCGTATGTCGTTTTCCCCAGAACCGAGGTCAGTTTTGGGTGACATGCGACTAGCCGATCATGCGCGCACGTATCGCGGCGGACGGGATCTCGCAACTGTCCTTGCGGCCGAACATGGCGTAGCGGTTTTTGGCGATGCGTTCGTAGAGCCAGTCACGCAAGGGGCGCGGGATGAGCAGCAGCGCTTTCGCCGCCCGCCACGGCCAGCCGAGTTCGGCCATCACCGCGATGAAACTGTCCAGCCGCATGAAGGGAGCGCCGCCGACAAGGACCAGATTGGTCTCGTAGCTGTCGGTGCGCAGCCCGTATCTCTGGAACAGCGCCTCGCCGAAGGGCGACTGCGCCGTGGCGAAGCGGAAGCGGTTTTTGCGGTCGAGCCCGACCACCGTGCGTACGAAGCCCGAGCACAGCACGCAGACGCCGTCGAAAACGATCAATGGCTGGCTGGCATCGAAGGGTTCAGGAGAAGAAGTCACGGGACGTCCGGCAGCTTGTGTCTTCAGACACTAAGCCCGCCGGCAGCGGGATCAAAGTCGCGGCGTTGTCGCACGGCTTCTCGCGGCCAGCGCGGGGCGCTCGGCGCGATAGGTGGTTGCGCGGGGATCGGCCTCCGGTCTGCAGATCCGGCTGTCGTGACGCGTTTCGAATGTCATGATCAATGCGCGCCGAGCGAGCTGCCGCGACGGGCGCAGGCCGGACCCGGGCCGCGCATGTAGTAGCGCTCCGGTCGATAGGTCGGCGCGATGAACTCGCGGATGGCGGCGGCATAGCCGGCGATGTGGCCCCAGAATTTCATTTTACTCAAGTCCCTGTCCCGATTTTCGGATGTCCCGTCCGATTGCGGGGATCATAGCGTCGAGGCGTGAATAGTCGGTGAACACGATGTTAATCTTTGGTCGAAAACCCCATGCTTCGTGGCCGGAATGCGGCTGTTTGGGGGTCTTTCGGTGTGGTTCGTCGCCATTTCCGGCATTGTGACTTTTGCATCACATATGTTTCGTCTGGATGTCGCTTGAGCGCGGTTCTGTTTCAGATTTGGCGAGCCTCTCGAAATTTCCACGCTCGCTGCCGAAATGCCCCTGGTTGCGCGCCCGGAACCGGAACGGGCCTTGCCCGTTCTCGCTTGAACCGCATCGCGCAGGAGTTCGCCATGGCACCTCGCCCCGCCTGGAAGGGCTATCTGAAACTGTCGCTGGTCACCTGCGCTGTCGAACTGACCAACGTCGTCACCCACGCCGAAAAAGTTTCGTTCCGGGTGCTCAACCGCAAGACCGGCAACACGGTCAAGCGCATCTATGTCGATTCTGAAACCGGCAAGCCGCTGGGCGATGGCGACGAGATCAGGGGCTATGAGGTGAGCCCCGGTGAGTTCGTCCATATCGAGGACGAAGAGATCGAAGCGGTGCAGATCGAGTCCTCGCACACGATGGCGCTGGACGGCTTCGTCGACAAAGCCTCGATAGAGCAGATCTATCTCGACACGCCCTATTATGTCACGCCCGCCGACAAGGTGTCGGAGGAGGCCTTTGCCGTCATTCGCGATGCCATGGCGGACAAGAAGATGGCCGGGCTGGCGCGCGTCGTGCTCTATAGCCGCGAGCGGCCCGTGGTGATCGAGCCGCGCGGCAAAGGCATGGTGCTGACCACCTTGCGGTACGGCAACACGGTGCGGGAGCCGGAGAGCATCTTCGGCGACATCAAGGCGGTGA
Organism: Mesorhizobium sp. M0862; assembly: GCF_040319795.1. Lineage (NCBI taxonomy): Bacteria > Pseudomonadati > Pseudomonadota > Alphaproteobacteria > Hyphomicrobiales > Phyllobacteriaceae > Mesorhizobium > Mesorhizobium sp. M0862. The sequence continues at coordinate 71,157 of NZ_JAMYOJ010000001.1, forward strand.
AGACCGACCAGGAGATGACCGATATGGCCGAACGCATCATCGACAAGAAGAAGGGGAAGTTCGATCCGTCGACATTCGAGGACAAGTATGAGGACGCGCTGCTCGAACTGATCCGCGCCAAGAAGGCCGGCAAGAAGGCTCCGAAAGCGCAGGCCGCGCCCAAGCCGTCCAATGTCGTCAATCTGTTCGACGCGCTGAAGAAGAGCCTGTCCGATGGCGGCCAGGCGGAAGGCCCGGCGAAGAAGGCCAAGCCGGCGGCAAAAAGCGGCAAGGCGAAAGCTTCTGCGCCCAAGCGCAAGTCGGCTTGAGGGTCGGCGCCGTGGCCAGCCTCGAACAATATCAGTCCAAGCGCGATTTCAAGAAGACGGCCGAGCCGGCGGGCAAGGTCGCGCGCGGCAAGCAGCCCGGCGGCATCTTCGTCGTCCAGAAGCACGACGCGACCAGGCTGCACTATGATTTCCGCCTCGAGCATGAGGGCGTGTTGTGGAGCTGGGCGGTGACGCGGGGCCCGAGCCTCGACCCGCACGAAAAGCGGCTGGCCGTGCATGTCGAGGACCACCCGATCGACTATGCCGGCTTCGAGGGCACCATTCCCAAGGGCGAGTATGGCGGCGGCACCGTCATCGTCTGGGACGAAGGCACATGGACGCCCGAGATCGACCCGGCCAAGGCGATGAAGAAGGGCCATATCGACTTCGAACTCAACGGCCAGAAGCTGAATGGGCGGTGGCATCTGGTCAGATTAAGACCCCGCCCGGGCGAAAAGCGCGACAACTGGCTGCTGATCAAATCCGACGATGCCGCCGCCCGCCCCGGCGAGGATATCCTGAAGGACGCACCGAAATCGGTGAAGTCCGGCCTGACCATCGAAGAGGTCGCGGAAGGCAAGACCGCCGACGGCAAGAAGCCGAAGGTCTCGCACTCCAACAAGCCTGCGGCATCCAGCAAGGCGAAAGCCGGCAAGCGCCTCGACTTCGTCGAGCCGCAACTGGCGACGCTGGAGCGCGAGGCGCCGCCCGGCGAGGACTGGCTGCATGAGGTCAAGTTCGACGGGTACCGCATGCAGGCGCAGATCGCCGGCACGGAGGTGCGGCTGCTGACCCGCACCGGCCTCGACTGGACGGAGAAATTCGGCCCTGAGATCGTCGCGGAACTGGCCCAGCTGAAATGCAGCGACGCCATCATCGACGGCGAGATCGTCGTGCTCGCCGACAGCGGCGTTTCGTCTTTCTCGCTGCTTCAGCAGGATCTCTCCGCCAATCGAACCGACCGCTTCACCTACTATGTGTTCGACCTTATGCGGCTTGACGGCAACGATTTGCGCCGCGAGCCGCTGGTCGAGCGCAAGCAGGCGCTGCAGGAGCTGCTCGGCGAGACGGCCGAAAATGCCCCCGTCCGCTTCAGCGACCATTTCGCCGAGCCCGGCAAGATCATGCTGCAGCACGCCTGCCGCATGGGCCTTGAAGGCATCGTCTCCAAGCGCGCCGATGCGCCCTACCGCAGCGGCCGTGGCCCAAGCTGGGTGAAGTCGAAATGCACGGCCCGCCAGGAATTCGTCATCGGCGGGTATCTGCCCTCGGACAAGACCGGCCGCGGCCTGCGTTCGCTGCTGGTCGGCTACCACGAGGGCGGCAAGCTCCACTATGCCGGCCGCGTCGGCACGGGCTTCACAGCCAGGAGCGCCACCGATTTGAAGAAAAAACTCGATGCGCTGAAGGCAGACGCCTCGCCGTTTGCCGCCGCGGTGCCAAAGGGCAAGGGTTTGGTCTGGGTCAGGCCCGAACTTGTCGGCGAAGTGGAGTTCCGCAGCTGGACCTCGGACCGTATAATACGCCACGCGTCGTTCCAGGGACTGCGCGAGGACAAGCCGGCGGAGGAAGTCGTGCAGGAAAAGCCATCGAAGGCGGCAAACAAGGCAAAGCCGGCGGCAGGCGGCGCCGGCAAGGCCGCCGGGGCTAAGGCGCCCGCGACGATCACGACCAGCGTAAAACTATCCCATCCCGACAAGCTGCTGTGGCCCGAGGAAAAAATATCCAAGCAGGACTTGCTCGAACACTACGCGCTGGTCTGGCCGCGCATGGAGCAGTTCATCGTCAACCGGCCGCTCAGCCTGGTCAGGGCGCCGGATGGCATCGGCGGTCCGCGCTTCTTCCAGAAACATGCTTCGGCCGGCATGAGCGACAAGATTGCCCGCATGAAGGACCCGACCGATGGCGAGGAAATCCTGTTCATCCGCGATTTCGACGGCCTTGCCGCTCTGGTCCAGTACGGCGTGGTCGAGGTCCACATCTGGGGCTGCAAGATCGATGAGCTGGAAAAGCCGGATCAGATCATCTTCGATCTCGATCCCGACGAAGGCGTCGACGTCAAGGCGGTGCGCGAGGCCGCGCTCGACATCAGAGGCAAGCTCGACGATCTGTCGCTGCCGAATTTCGTCAAGCCGTCAGGCGGCAAGGGCTATCACGTGCTGGTGCCGCTGAAGCCGTCGGCGGATTGGGAGGCGGTCAAAACCTTCTCGCATGATTTCGCCAAGGCGCTGGAGCAGGCCGCGCCCGACCGCTACACGGCGACGCTGTCGAAAAAGGCGCGCACCGGAAAAATCTTCGTCGACTATCTGCGCAATGGCAGGGGCTCGACCACCGTCGCGCCCTACTCTTCCCGCGCCAAGAAGGGCGCGACGGTCTCGGTACCGGTGACGTGGGCGGAGGTTGAGAAGGGGCTAGCGCCGAATTCCTTCCCGATCGGCGACAAGACGACGCTGAAGGAATTGGAGAAGGCCGATCCGTGGGCGGATTTCTTCGAGCAGGCGAAGGTGCTGAAGCGGGGGTGAGCGTCGCGCGCCTCACCTGCTACGCAAGCGTTCCGTCACACCCCCCTCTGTCCTCAAGGGGGGAGATTGGCAGCTTCGAGGCGCAGCTCACCTTTACGATGTTCGAGATTGGCGAAAGCTGTTGAGCGCGTAATCTCCCCCCTTGAGGGGGAGATGGCCGGCAGGCCAGAGGGGGGGTGCTGTCCCGCCAGCGTCGCCCAATTAGCGCTGCCGAACCTCTACGCCAAAAACACCCGCTCGAACGCCTGCTTCCCCGGCGGTGAAAACACCACCGCGCGGCTGTCCTTCTCCCGCCTTGCCCATTTCTCCGCCAGGATCTTGTCCAGAATAGCCGCGCCCAGCGTTCCCGCAAGGTGCGAGCGGCGCACGCTCCAGTCGAGGCAGGCGCGGCAGACCGGCCGGCGCGGCTTGGCGCCGACGTCGATGCCGATGGCCGAAAAATGCGAGGCTGCTGCTGGCCCCAGCCTCATCTCATTGTCGTCGCGCAACAGGATGCCGCGCGCGACGAGGCGGTCGAGCATCGCCACCGCATGTTCGCCGGCGAGGTGGTCGTAGCAGACACGGGCGACGCGCATGGCGCCGTCGCGCGGGCCGGGCCGCACCCGCTTGGGGCCGACCGCTTCGGCCACCCCGGTGATCGCCTCGATCATGCCGGCCACCTGCGGCCCTGCGAGGCCGTAATAGCGATGCCGTCCCTGGCTGGCCAAAGTTAAAAGCCCGCCCTCCATCAGTTTCGACAGATGCGAGGACGCGGTGGGCAGCGACACGCCGGCCTCCAGCGCCAGTTCGCTGGCCGTCAAAGCCGTGCCGCCCATCAGCGCATTCAGCATGTTTGCCCGCGCCGGATCGCCGACCAGGCTGGCGATGCGGGCAATGTCGGGTCCTTCACGCATAGTTAGGTCTCCATCGAAGCATTCTCGTCAGATAAGCATTATTGTCGGGCGGGATCAAGGAGAACGCCGATGCCAACCGCTTCCGCCCCACTCGCCAGCCGCCGGCGGTTTCCATTCGTCACCTGGCTGCAACGGCGGCTGCTCGCCCGCTGGTACGACCGCCATGTGCAGCGGCTCGACCTCGCGGCGGTCGACGACCATCTGCTGCGCGATCTCGGCCTGACCCGTGAGGATGTGCGCCGCGAATGCGCGAAATCCTTCTGGCAGGCCTGACCGCCAGCGCTTTCGCTTAGCAGACCCTGCGGCACAACGTTTCGACGCCGCTCGAACTATCCACGCGAACCCAAGGAGATCACGATGACCATCACCTGCTTCATCCGCTATGAGATCGACCCGTTCGGCAAGCCGGCCTTCGAGCAATATGCCAAGGCCTGGGGCCAGGCGATCCCGCGCTGCGGCGCCGATCTGATCGGCTACTACGCCCCGCATGAGGGCTCGGCCACCACCGCCTACGCCGCCTACAACATTGACAGCCTCGCTGCCTATGAGGCCTACCGCGCCCGTCTCGCAGCCGATCCCGCCGGCAAGGCCAATTACGAATTCGCCCGCCGGGAAAAGTTCATCTTGAAAGAAGATCGCATCTTCCTGAAGCTGGTGTCGGGGCCGCATGGACCGCGGCAGCTGTTCCAGACCGCCGTCAAGGAGGAGATATGATCGCTGTCATCTTCGAGGTGCAACCGGCTGAGGGAAAGCGCGATGCCTATCTCGGTATCGCTGCCGAGTTGCGGCCGCTGCTCGACGGCATAGACGGTTTCATCTCGATCGAGCGGTTTCAGAGCTTGGTCGACCCGAACCGCGTGCTGTCGCTGTCCTTCTGGCGCGACGAGGAAGCGGTGAAAGCCTGGCGCAACACGGAAGAGCACCGGCAGGCGCAAAAGGCCGGCCGTGGCGGAATCTTTGCCGGCTACCGGCTGCGCATTGCGCATGTGGTGCGGGATTACGGGCTGACGGAGCGGGACGAGGCGCCAGAGGATAGCAGGGCGGTGAATGGGTGACTAGGTATCGGCGTCGCGCCAGGCCCCCTCATCCGGCCGCTTCGCGGCCACCTTCTCCCCGCTGGGGAGAAGAGACTGGCGCAGGCTTCGAAAATCTCCTCTCCCCTCGGGGAGAGGTCAGCCGAGCGAAGCGGAGGCTGGGTGAGGGGGCGCTTGGCGCTCACGCATTCCCGATCAGCACCCCGGCCGCAAACACCAGCGCCCCGCCCAGCACCACCTGAAACGCCGCGCGCAGGAACGGGGTCTGCATGTAGCGGTTCTGCACGAAGGCGATCGCCCACAATTCGAAGAACACCACCACGGCCGCCACCGCCGTCGCCGTCCAGAAATGCGGGATGATGTAAGGCAGCGCGTGGCCCAGCCCACCCAGCGTCGTCATGATGCCGACGGTGAGGCCGCGCTTGATCGGCGAGCCACGCCCCGACAGCTTGCCATCGTCGGAAGCGACCTCCGTAAAGCCCATCGAGATGCCGGCGCCGATCGAGGCGGCGAGGCCAACCAGCAGCGTCTGCCAGGTGTCGTGCGTGGCAAACGCTGCGGCAAAGATCGGCGCCAGCGTCGACACCGAGCCGTCCATCAGCCCGGCAAGCCCGGGCTGCACATAGGTCAGGATGAACTGGCGCTGCTCGGCGCTGGCTTCCTCGTCCTTCACCTCGCCCGGCACAAGTTTCTGTTCCAGCCGGTGCGCCGAATTCTCATGGCTTTGCTCGGCCGCGGCCAGGTCGCCGAGCAGTTTCCGGGTCGAGGCATCGCCGGTGCGCTTGGCCGCCTCGACATAGAAGCGATAGGCCTGCCGCTCCATCTCTTCGGCTTGGCGCCGCACATGCTCGATGCCGAGCGGCCGCACCAGCCAGTCGGGCTTGCGCTCGTAATAGCCTTTCACGTGCTCGCGGCGCAGCAGCGGAATGCGCTCGCCGAAGCGCTTGCGGTAGAGCTCGATCAGGGAATCGCGATGGCCGTCCTCCTCCTCCGCCATCGCCTCGAACACTTTCGCCGATTGCGGAAAACTGTCAGCCAGCCCGTCGGCATAGGCGCGGTAGATGCGCCCGTCATCCTCTTCGGAGGAAATTGCCAGCGCCAGGATCTCCTGTTCCGACAGCGTTTCGAAAGGACGGCGGCCGAAACCGAAGACACGGGAAAGCATGAGAAATTCACCCCAGTTTAGAACAATTCTAAACTAGGCGCTGCAATCTCTGCGGTCAATCACCAGTCAAGAAATGTTGAAGCGCCGGATTGCAACGCGCCCTTCATTATCGGCAAATGTTCACCTATATTGTCGCGACACGCAAGCGAAAGGCATGAGCAAGATGACGGCAAAGCCGCATGACCACTTCGATCCGAAACCCGTCCTCGATCTGATCGCCAGCATCGAGGCCGATTTGCAGCGGCTGAAAGGCCTGGTCGAACAGCAGGTCGAAAAATTCGACCCCGCCAATCCGCACAACAAGGCGCCCGACGGCAAGCTGACCGAGGAGGGCGTCGAATGCTGCTACCGCCTGTTCGACGAAGGCAAGTCGCGCTATTCGGTCGCCCAGCAGATGAAGATCTCGTTTGCGGCCGCGACGCACCGGTTCAATTCCTGGCGCAAGGCGGGCGGCCCGAAGCGGCAGAGGGCGTTGCTGGGATAATTGGCGAAAGCCAAGGCGAAACCCGATCTCCCCCCTCGTGGGGGAGATGGCCGGCAGGCCAGAGGGGGGCGCTGTCCCGCCGACCTTTCCCTGCCCTAAAGCCCAGCACCGTTCAGGATGCGCCTCCAAGCCCAGCCGCAATCACAATATGCTGGCAGACATTGTCGATGTCGCGGATGACGTCGTCATTCCAGAACCGCAGGACGGTCCAGCCATCTTGTTCGAGGTGCGATGTCCGCGTTTCATCACCGGCAGCCGCGCCGGCGTCCGCATGCTGGGAGCCATCGACTTCGATGACCAGCTTCTTCTCCGGGCAAGCGAAATCGACGATGTAGGCGGCAATAGGAAATTTGTCGCCGGAGCCAAGCCCCATCAGCCGGTGGGCACGAAGTTCCTTCCAGAGCTTGGAGCTCGGCTGGCGTCAGGACTTTGCGCATCGATCTGGCGTTTGCGCGATGTCGAGGCGCTAGAGGCGTGTGCGGCATTACGATGCTCGGTGGTTGCCGAGGCTTGCGCTCTATGGCGCCCCCCTCTGTCCTGCCGGACATCTCCCCCACTTGGGGGGAGATTGGCTGTACTTCCTACGGCGTCAGTTCAATTTCCTCCGTCTCGCCGCCATTGCAGGTGTAGCAACAATCCTCGCATTTTTCCTTGTTGTTGGGGCCGACGCCCCAATAGGTTCCCTCGTCGCCATCGACCCAGGCGCCGTAGCAGATGGACTCGCCCTCGTCGCAGGACACCGGGATCTGCTTGGTCTCGCCGTCGTCGAGATAAAAATCCTTGTCATTGCCTGGCCAGACATAGTCGCGGTCCTGGCTGTAGAGCTCGAGGCGCATGGCGTTGGGATGGCTGTTCTTGACGGCGAAGGTGATGTCGGCGGCGTGCGCGGCCGGCGCAAACAGCGCGGCAAGTGACAGCGCGACGACGACGCGGCGCAGACAAGTGAAAGACATGGTGTTTCCCCCGAGGCAAATCGGCCCCCCGGCCGAGGGAATCAGCATCGCATGATGGCGGCTGACATTGAAGGGCGGGGCGTGACTGATTTTGGGGGGATTGGGAGAGGTTGGTGGAGCTGCTGATCTCCCCCCTCGTGGGGGAGATGCCTGGCAAGGCAGAGGGGGGCGCTGTCCCGCCGACCGCTCATTCCTGCAGCCGCGCCATTTCAATTTTAGGCTTGCTGATCCATACGCTGGCGATCCTTCGCGCCCCCCTCTGTCCTGCCGGACATCTCCCCCACGAGGGGGGAGATCAGCAGCTTCGGCGCCCCGCCCCTCACTCCACCAGATCGATCGTCTCGGTCGTCTTCTCCACGCAGATAAAGCAGCACGTATCGCAAGGCTGGTCATTATCCGGCCCGACGCCGGCGGAGACCGCATCATTGCCATTCACCCAGGCGCCATAGCAGATGTTCTCGCCTGACATGCACGAGATCGGCACCGATTTCTGCGAGCTGGGCTCAATCAGGAACACCTGGTCGCCGCCCGGCCACGACATCTTGCGATCGCGGCTGAACAGCTCCACCGCCACCGCCTGGCTGCGCAAGTTCTTGACGAAGAACGCCATATCGGCTGCATGCGCCGGGGTGGCGATGAGGAGGGCGGCAAGGGTGAGGCGGAGCATGATGGGGTATCCGAATCGGAGAGGGCCAAGCTCGCACGGTCGGGGGAGAAGCGCCACATGCGGTGCCAGCCGGCGGATCGCAACCTCGATGACTGCTTGGTCAGGAAAGCCTTGTGGGTGTAATAGCCCTGTTTACTTTACAGATGATAGAATAATCCGACATAGATACGGTTCTGACTTTTCGGAGCGTCTGATGGGCCGAGCACGTCCGGTAATACTGGCAAATCGAACTTTCAAAACACAAGGCGACGCTATGGCTCATTTTGGCAGCATGCTGGCGCAATATAAACCTGGCGATCGAGTGAACCAAGGGGATCATGGAGAACTGGCTTCAATGCTAGAACGACATCCAGAAGCCACGTCCAAAATAGGATGCGGCATCGATCATTTTGAAGTACAAGATGCGGACTTTGGCTCGCAATGCTTCAGAGTTGTCCGTCAAGACAAAACATGGGCACGCTTCTCATATCATTCTTGTGTCGCCGGGCGGGACGTCCATAAGACATCTTGATTCAGGCAGCTCAGGCGAGGTTTAGTAGCGCTCGCCGTATGTCACTCCGGATTATTTCAGAAGTCACAATATCGTCGAGGTTTTGCGCACGCAACCAAGTGAGCACTTCAGCGAGGCCCATGTTCTTGTCGATGAGCTCATCTGTTAACGTGCGAGCGGTAAGGCGGGAGAGGCCAATGTTAATAAAGCTAATCATCGTTTGGTCAGAAGCACCCATCTCCATATATGAGGGAAGCGACGATATCCCTTTTAGATACGCGTCATTATTTGTTTGCCTCAGCACGTGCGATAGAATGGCGATATAGCAAATGATCAGTCGAAGGTACTTAAATCGTACCTCTTGCTCGATGTCGTTAAGCGTAGTCCGAATGTTTGAAGAAAGATTTCCTCCAATTCTGCGATGGTTTTCTTCGATAATTTCCGGAAGCGGGTCGCCTCTCATCCAGCTTAGCGAAATCGCTGCCATTCGCATATGAAGTTTGGGGGCGGTAAGCGTCCATATCTGCTGATGGCATGTCCTATAAATGTCTGACAAGACTTTGTATGAGTCGCCGTCCCGAGGGTTGCGGGGAATTAATTGCTCAAGACGCTCGATCCCGCCACCGGTTATCTCGGCATGGAGATAGTCGGCCAATCTCTGCTGCCTAAGTGCAGATACGGTCGGTGACAATGCGAGCACAGACCACGGGAGAGAGACTTTCGCCCGGGCTGTTGAGAGCGCGGCTGTCAGTCGAACGCGATCTGCTTCAGAAACATCATATTTTGCGAGCGTTTGTGATAGGCGGCCACTAACTAGATCGGAAAGAAGCCTAGAGAAGGCGCTTTCAATGTCTGCAACGCCGTCGCTCTCAAGAATGGGCTCTCGGAGAGCGCACTCTTCTATCATGTCGATGCTGTTGAGGAGACTGCTTTCGAGAAAGGAGGCTACCTGGATTTCATTGGCCTCTTCGGCAGGCTTGTTGCTCCACTCGTCATAGTCAATAAGGAAAACGTTCCCCTGAAACTCTTTGCCGAGCCGCCCAGCTCTCCCAGCAAGGTTCCAGAATTCTGCCCCAGTCAACGCTGTCACATTCCCTTTCTTGGGCTTGCAAACAAACAAGTTTGCAGCTGGGAAGTTTACGCCCTGAATGAGTGTGCTCGTGGTGACAAGAAACTTTATCTCACCCTGAGCGAATGCCTCTTCAACGCCTCGGCGAACCAATGCGGGGATTCTTCCGTAGTGGAAACCGACACCGTGCTCGAGGCAGTCGGCGAGGTCGTATTTTGCGTGCACCGCGACACGCACAAACTCGGCGAGATCCATTAATTTTGTCGACGCGACAGGGGGCGGCAACACTTGAGCCAGTCCCTTTGCTACTTTCTCGGCGTCAACCGGCCGATTCGCATATATAATTGACGGCTTTTCTCGACCGAATCGCTCTGCTATCCAGACTAGTCGCTCAGTAGTTGTCGGTGTCACCCTGTTAATATTGTCCTGACCTATGTCTTGCCGCCCATTCGCTAGAATCCTCTCCACTCTAATCAAACCCTTGACCGCTGATCGCGTATTAATAACCATCATATTTTGAATAACACTAGGCGAAAGACTATGGATTTCATGAACATCGGGAATACCAAACGTCTCGGCGAAGACGTTTAGATTTTTGATATTTGGGCCGGCGAAAATCAACTGAGCGTCAGGGTTTCTCTCGATCAGCCTGTCAACCACGCCGTGCAATAATATCCCGCGTGATCCGTCTTGGATGTTCTGCGCCTCATCACATATAATGACCTCGGGCGTAAAGTTGGGATGAGCGGCTAAAATTGCATGTACGCGCTCCTGAGTCAGGACGTAAATTGCGCGTGACGGCAATTCGACGTCATCTGGGAGCGGCACGTTCACGACAGCCACGTCTTTCGACCATCATCTAGCTTCCACGAATTAATTGAATCCGTGACCTGCGCGATTAGCGCTCTGCTCGGCACTATGTAACACGCCGAAACAAACAGATCAGAGGCAACTATCTCACGCAAAAACGACTGGAGGACGTAGGACTTTCCAGCTGATGTGGGCGCCGAAATTGAGACGTTTCGCCGGGCTGAAAGGACCCCCCAAAGCAAACGCTGGAAGTCCGTCAGGGTCAGGATTGCCTGGCCCACTTTCACCTCGTTTCCGTTTCGACGTAACTGCTCCGAGACAGCTGTGCGCGTAGGCAAGCGACTGAACCCGCTCACCGCAGAACTCGTGTTCACGGCAGGAAAATTTCCGAGTCTCGTTAGAACAATTCGCAAGGCGCCATTAAGGCCAGGCATATCTTCCGAGCGCAAATCGCTAGCGCACGCTGCGATGCTGAAAGCTGCCCGCTGTATCTCTGCGTCCGTACTGTTGGCCAATATGGTAGCTGCCTGCACGCACTTAACCAAGTCGAGATCAGTGATCTCGCCGACGGCCTCCAACGAAAGCACGTTCCGAAGCCATGCCGCTCGAAGGCCAAGCAACGACGAATGAAAGTTCTCGTTGGCCCATATCGATCGGATCAGTTCGTCTATCATGACCAACCGATATGGTTCTGGAATTTCGCTCTAAATTCGGCAATGGATGGGACTGGAATGAAGAAGAACTCCATCGCGTGACCAGCTAATGGTCCTGCTCCTATGGCGCTGTCCAAAATTTTAGCATTTATTTCGAGCTGCTGTTCGAGCTTCAACCGGAACGTTGTTTCAACATCGGCAGGCGTCAGCTTGTTCAGTTCAGCGAACTCATCAAAATCGAATACTATCAGCGCGACTGAACCGTCGTAACGCTGATTATACTTTTCGTTGTACGGGTCAAGAAACCCTTTAAGAGCGCCCTGTAGCTCTAACGGTACGCCGGACAGATCCATGTACTGATCTATCAAAAATAACTCTCGTCCCATTTTCTCATATTGCAGGCTTTCCTGGATTGATTCGACCGCGCTCCTGATGGCACCTCCGACTGAGGCATGGCACTTTGACTCCCCCCAGATTAGGAAGAGGCTATCTGTGAGAAGATCATACCGAACATGGATTCCATCGGAACCGTGTACAGGCATTTCTGTATTGGTTTTAAGGCTCATTTTGGCAACAAGTTGAGGAGCACCTAAAACTTTTTCAACTAAAAGATATAATACGAGTTCGCCAAATTCGCCGTTGCGATTGGTATTCTTCTGAGCCTTCTTGAACAGGTCGATTGCTTGTTGCTGGAGACGTGCGGCCGATGCCTGAACCTTGTCGGGAGCCATCGAAGGCCATTTTGCCTGCGTGTCAGCTATGTGCCTCCGATGAAGGCAGAAGGGAACCAATTTGAACGTGATGACATCTACAAACTCCTCAACGGTGGGTTTCCCCGCGCGGAAAGCCAAATAGTGGGCATGGAGCGTTACAGAGGCATTGGTGCTTTTTGCAGAAACTGTGACGGTGCGAAGGCGCGCGTCAAGATCGCTGTGGTCAAGAGTGAGCGATTGGATGAAGTCGGAAAGAACAATCAATCGGTAGACTCACGATGAATTCGCATCCCAACAATCGCATGTTGTGGGCGATGAGTCTGTATGGTGTGGTTGATTTTCCCCTAGATATGCTAGTTTGGCCAAAAGGGTAGGTGCAGTTCACTTCAGAATGGCAAATCCAACTAGACCAAGTCGTTCGTTATCGGGCAATAGGGATAGGTCGTTTAATCGCCCATCTTAAGCGCCTGGATAAACGCCTCCTGCGGGATATCCACCTTCCCAAATTGCCGCATCCGCTTCTTGCCCTCTTTCTGCTTGTCCAGCAGCTTGCGCTTGCGGCTTACGTCGCCGCCGTAGCACTTCGCGGTGACGTCCTTGCGCAGCGCCGAGATGGTTTCCCGCGCGATGACCTTGCCGCCGATGGCGGCCTGGATAGGGATCTTGAACAGATGGTTCGGGATCAGCTCCTTCAGCTTCTCGCACATCTGCCGGCCGCGCTTTTCCGCCGCCGTGCGGTGAACCAGCATGGACAGCGCGTCGACCGGCTCTTCATTGACCAGGATCGACATCTTCACCAGATCGCCTTCCTTGTAGTCGGTCAGGTGATAGTCGAACGAGGCGTAGCCCTTGGAGATCGATTTTAGGCGATCATAGAAGTCGAAGACGACTTCGTTGAGCGGCAAATCGTAGATCAGCATGGCGCGCTTGCCGACATAGGACAGGTCGGCCTGGATGCCGCGCCGGTCCTGGCAGAGCTTCAATATGCCGCCGAGATAGTCGTCCGGCGTCAGGATCGTGGCGCGAATCCACGGCTCCTCGATCGCTGAGATTTTCACCACGTCGGGCATGTCGGCCGGGTTGTGCAGCTCCTTCGTCGAGCCGTCGGTAAGCAGCAGCCGGTAGACGACGCTCGGCGCCGTGGCGATCAGGTCGAGGTTGAACTCGCGCTCCAACCGCTCCTGGATGATTTCGAGATGCAAAAGGCCGAGGAAGCCGCAGCGATAGCCGAAGCCGAGCGCAGCACTGGTTTCCATTTCATAGGAGAAGCTGGCGTCGTTGAGGCGCAATTTGCCGACGGCGGCGCGCAGATCCTCGAAATCGGCGGCGTCGACCGGGAACAGGCCGCAGAACACCACCGGCTGCGCCGGCTTGAAGCCGGGCAGCGCATGCGCTGTCTGGCGCTTGTCTTCGGTGATGGTGTCGCCGACGCGGGTGTCGGCCACTTCCTTGATCGAGCCGGTGAAGAAGCCGAACTCGCCGGGGCCGAGCTCGTCGACATTGATGCGGGCCGGCGTGAACACGCCGGTGCGCTCGACCAGATGCTTTGCGCCGGTACCCATCATGCGGATGGTCGCACCCTTTTTCAGCACGCCGTCGATGATGCGCACCAGAACGATGACGCCGAGATAGGCGTCGTACCAGCTGTCGACCAGCATGGCTTTGAGCGGTGCTGAGGCATCGCCCTCGCGCGGCGGCGGCAATTGGTGGACGATGGCTTCCAGCACGTCGGGAATGCCAAGGCCGGTCTTGGCCGAGATCAGCACGGCGTTGGAGGCGTCGATGCCGATCACCTCCTCGACCTGCTCGCGGATGCGCTCGGGCTCGGCGGCCGGCAGGTCGACCTTGTTCAGCACCACGACGATCTCGTGATTGTTGTCGATGGCCTGGTAGACATTGGCGAGCGTCTGCGCCTCGACGCCCTGGGAGGCGTCGACGACCAGCAGCGAGCCCTCGCAGGCGGCGAGCGAGCGCGACACTTCATAGGCGAAGTCGACATGGCCGGGCGTGTCGATCAGGTTGAGGATATAGTCCTCGCCATTGTTGGCGCGGTATTTCAGCCGCACCGTCTGCGCCTTGATGGTGATGCCGCGCTCGCGCTCGATGTCCATCGAGTCCAGCACCTGCTCCTTCATGTCGCGCAGCTCCAGCCCGCCGGTGGACTGGATCAGCCGGTCGGCAAGCGTGGATTTGCCATGGTCGATATGGGCGACGATGGAGAAATTGCGGATGTGGTCGAGAGGCGTGCTCATGGCGCGCGCTTTAGCAGGGGCGGGTTGCAGGGGCAAGCGGGGTGGCGGTGCCCTTGCCTTCTCCCCTTGTGGGAGAAGGTGGATCGGCGCGCAGCGCCGAGACGGATGAGGGGTGTTCCAGCTTGACGCCGGCGTTCTTTCACCGCCATGGCTGCAAACTGACATCCCTTACATAAGCGATTATCGTGGTGCAGACGCTGTCCATGTCTTTCAGGACATCGTCGTTCCAAAAGCGCAACACACGAAAGCCTCTCGCCTCCAGTTCCGTTCTACGGGCCTGGTCTGACTCTGAGTCCGCATGCTGACTCCCATCGATCTCGATGATGAGGAGTGATTCAAGACAAGCGAAATCGGCGACGTATTTTCCAACAGGAACTTGGCGCCGAAATTTGATCCGATCGAGCCTGCGGTCACGTAGTTCGTGCCACAGTTTGTCTTCCGCCTCCGTCATTTCACGTCGGAGCGAACGGGCAAAGTTTCGTTTGGCAGGAGCGACGGGCTGATGTGGCATGACGTTAGATTAACCAACGTCTCACTCCGCTGGAACACCCCTCATCCGTCTCGGCGCTTCGCGCCGATCCACCTTCTCCCACAAGGGGAGAAGGCAACGACGCGTCCGCCCCCAATCACGAAGCGGTGAACCATGTAACGAAGCCTCGGGCAGCGACGAAGTGTGGGATGAACCCGCCGCAACGGAGACCCCCGATGACTGGACTTAACCCAAAACGCGCCGGCATGCTGGTTGCCGCAGGCGCGGCGCTGATGATGCTTGGCGGCGCCGCCTTCGCCCAGCCGCTCACCGTGGTCGAATTGTTCACCAGCCAGGGCTGTTCGTCTTGCCCGCCGGCCAATGCCAACCTGATCAAGGTCAAGGACCAGCCGGGCGTTCTGGCGCTGTCGTTCAACGTCACCTACTGGGACTATCTCGGCTGGAAAGACATTTTCGGCCGCGAGGAATTTACCCAGCGCCAGGTGCGCTATGAGCCGTCGCTCGGCCGCTCCGGCCCGTTCACGCCGCAGGTGGTGGTCAATGGCGGTGCCGATGCGGTGGGTGCAGCGCCCGGCGAGATCGAGCAGCTGATTTCCGCGAGCGGTCACACGAACGGGCCGACGCTGTCGCTCGACGGCGGCAAGATCAGCATCGGCGCCGGTTCCGCGCCGGCCGGCCGCGCCGATGTCTGGCTGGTTCGCTACAACAAGGGCGTCGTCGAGGTGCCGGTGGCGCGCGGCGAGAACACCGGCCGCACGCTGCCGCATGCCAATGTCGTGCACTCGCTGGAGAAACTCGGCAGCTGGAGCGGCGACGCCACCACGCTGCCATTGCCGGCAGCCTCCGGCGGCTTGAGCACCGCGGTGCTGGTGCAGTCGCCGGGTGGTGGGCCGATCCTGGCTGCAGCCGCCGACTGATTTTCCTTTTCTACGCAACGCCGCTAGCGCGGCATAACCGGGCTCGCACCCGCGCGCCCTCTTCAAGGAGGAAATACCATCATGACCAAGATCCTGACCGCACTCGCCTTTGCGCTTTCGATGACCGCCTTCGCCGCCGGCGCCCGCGCCGAAGACGCGACCAGCGCCATGAAGCCGGCGATGGCAACCGAGGCGATGAAGCCCGCTACCGATGCCATGGCGCCGGCGACCGGTGCCATGAAGCCAGCCGACCCAATGGCGACGAATCCGATGAAACCCGCCACCGACGCCATGAAACCGGCCGATGCCATGAAACCCGCAACGGATGCGATGAAGCCGGCGGACGCCATGGCGCCCGCGCAATAAGGCTTGATCCCATGACCCGGCCGCACAGTGGCCGGGCCGGCGCACGGCAATTTGAGAAACCAGGCGGGACGTTCTGTCGTATAGTCTTCGCCACCATCAAGGAGATCAGACATGACCGGCATTGCAAGGACGAGAACGCCGATCTTCAAGAGCGCGCTTGCCGCGCTCATCGTCGCCGCCGCCGCGGCCGCCTTCTGGCAGAGCCCGGCGCGCTCGGCCGAGGACGCGGTGGTGATCCCGCCGCCGGCAGTGGACGAGAAGGCCGCCAGCGGCAGCGCGAAGGCTATCTTCGCCGGCGGCTGCTTCTGGGGCGTGCAGGGCGTGTTCCAGCACGTCAAGGGCGTGACCAAGGCCGTCTCCGGCTACACCGGCGGCGCCAAGGATGACGCCGTCTACGAAACGGTGGGCAGCGGCCGCACCGGCCACGCCGAATCGGTCGAGATCACCTACGATCCGTCCAAGGTGACCTACGGCCAGCTGCTGCAGGTCTATTTCTCGGTCGCCCACAACCCGACGCAGTTGAACTTCCAGGGCCCGGACTCGGGCACCCAGTACCGCTCGACCATCTTTGCCGAGAATGGCGAGCAGCAGAAGATCGCCCAGAGCTACATCGCCCAGCTCGACCAGGCGAAGGTGTTTGCCAAGCCGATCGTCACCACGTTGGAGACGGGCAAAACCTTCTATCCGGCCGAGGAATATCACCAGGACTTTCTGACGCTGAACCCGACCTATCCCTACATCGTCTACAACGACCTGCCCAAGGTGGCGAATTTGAAGTCGCTGTTCCCGGGGTTGTATAGCGAGAAGCCGGTGCTGGTGCTGGCGGGGAAGAGCTGAGGGGCGATAGGACTTGGCCGGACGCAGAGAGCGGCGACGCCCTACCTGAGACGCCAGCGGGACAGCACCCCCCTCTGCCCTTCCGGACATCTCCCCTCAAGGGGGGAGATTGGCAGCGTCGCTGACGGTGCTCATCTTGCAAGGTTGGCGAAGGCCGCAGTGAGAGCTGATCTCCCCCCTTGAGGGGGAGATGGCCGGCAGGCCAGAGGGGGGGTGCCTCGCGCAAACGCGATTAGCGAGCCCTTCAATCATACGTCAGATCCGTCGCCTTGCCCCCAAACACCCGATACGCATAGAACGAATAGAAGATGATCACCGGCAGCACGACCACCGTGCCGGCGAGGATGATGGCGAGGCTTTCCGCCGCCGACGCCGCCTGCCAGATGGTCAGCCTGTCGGGCACCACGAAGGGGTAGAACGACCAGGCAAGCCCGGCAAAGCCGAGCGCGAAGATGGCGGCGAGCGTCAGGAACGGCCGCAGCGCATGGCGGTCGTCGGGCTTGGGCAGGTGGAAGGTCTGCCGCCACAGCCACAGGAACAGCAGCGCCGACAGGATCGGCAGCGGCGACAGATAGAGCATTTCGGGCCAGACGAACCATTTGGCGAAGATGCGCGGACTGGCGAATGGGGTCGCCAGCGACACCGCCGCCATGCCGAGCGCGGTCAGCACCAGGGCTGTCCGCAGCCAGGCCACCGCCTTCCTCTGCAATTCGCCCTCGGTCTTGTAGATGACCCAGGCAGCGCCCATCGCTGCATAGGCCGCCGACAGGCAGAGCGCCACCAGCGCCCCGAAAGCGATGCCGCCAAAGCCGACATCGAGGCCAAGCACATAGACGCCGAGCATATAGCCTTGCGCCAGCGAGGCGATGACGGAACCGAGGAAGAAAATGCGGTTCCAGCGATGCTTCTTGCCGGCGGGCACCTTGGCGCGGAAATCGAAGGCGACGCCGCGCAGGATGAGGCCAACCAAAAGCACGAAGACCGGAATGTAGAGCGCGGTGAGGATGACGCCATGCGCCAGCGGAAAGGCGACCAGGAGCAGGCCGACGGCCAGCACCAGCCAGGTCTCGTTGGCATCCCAGAACGGGCCTATTGCCGCGATCATGGTGTCCTGCTCGGCATCTTCGGCGACCGAGAACAGGATGCCGATGCCGAGATCGAAACCGTCGAGAATGACGTAGATCAGGATGGCGAGGCCCATCAGGCCGGCGAAGATCAGGGGCAGCGCGGTTGGCCAGTCGAAGGTCATTTTTTCACTCTCCCGCGGCCGGTTGCGACATCGCCGTCTTCATGACGCCCGGGAGCGGCGAGGTATCGCCGTCCTTGGCGGCCTTCAGCGCCAGGTGCACCAGCACGCCGAGATAGGCGATCAACAGCAGCACATAGAGGATGAGATAGATGGCGAGCGTCAGCGCGACATGGCTGCCGGCGACCGGGCCGATAGCGTCGGCGGTTTTCAGCACGCCGGTGACCAGCCAGGGCTGGCGGCCGATTTCGGTGGTGTACCAGCCGGCGAGCGTCGCCAGCCAGCCCGACAGCGCCATCGGCACCATCAGCATGGCCAGCGGCCTCGGCAGGCTGTGGCGGCGCTTGAGGAAGAAGGTCGCCGACCACGAGACGATGAGCATCAAAATGCCGGTGCCGACCATGATGCGGAAGCCCCAGAACACCGGGAAGACCGGCGGATGCAGGCCGGGATAGTCGTTGAGCCCCGGCACGATACCGCTGGTGGAATGGCGCAACACCAGGCTGGCGCCGTCGGGAATGGCGATCTCGAATTTGTTTTCCTTCGCCGCCTCGTCGGGCAGCGCAAACAGCACCAGCGGCACGTTGGGGCCGGTGTTCCAGTTCGCCTCCATGGCGGCGATCTTCTGCGGCTGGTGCTCCAGCGTATTCAGCCCGTGCTGGTCGCCGGCGAAGATCTGGATCGGGATCAGGATGGCGGCGGTGAAGACGCCGGTGCGCAGCGCCTTCCACATCGATTCCGACCGGTCGCCGGTGAGGTAGCGCAGCGCCGACAGGCCGGCGATCAGGAACGACACCGTCAGGCCGGAGGCAAGCAGCATATGCGTCAGACGGTAGGGCATGGACGGGTTGAAGACGATCGCCCACCAGTCGACGGGATGCGCCTTGCCATCGATCATCTCGAAGCCGGCCGGCGTCTGCATCCAGGAATTCAGCGCAATGATCCAGAAGGCCGACAGCGTGGTGCCGCCGGCGACCAATACCGTCGCCAGCGTGTGGACGCGGTTGGAGACGCGGCGGAACCCGAACAGCATGATGCCGAGGAAGGCCGCTTCAAGGAAGAAGGCGGTGAGGATCTCGTAGGCAAGCAGCGGCCCGGCGATGTTGCCTACATGCTCCATATAGCCCGGCCAGTTGGTGCCGAACTGGAAGCTCATGGTGACGCCCGAGACCACGCCCATGGCGAAGGACAGCGCGAACACCTTTACCCAGGTGAAATAGGCGCGCATCCAGGCGGAATCATTGGTGGCGTTGTAGCGGAGCTTGAAGAACAGCAGCACCCAGCCAAGCGCAATCGTGATGGTCGGAAACAGGATGTGGAACGAGATATTCGCCCCGAACTGCATTCGCGACAGGATGAGCGGGTCCATGCGGGCTCCGGCTGCTGTTGTTGGCGCAGAATAGGCGGCGGATGCGGTCCGGTCAAAGCGGCTTGGCGTCACGCGGGGCGCGTTGTCGCAGGAGATGGGATCAATCCGTCAGTGCCCCGATACCCCCATCACGAAACGGCAAAGGGGAACGTTTGTCCACAATTGTCAGCAGCGGCATTGACTTCCGAGCCTGCACACCGACATTCAGCGCAATAATAATCCCCGCCTCTTTCAAACAGTCGTTTTCGGCCTCATGTCTTCCACGAATTTGCCTTCCATCATTTCGATTGCCGGGGTCACGAAGACCTACGCCACCGGCTTCAAGGCGCTGAAGGAAATCAACCTCGACATCGAACGCGGCGAGATTTTCGCGCTGCTGGGGCCGAACGGCGCCGGCAAGACGACGCTGATCTCGATCGTCTGCGGCATCGTCAACCGTTCGTCGGGAACGGTGACCGTCGACGGCCACGACATCAACCGAGACTACCGCGCCGCGCGCAGCCTGATCGGGCTGGTGCCGCAGGAGCTGACCATCGACGCGTTCGAGAGCGTCTGGGCAACCGTCACCTACAGTCGCGGCCTGTTTGGCAAGCCGCCCAATCCGGGCTTCGTCGAAAAGGTGCTGCGCGACTTGTCGTTGTGGGACAAGAAGGACGCCAAGGCGATCACGCTGTCGGGCGGCATGAAGCGGCGGCTGATGATTGCAAAGGCGCTGTCACATGAGCCGCGCATCCTGTTCCTCGACGAACCCACGGCCGGCGTCGACGTCGAACTGCGCCAGGACATGTGGGCGATGGTGCGGCGGCTGCGCGACGATGGCGTCACCATCATCCTCACCACGCACTATATCGAAGAGGCCGAGGCGATGGCCGACCGTGTCGGCGTCATCAACCGCGGCGAGATCATCCTGGTCGAGGGCAAGGCCGAACTGATGCGCAAGCTCGGCCGCAAGCGCCTGATCGTCGAATTGCGCAACCCGCTCACCGCCATTCCCGATGCATTCTCGCACTACGCCTTGGAGCTGTCGGGCGATGGCACACAGCTGACCTACACCTATGACAACCAGAGCGAACGCCCCGGCGTCGCATCGCTGCTGCGCGAACTCGAGACGGCCGGCATCCAGTTCCGCGACATGGACACGCAAAACAGCTCGCTCGAGGAGATCTTCGTCAATCTGTTGAGGCAAGAGCCATGAATTGGCGAGCAGTATGGGCGATCTACCGGGTCGAGATGGCGCGTGCGTTCCGCACCGTGCTGCAGAGCATCGTCTCGCCGGTGATCTCGACATCGCTTTATTTCGTCGTCTTCGGCTCGGCCATCGGCTCGCGCATCACCGAGATTGACGGCATCAGCTACGGCGCCTTCATCGTGCCCGGCCTGATCATGCTCTCACTGTTGACGCAGTCGATCTCCAACGCCTCCTTTGCCATCTATTTCCCGAAATTCGTCGGCTCCATCTACGAGCTCCTGTCGGCGCCGGTGTCGTATCTGGAGATCGTCATCGCCTATGTCGGCGGCGCCGCGACCAAGTCGATCATCCTCGGCCTGATCATCCTGGCGACGGCCTCGCTGTTCGTGCCGCTCACCATCCAGCATCCGTTCTGGATGCTGGCCTTCCTTGTCTTGACGGCGGTGACCTTCAGCCTGTTCGGCTTCATCATCGGCATATGGGCGAAAAGCTTCGAGCAATTGCAGCTGGTGCCGCTGTTGATCATCACGCCGCTGACCTTCCTCGGCGGCAGCTTCTATTCGATCAACATGCTGCCCGAGACCTGGCGCACGGTGACGCTGTTCAACCCGGTCGTCTACCTGATCAGCGGTTTCCGCTGGAGCTTTTACGGCAAGTCCGATGTCTCGGTCGCCGTCAGCCTGGGCATGACGATGGTGTTCCTCGCCATCTGCATCGCCATCGTCGCCTGGATCTTCCGCACCGGCTACCGGCTGCGCAACTGACCCTGCCGCTCTAAAGCGCGTCGCGTTTGAACGGACTCAGGCGACGCGCATTAGGTCTTTGTTCTTATGCATGTCGTTGTCTCAAAACCGGGGCCACTTCTGAGCGACATGCAATAGGCGATCGCCCGTGCGCCGGTCAAATCAACAGTTTTGCTGGGGGCAAATTGGCCACGTTGGCCGCCACGCTTCTTGCTAGATCGCCTTGATGAGGCGCAGCAACCCCAGCATCTCGATCAGCCTGCCCTGGCGGAAGGCGATGTAGGTCGGTTCTTCGACGCCATGGAAGCGGCGCTTGAACGCCGCCTGGCCCTTGAGGTTGAACTTGCTGCGGTTGACCCAGGGCGACTCATAGGCCCGCTCGAAGGCGTTGCGCCAGAAGCTCGATTCGGCAAAGCCGTTGGCTCCGACATCGAGCATCGGCGACAGGCCGAGCGTGACGACCGAAATGCCCTCATTGCGAAAGCGGTCGACGGCGAATTTGGTCAGCCCGATTTCGGCATGCGGCGAGGCATCGATGTGCTTGCGCTTGAACGAGGTGGTGTAGCCGATCACCTTGCCGCCGCTGAACATCGGATCGAAATCGAGCAAAGCGACGAGCTCGCCTTCCGGGCTGTAGAGCACGAAACGGCGCATATCGATGCCGAGATGATCGGCAAAGGGGCGGTTGAGGAAGGCCATCTCCCAGCGCTTGACGATGCGGTCGGCCCGCCAGTTCTGCGACAGGCGCTGGACCTCGTCGAGATAGACCGCTCCTTCGCCAAAGGAAAACCCCTTCTTCAAGAGCCAGCGTTCGGAATAGCGCACGGTTTCGTTGCGCTTGCCGGAAAAATCGTGAGCCGGCAGTTCCAGCCGCGTGTCGACGCCGAGACGGTTGACCTGGTAGCCGAGCCCGGCCAGAACGCGCGCCGTCGCTTCGCCGATCTGCACGAACCACGGGCTGTCGGCGGCTTCGACAAAGCGCCTGATATAGTCGGGCCGATCGGCCGGATGGGCCACCGGGTCACCGAGCGCGAAATGGTGCTTCATCTTGGTGCCGAAGGCGATGTAGCCGTCGGCGTCGCCGAAATAGGACAGTTTTTGCTGCACGGCGGTCGAATAGGCCAGCGAGAAGTCGCCGTGCCGGCGGACAAGCGCCAGCCGCTCGACATGCGAAAAATCCTGGCGCGGCACCTTGGCTGCGGCGCCCTCCAGCAGTCTGTCGAGAAAGATACGCAAGGAGGGCATGGTCGAGCTTCCGCGTGCCGATGATAAACAGAGGCTTGCCCCCAAGGCCTCGAATCAGTCGCATTGACGCGACCTCATTATCGATCATATCGCCCCTGTGCCATATGGGACGTGCCATATAGGACGGGTCCCCATGGCGCACCTGAAAGGGAATCTCGACCGAATGGCGGCTACGACAAGCGAAACGATGCCTATCGTCCTGGGGCTGAAAGGACTCGACGACACGGTTATCGTCATCGGCGCCGGAGCGGCGGGGCTGGCGGCCGCCGACGCGCTTGGCCGGCGCGGCGTGCGGGTCGTCGTGCTTGAAAAGGAGCCGCGGATCGCCGAACCGTGGCGACGGCGGCACGAGAAGCTGACCCTCAACACGCATCGCGCGCTATCGGCCCTGCCCGGCCTTGCCTATCCGCCACGCACCGCCGCCTTTCCGAACAAGGATGCCATCGTCGGTTATCTCGAGGATTTTGCCCGCGCGCGCGGCATAAGGGTCGAATTCGGCACCGCCGTCGAGCGGATCGAACGCAGAGGCAATGGCTGGCTCGTCCATACGGGCCGGGAAACGCTGAGCGCCCGCAATGTCATCGTCGCCACCGGCCGCGACCGCTTGCCATGGACGCCGGACTGGCAAGGCAAGGCGACTTTCACCGGCAAACTTATCCACGCCGCCGATTTCGGCACAGCACAGGACTATGTGGGCAAAAGCGTGCTGGTGGTCGGAGCCGGAAATTCCGGCTTCGACGTGCTCAACCACCTCGCCCGCGCCGACACCAAGGCCATCTGCTTGTCAGCCAGGCAGGGTCCGTCGCTGATGCCGAAACGGATCGGCAAGGTCGCCGTGGCGCGCTTCGGCGGTTTCATGGCGATGCTGCCGACGTGGATTGCCGATGCCGCGATTGCCGCGACGCAGCGGCTGGTGTTCGGCGACCTCGCCCGCTTCGGCCTGCCGCCGGCGCCGAAGGGCGGCGCCAGCCGGCTCGGCGTCGAGCAGATCGCTATTGCCGTTGATGACGGCGCCGTCGCCGCGCTGAAGGCCGGACGGATTTCGGTGGTGGCGCCGGTGGCGGCTTTCGAAGGCGCCGGCGTGCGGCTGAACGACGGCACGGTGCTCGAGCCGGATGTGGTGATCGCAGCAACCGGCTATCGCACCGGCCTGGAGGCCATGCTGGGCGATCTCGGCGTGCTCGACGCCAAGGGCGTGCCGAAGGCCAATGGCGGCACCCCGAGCGGCCAGCCCGGCCTGTGGTTCATCGGCATGCGGCCAAGCCTGACCAGCTATTTTCACAGCGCAGGCCTGCAGGCCGAAGCGATTGCCCGTCAGATCGCCAAGGGGGTTGTAGACGAGCGCTTCTGGACGGAGAACCACCGCGCACTTCGGGCTGCTGCTGTGGCGCGGACTGGTGGTTCAACGCATCTGCAAGACGGGATCGAATATCCTGGCGATTGGGCGAAACGCCATCCCGTCGTCATCCACGGGCGAAGCAAGGAGCGTAGCGACGCGGCGCACACCCGAGGATCCATGCCGTGACTTCTGAGCTACGCTGCGTTGCAGGTCTGCTCCGCTGCTTCCACGGCCAAGGCATGATCCCAGGGTCTGCGCCGCGTCGCTTCGCTCCTGCTTCGCCCAAGGACGACGAAGTCGAGATGCTTGCGGCCAACCTCCAAAGCAGGCGCTTGAACTCGTTCATTGCATTATTATATAACATGTTATATTTATCCAGGAGACGGACCACCCATGGAAGACATCATTCGATCCCTTGGCTATCTCACCCTCGGCAGCAGGCTGAAGCGTATCGGCGAGCAGTTGCAGGCCGATACGCAGCGCATGCTCGATGGGCTGGAGGTGCCGGTGCAGTCCAGCCAGTATCCTCTGCTGGCCGCGCTCGACCGGCTTGGGCCGCTGCCTGTCGGCGAACTGGCGCAGTCACTGGGGATCACCCAGCCGGGGGTGACGCGCAGCGTGGCGCTGCTGGCCGAGTTGGGGCTGGTCGAGGCCGCGCCATCGAACGACGACCAGCGCCGCAGGATGATCTCGCTGACCGCCAACGGCCAGCGCCTGGTCGACAGGGCGAAGCGGGACGTTTGGCCGCGCATCGAGAACGCCGTTGCCGACTTGTGCAAAGGCCTTGCGGGGCCGCTTCTACAACAACTCTCGGCAATAGAGGACGGCCTGGCGGCGGCCCCACTCGACCGTCGTGTGAAACAGGATGTCGCGCCATGAGCCATGTCCTCGATCGTCCGGTCTGGAGCGCGCTCGACACGCGGCATCGGATCTTTGCGTATGGCGACAGGCTCGCCAGGCGCTATCCCTCCTCGATCGTCCCCTTCGCGGCTTCCGGGGCAGACGACGCTGAGAGCCTGCAGGCGCTCGCAAGCCTCATTCCTGCGGGTGAGAGCGTGTTCATGCTCCAGGCGGACCCCATTGCCTTGCCGCCGGAACTGACCGCGACCGTGACCGCCTTCGGTGTTCAGATGGTTGCCGAGGCGCCATTGCCTGCCGTGTCGGACGAGCGTGTGCAGCAGCTGACGCAGGACGACGCGGCCGGGATGCTCGCTTTGGCGTCACTGACCAGGCCCGGCCCGTTCACGCTCAAGGCGCTGAGCCTCGGCGAGTTCTGGGGCGTGAAGATCGACGGCCGGCTGGCGGCGATGGCCGGCGAGCGCATGAAGCAGCCCGGCTACAGCGAACTCAGCGGCGTCTGCTCGCATCCCGAATTTCGCGGCAGCGGCCTCGGCCGGCTGCTGTCGGTGTTCGTGGCCAACCGAATTTTTGCGCGCGGCGAAGTTCCCTACCTGCATGCCTATGCCAGCAATGCCGGCGCGGTCCGGTTGTACGAGTCCATCGGCTTCAGGCTGAGGGCAGAGATGAATGTGGCCGTCGTGCAGCGCGCCGGCTAGAGCGTTTCACCGTTTCACGGAAACGGCGAACCGCTCCTAGGCCTTTATTTTTACGCAATTCCGGACGGAAAACCGCTTCACACTTTTCCTGGAATTGCTCCAGGCCGCCTTGCGGGTCTCAGGCTGATTTCGGCTCCAACCTGCGGAAACCCACGGTTTCCATAAGCATATCTTCCTCGACCATCCCGGCATTGTGCAGCGCAAGCAGGTTCAGCGCGATCTCCCGCGCCTCCGCCGAATCGGGATGCACGTCGCGCCTGCGGCAGGCTTCGTCGAACACGCGTTGCAGCCTGGCGATGTCGTCGGGTTTCAGCAGGCCACGGTCATAGACGGACTTTGGCATGGCACTCTCCTCCAGAAGAGGTAGGGCGCCATGTTTAAATGTCCATTCTTTTCCGGGGCTTGGGTGGGCAGCTGCCTGGGTTTGCGTTAATCCGGCCCGAGCGTTGCAATCAGACCGCGATCGTGCTGCCATTCATTCAGCCACCTCTCGTCATCGTCGGGCCTGTCTCGCCGCAGTCTGCTTGACGTGTCGGCGCGCTTGCGAAACAAGGGCTGCCACAAACGACAGCGAGGCACAAAAGTGAGTTTCTGGGGACTGGCGCAGCTCGTCGTTTCGACGGTGATCTTCCTGCTGGCGGCAATCGCGGCCAAGCAATGGGGGCTGGCGCCAAGCCTTGGCAAGATCGTGCTGACACTGGCGCTCTATACGGCGGGCAATCTGATGATGCTGCGGCTGGTTCGTGAGTTCGGCATGTCGGTGTCGTTCAGCCTGTCGGCGGTGATCCAGCTGGTGGCGGTCAATGTGGTGGCGCTGGTGTTCTTCGGCGAACGCGTCAATGCCTTGCAGGCGACCGGCATCGTGCTGGCCATCGCGGCGGTGGTGCTGATCTCGCTCGGGCCTTACCTGCAGGGGCGACTGTAATCCGATGAAGACCCCGCGTGCGTTCACCAACTGGCTTGAATTTCCGGTGCTGCTGGCCGGGCTGGTGATAGCCGCCGGGCTGTGGGGCTTCGAGGAACTGATGGAGGTGGCGCGGGCCACCACGCCGCACGCTTTCGATACTGAGATCCTGCTCGCTTTCCGAAAAGTGGGTCAGCCGGATGTTCCCGTCGGCCCGGCATGGCTGGAAGGCGCGATGCGCGACATCACCAGCCTCGGCAGCTCCAGCGTGCTGGTGCTGATCGTAACGGCGGTGATCGTCTACCTCCTGCTGATCCGTAGGCCGAGGACGGCGCTGCTGATCTTTGTCGCGGTGGCTGGCGGGCAGCTGCTGTCGACCTTGCTCAAGGCCGGCATCGACCGGCCGCGCCCCGATCTTGTCTCGCACCTGGCCAACGAGACGTCGCTGTCGTTTCCCAGCGGCCACGCCATGCTGTCGGCGGTGACCTATCTCACGCTGGGCTCGCTGGCAGCGCGCTTCCTGCCGGGACGAACGACGAAAATCTATGTCCTCAGCCTGGCGGTGCTGATAACGCTGCTGGTCGGCGTCAGCCGCGTCTATCTCGGCGTCCACTGGCCTTCCGACGTGCTGGCGGGATGGTGCGCCGGCTTCACCTGGGCGACGCTGTGCTGGCTGGCGGCGCGAATGCTGCAGCGGAACAAGGCGGTGGCCGATGGCAACGAGCCCGAAGACTGACGATCCGGAGCGACATTCAAATCAGCCGGTTGATCAGCCCGTGTCCGCAGCCTGCCAGCATAAAAACCGCCGACAGCAAGGCTGCCGACGTCGTCAAGGTCCTGAAAATCTTCAACTGATATTTCCCCGCCAATAAGAGCCAAGGCTGTTAGCGTAGCATGCTCATCCCGTATCCCGCCATCCGGCTTTGTGGAGAGATCATGTTTCACGTATGCTTTATGATGGTTGAAACATCACTATGATTGTATTACACGTCGTCTCCGCAGACTCAGACGGGGGTTCCGACCGATGATCACTGCCGCGCAGATGCGCGCCGCGAGGGCGCTGGCCGGCATCGATCAGAAGACACTCGCCGAGCGTGCCGGCGTTTCGCTTCCGACAATCCAGCGCATGGAAGCGAGTGACGGCGTGGTCAGGGGTGTGGTCGATACGCTGATGAAGGTTGTCCAGGCTCTCGACGAGGCCGGGGTGGAGCTCATCGGCGAGAACCAGACCAGCGAGCGCGGCGGCCGGGGCGTGCGCCTCAAGCCGGTGGCGCCGCCGAACCCGCAAGGCTGAGCCGGCATATAGTCGCGACGGCGACCGCCGACAGTCCTGCCGACGATCCCGCCGCCTTCACGCAAGCGGAAGGCAGTCCATGGATCAGATCCGGCGGGCAGTGCATCAACCGGCCCAGAAGTCGGCAAAGCCGACATTTTCAGAGCTGTTCACGCCCAAGCTGGTGACGGTCTGGCGCGAAGGTTACCGCCTGCCGCAGTTCAAGGCCGACTTCATGGCCGGGCTGACCGTCGCCATTGTCGCGTTGCCGCTGTCGATGGCGATTGCGATTGCTTCGGGCGTGACGCCGGAGCGCGGCCTGTTCACGGCCATTGTCGGCGGCTTCATCGTCTCGGCGCTCGGCGGCAGCCGCTTCCAGATCGGCGGCCCGGCCGGCGCCTTCATCGTGCTGGTGGCGGCGACGGTGCAGCGCGAAGGCGTCGACGGACTGCTGCTGGCGACGATGATGGCCGGCATCTTCCTGCTCGCCATCGGCTATCTCCGGCTCGGAACCTATATCAAATTCATCCCTTACCCGGTGACGGTCGGCTTCACCGCCGGCATCTCGATCATCATCTTCTCCGGCCAGATCGTCGAACTGTTCGGGCTGAGGCTTGCCGGGCCGGAGCCCGGGCCGCTGCTGCCGAAACTGATGGCGATCGGCCACGCGGCCGGTACGCTCAACATCTCGGCGACGCTGGTGGCGGCGTTGACCATCGCCACCATCGTGGGGGTGAAGCGCTGGCGGCCCGGCTGGCCGGGCATGCTGATCGCCGTCGGACTGGCCTCCCTTGTCGTGGCGCTGCTTTCGCTGCCGGCGGAAACGATCGGCACGCGCTATGGCGGCATTCCGCGCAGCCTGCCGTTGCCGGCACTGCCGGGACTCAACCTCGACAAGGCGATTGCGGTGCTGCCGGATGCGGTGGCTTTTGCGCTGCTCGGTGCCATCGAATCGCTGCTGTCGGCCGTGGTCGCCGACGGCATGACCGGGCGGCGGCACCGTTCCAATTGCGAACTGGTGGCGCAAGGCTTTGCCAACATCGCGTCTGCCCTGTTCGGCGGCATCTGCACCACCGGCACCATCGCCCGCACCGCCACCAATGTGCGGGCCGGCGCGCATGGGCCGGTTTCCGGCATGCTGCATTCGCTGTTCCTATTGGTCTTCATGCTGGTGGCCGCGCCACTGGCGAGCTACATCCCGCTTGCCGCCCTTGCCGGTGTGCTGGCGGTTGTCTGCTGGAATATGTTCGAGAAGCAGGCCTTCGCCACGTTGCTGCGCGCTTCGCGCGGCGACGCCCTGGTGCTGATGGCAACCTTCCTGATCGTCGTCTTCCGCGATCTCACCGAAGGCATCGTCGTCGGCTTCGCGCTAGGCTCGATCCTGTTCATCGACCGCATGGCCAAGTCGATCGCCGTGGAGGCGGATTTGCCGCTGGTGCAGGACGATGTCGCCGACAGCAGCGGCCGCGCCTACGATGCAAGCGAGGCAAGCGACGCCGACACCGTCGTCTATCGCATCTCCGGCGCCTTCTTCTTCGGCGCCGCCTCGACTGTCGGCACGGCGCTCGACCGCATCGCCGACCAGCGCAAGAACTTCATCCTCGATTGCTCGGCGGTGCCGTTCTTCGATTCCACCGCGGCCAATGTCATCGAGGGCGCGGCGCACAAGGCGAAGCGCGCAGGGGTGCGTTTCATCATCGCCGGTGCCTCGCCGCAGACACGGCGCATGCTGATCAACCACGGCGTCAAGCGGCCGCTGGTGACCTTTGCCGCCTCGATCAAGGATTCGCGGGCGCAACTCAAAGCCGCGCCCGCTGGCTGAGCCGGCAAATGTGCGCCGTCAGTCCAGGCTCAGCACCGCGATCTCGCCCTCGTTCATCAGCGGCACGAAAATCCGCGTGCCGTCTGTGCCGATATCGGCGCTGCCCGGCTTGAACTGCTCTACAGCCTCCGGCGCCTCGCCGACTTTGTACCGATAGAGCGTGCCGGTCATGAAGGCGGTGGCGTAGATGCTGTCGCCGATGGCGACGACGCCGTCGAGGTCGGCAAAGTGTTGTGCGCCAGGCAGCGGCGTCACGGTTTTCGTCGCGAGATCGACCGACAGCAGGCCCCCGGGCGCGGCAGTGCTGAAGTCCGGCTTGATGCCCTTGCCCCAGGACGCCACGATCAGCCGACCTCCATCGGCAAAGATGCCGTTGGGCGCGGCGAGCTTCGCATCCTTCACGAACAGGTCCGGCTTGTTGCCGTCGATGCCGTAGATCGCATTGGCCAGCATGTCGGTGACATAGACCCTGCCCGATGAGTCCGATGTGACGTCGTTGAGGAAGACGGCACCGGGCACATCGATGGTCGAGACGAGCTTGCCGCTGGCGAGATCGACGATGCGCACCTTGGTGATGTCGGCGACGTAGAGCTTGCCGCCGGAGATTGCCGAGCCCTTCGGTGCATCCATGCCGGCGGTCCAGTGCCGGCTAACGACCTTGCCGTCCAGCGATAGCACCGAGAGATAGCCGTTGCCGTCGGCTTCACAGGGATTGCCGACGATGTTGGAGACGATGATGCGGTGGTTGGCGGCATCGAACAGCGCCGATTCCGGTTGCTCGAAGCCCGAGGCGCGCCAGAGTTCGGCGGCCTCGGCCGCAGGTGCGAGCGCGATAGCGAAGGCGGCGACGCAAATCGAGGTGATGAGGGTTTTCATGGCCAGGTCTCCTGTGATGGATGGCGGAGAGCTAGGAGTTTCGATACTTTTCCGGAAGGACGATTCGAGCTAGTATCGGAAACCGATACGAAATGGCGCAAAAGAGGTGCATTCCATGAACGGCCTGATCTTCGAGGCGCTGAAGCGGACGCTGAAGGCCAAGGGCGTCACCTATCGTGAGCTTGCCGGGCGGATGGGCGTTTCCGAGCCGACGGTCAAGCGCATCTTCCACGAGGGCAACTGCAAGCTCGACCGTCTCGTCGGGATCTGCGCTGCCGCCGGCGTCGAGCTGGAAAACGTGCTGGGGTCGATGAACCGGGGGCCGGGACCGGTCAACCGCATCGCGCCAGAGGTCGAGCGCAAGCTTGCCGGACGGCCGGCGCTGCTGTTCATCTTCGTCATGCTATCGGAGAAATTCACGCCCGAGGGCGTCATGCGCTCGCAGGGCTTGAGCGAAGCGTCGATGTTCCTCTATCTGCGCGATCTCGAAGCGCTCGGCCTCATTGCGCTGGGCAGCGGGCTGTCGGCACGGCTGCTGGTCGACACACCGATCCAGTGGAATTTCGAAGGGCCGCTCAGGCCGCTGTTCGAGATGACAAACAAGAATTTCATCGGCTGGGCGATCACCCATCTGGAGCGGGAAGCGACCTTCGTCTCCTTCTCCAGGCGGATGCGGCCGGAGACGGCGGAGATGGTCAAGCGCGAGGCCGAGGAGTTGGCCGAGCGCGTCAAGCTGCTCGCCCATCACGACCAGCACACGACGCCGGAAGACGGGTTGACCGGCTACAAATGGACGTTTGCTTTTGGCGCAACCCCGTTTCCGGCGATCATGCCGATCGGCCCGCACCCCAGGGATGCCGGTGCGTCCGACCGGCCCACCGCTCCGGCAAAGGGACGCCGCCCGCTGCCGGCTTGACGCGCCAGCCGCGTTTCAAAAACGAAACCATGATAGAGTTCGCGCGCTGATTTGCCTGACTGTACGGGGCGGGTTTGCCGAATGCGTGACCGTCCCCGCAAAATCGAAGTGATCCTATGCCCACCGCGCCAACACTTGAACTTCGCCGCTATTCGCGCCTGAAAAATTTGCGGGAGCGGGCAGAACGCCAGGGTGCTGCATTGCAGTTCTGGGCGCGCACCGCATCGCTTGCCGTGATCTCCTGCTTCTTTTCATTGATCAGCCGCTGGGATGCCTCGCTGCTCTTCGTGCTGGCGGGCCTCGCGCTGTTCCAACTCGTCGGTCTGATCCAGTTTCGCTTTGCGCGCCGTCGCAACGCTCCATGGTGGATCGGTTACCTCGTCGGTACGCTGGATATCATTCTGTTGACCGTTCTGCTGGTAACGCCCAACCCGTTTTCCCTCGAGGTCGCGCCGGCGGCGATGCAACTGCGCGAGGGCAGCTTCAAATTCCTGCTGATTTTCGTATGCCTTGGCGCGCTGACCCTTTCGACACGATTGGCGCTCTATCTCGGCGCGCTCGCGGCCTTGACGTGGACGATCGGGGTGGGATGGGTGGTTTTGCATGCGGGAACCGTCATTCCGGCAACGAACCTCTATTCGCTGCCGATGACAGAGCGACTGAATCTCTATCTCAACCCCAATTTCGTCGATACGTTCGCGCAGGCGACCAATGTGTTGGTTGTGCTGATTATCGGCGCGATCATGGCGCTGGTCGTCTCCCGTTCCCGGCATCTGTCGGAAGACTATGTCAAGGCAGAGCGCGCCCGCGCCAATCTCGCCCGGCATTTTTCGCCCAATGTCGTCGACCAGCTCGCCTCGGATGACGAGCCCTTCGGTCCGGTCCGCCGGCAGGATATCGCGGTGCTGTTCGCCGACATTGTCGGCTTCACACACTATTCCGAGGACCATCCGGCCGAAGCAGTGTTCGAACTTCTGCGTCAGTTCCACCGTCGCATGGAGCAGGTCGTTTTCGACCACCATGGCACCGTCGACAACTATATCGGCGATTGCATCATGGCGACCTTCGGGGTTCCGCAAGCCAGCCATGACGACGCAACCCGGGCCATCCGGTGCGCTGAAGCGATGATCGCCGCTATCGAAGACTGGAATGTCCAGCGTGTGTCCAGAGGATATCCGCCGCTGGACGTTCGGATCGGTGCACAATATGGCGCCGTCGTCCTCGGCGCGGTCGGCAGCGAGCGCAACCTGTCCTTCGCGGTGGTGGGCGACACCGTCAACGTCGCCAGCCGTTTGCAGGCGCTCTGCCGTGAGCTTCAGGCGAATATTTGCTTTGGGTCACGACTGATCGAGGCCGCGAAGGCGGAATCGCCAACGACACGGTTGAATGCGCGCGATCATGGGCCGGTGAGCATCCGCGGCCGGGACGAACCGGTCCATATCTGGGTCGAACACAGAGCCGAAAACCAGGGCGCCATTGCGGTTTCGGCGTGATGCCGGCCGCCATGTGAGACGCCTGCACCTCGGCAGGATGGACGCCAGAAACCTCGACTGGATCGCGCCCGCCAGCGTGCGCAAAGCTGGCCCCTTCGAGAGCGACTTTCGCTGCCGCATCGATGCGGTTTGGTCGAAATGGTTAGCCGTGCGTTTTCAAATGCAGCATCGGATGGTGTTCGTAGTGCCCGGCGCCATTCTTCACGATCGGGTCCTCCGAGGTGATCGCCTCTATGTCCAGATCATCGGCAATCCGATAGAGCGACACCCCATAACCGCCAGCCGGGTCCATCACGGGGCCGTGCGCGACGATAAGCCTCTTTTCAAGCAGGTCATCCAGGAATGCTCGGTGCTGCTTCATCCACTCTTCCTCATCGGTGGTCATCGTTGCCAGAAAGTCGGAACGCGGCGGAATATATTTGCACAAATAGGACTTCATTCGTCGCTCCTCGGCGAAAGGAGGCTCGCCTGCCGGACTGGCCTGGCCATGCCTTGATTTTAGATCAATCGGCCACGCCCATCTGCTTGCGGAAGCTCTTGTCGAACATGTTTTCGGGCACGAAGCGCCGCATGAAGCGAAGACGGCCTGCCGTTTTGCCAGGCGTATAGCGCATGCTCGGCGTCTTTTCGGTGGCTGCCTGTACCACTTTGTCGGCCACCGCTTCCACCGGATCGCCGCTCGCGATTCTGTTGCGCCAGGTCGAATTCATGGCTGAGCGCCCCTGTTCGTAGACGCCGGAAATCCGGTCAGGCTGTTCGGCGTTCTCTTCCAGTCCGGTGCGGGTGAAGGCGGGCTCGACAAGGGAAACCCTGATGCCGAACGTTCGAAGTTCGTGATCGAGCGACTCGGAATATCCTTCGACTGCGTGTTTGGTGGCGGTGTAGAGGGCGGTGAATGGCCCCGGCAGGAAACCGGACACCGAACTGATGTTGATGATCCGGCCCTCGCCCTGTCTGCGCATGATGGGCAGCACTTCATTGGTCATGCGAACGATGCCGAAGACATTTATGTCGAACAGGCTTTGGGCTTGAGCGACCGATGATTCCTCGGCGCCGCCGATCAGGCTGCGGCCCGCATTGTTTACCAGTACGTCGATCCGGTCGGCGAGGGCGACAACTTGCTTGATGGCGTCTCTGACGGACCCATCATCGGTGACGTCGCAAGGGACCATGTGAATGCCCTGACGCACTTCGTTGGGCGCAGCTCGGCGGCTGGTGCCGAACACGCGATACCCCGCCCGGATGAGCGCAAGTCCGGCCGCATGCCCGATGCCACCCGAAGCGCCGGTGATCAGCGCGATCTTCTCGGCGCGCGACTGAACTTGTGTCATCTCAACTTTCCTGCCTAATGATTATGATCGTAATCATTGGGTGATAATGACCGCCATAATCATTGTCAAGCGCCTCCGCCACGTCTTATATGTCGATCATCATCAATAGAAGAGGATGCGGTCGTGAAGGTGAGCAAGGAGATGGTCGAGTTAAATCGAGAGCGGGTCATCGATACCGCCGCAAAGCTCTTCCGCGAACAAGGGATCGACGGGATCGGCATTGCCGATCTGATGAGCGCGGCCGGGCTTACCCACGGAGGCTTCTACCGACAATTCAAGTCGAAGGACGACCTCATCGTTCAGGCCATGCAGCGGGCCTTCAGTGACATGAGCGCCGATCTATCCGCCCGGCTCGCTTCGACCGATACTCCGTTTGAGACGCTGGTGCGCCACTACATCTCGGACCATCATCGCGACAATCCGGGGCACGGATGCAGCCTCACCGCACTGGCGGCCGATGCCGCCCGGCACGACGATCCAGCGCTTCGATCGTTCTTCGGAAGCATCGTCAGCAATTATGTCGCGTTGATCATTTCACTCCTGCCGGGAAGCGACCCGGCCGCGAAGCGGAGTGCCGCGATCGCATTCCTAGCGGAAATGGTCGGATCGGTGATCCTCTCCCGCGTCGTGCCCGATCCGACGCTTTCCGCTGAGATCATCGACACTGTCTCGAATGATCTCATAGGGCGCCACTCGCCATCGGCGCCGGTTTGAATGGTTGCTATTCGGCGGCCTTCGCCTCAGCGGCCCTATCTTCCCAGGTCACCGCCCGGTAGTCGAACCCAAATTCCAGCGTCGGTTTCACGATGCGGAAGAAGGGCGACAGGTCGAAGTCGCGCGGCGTGTAGAGCGAGTGGTGGCGGATGTGCAGGATTTCGCGGCGCGAATAGTTCGACTGCGCTGAGGCGCGGCCGGGCGCGCGGGTGATCTCGGGCAGGATCGGATAGCGGATCTCGCCATAGGCTTCGGCGATCAGGGTCGAGCAGATGGCGCGCGTCGGGTCGCCGGAGCCGAAAGCCAGCATGCGGCGGCGCCAGCGCACCGGCACCGGCGGCGTCGGCAGGAAAAAGCGCAGCATGTCGAAAATGTTCTTGAGATCGTATTTCAGGCCGAGCTTGCCGATCATGAAGGCGACGACATGGTCGCGGTCTTCCGGGGTCAGCCCGCTCGCCCGGCAGATACGGGTGTTGTAGGTGCGGTAGCGCGACAGCGGCACGGCGACACAGCCTTCGCCGAGCGTGACTTCGATCAGCCGACGCCGTTCCGATCCGTCCTCCGGTTCGGACAAGGCATCGCCGATATAGAAGGCCGCATGCGACCAGGTCGACTGGGTCAGGTATTTGATCGCCGCCGAGATCTTCTGGTTGCCTTCGATGAGCAGGATGTCGCCGGGCTCGAGCGTGCGCCGCAACGTCTCGGCGTCGGACGGCGTGTAGGGCTCATAGCCGGAGGATTCGTCCTGCAGCCGGCCGGCAAGCCAGCGGCCAAGTCGGTCCAGAAGCGTGTCGGCAGGTGCGGTCATGGTAGAGCGTGACTAGCACGCGCCGGCGGGGGAGTGCCAGCGTCAGCCGGCCGGCACTGTCTCTTCCGGCAGTGCCGGCCCGGCGAGGTCGTCGCGCGCATTGCGGGCGAGCTTCTTTGTCGAGCGCTTGGGACTGTCGCCGAACAGTTCGGCCGCCCCGGCGAGGCAGCTCTTCTTCAGGCTTTTTTCCGAGCGCTTCAAAAGCTTGCCCAGGAGCTTGGTGTCCTGCGCATCGCCGAGCGGCTCGCCGTCGGCTTCGAGCAGGGCGCGCATGACGAAGACATCGTGCAGTTCGCCGAGCTTTTCACCCAGTTCGTCGACCGCCTTGCGCCGCACCTTGATCGGCGTCGGCCACAGCCGGCCGAGCAGCGAAAGATGCATCGAGTGGGTCTTGGCCGCCTTACGCAGATCGTGGAAATCCTCGGCTCCTCCGTGGGATCCGGCCTTGTCCAGCGCCTTCCTGGCCCGGCGCAAGGTCTTGCGAGCGCCTTCCGCAAGCACATCGGCTGCATGCTCAGGCAGATCGGGGAGCAGCAGCCGCTCGATCCGGATCAGGCCTTCCTCGCAGGCGGCCGTGGCCGCGCCTATGGCGGCGTCGAGACCAGCCCCGGCATGGATTTCATGCTGGCGGGCGATAAGCCGGTCGCGCACGCTGTCGAGGCCGCCGCCGGCAACCTGCTCGGGAAAGGCGGCTGCCAGCCGGTCGACGGTCTCGACCAGCGCGGTCGCCTCGCGCGGCCCGGCAAGCAGCGCCGCCACCTGACGGTAGCATTGGTTCTCAGTCCGACAGAATGTTTCATTTCCGGAACGGACCAGCCGCAGCAAGGCGCGCGCGCTCTTCAGCCGCTTGCGGCATTTGTGCAATGCCTGCTCCGGCTGGTCGCGCGCGACGGCCAGATGGGCAAGCGCCTTGCCGATCTCCTCGCCAAGGATACGCCTGACCTCGCCGGTCAGCGGCAGGCGCGGATCGATGCGAAAGCTCATGCGGCGATCTCCGGAATCCCCCTAGAGCATGATGCCGAAAAGTGTGAAGCGGTTTTCGGACGACATCATGCTCCATCTCTTTTGATTTAGAGCCGGATTCCGATTTTAGGTCGACCCGACCTAAAATCATCCGGCTCTAGGGCGAGCGACGCGTTGTAAAATCTCTGCTCGCCGGTCACTTCGCGGCCGAGCCAATCAGGCAGCATTTCGTCAGGTACATCCTCCGGCGTCTCCAGTTCGGCCACCACAAGGCCGGCTAGAATCCCGCCGAAAACATCGACTTCGTAGAGATAGCCGCGATGCCTAACATGGTGGCGTGTCTTCTCGATGACATGTCCGATGGCGAAGGCCAGCATCTCCTCTGCGTCCGCCAGTGGAATTTCATATTCGTATTCGTCACGCTCGCGGATCTTGCTGCCGAATTTAAGCGTCAGCTTCGCCGAACTGCCGTCGCTGATGCGCACGCGCACGGTGCGGCCGGGTGTTGCGGCAAGATAGAACTGGCGAATGCGTATATTCGCCTCGGCCATTTCCAGCCATTCGGCGCTGGAGACCAGGAACTTGCGTTCGACTTCCTTGCCCATGGCCGCCACTAAAGCGTCTGCGGCCCGACATGGCAAGCCGCCGCGGATAATCAATTTGACTTTAATCAATCGATTGATTAAGTACCCAGCATGATCAAAACCGTAGCCGATAAAACGCCCCGCCAGGAGACATCCCCCGCAGAGCAGACGCGCGCCGCACTCGTGCTTTCGGCGCTCAAGCTGTTCGGACGGCAAGGGTTCGACGGCACGTCGACGCGTGAGATCGCCGCCGAGGCCAAGGCCAACATCGGCTCGATCGCCTATCACTTCGGCGGCAAGGAAGGGTTGCGCGCGGCCGCCGCCGACCACATCGTCGAAACCATCCAGTCGGTTGCCGGCCAGGCGCTCGGCGGCACGCAATTGCCGGGTCAAGCCGGCCCGGAGGCGGCGAGGGCACAATTGTTCGCCGCGCTGGAAGCGATGGTGGCGTTTATCGTAGCCAGACCGGAAGCTGGCGATATCGTACAATTTGTACTTAGGGAATTGACGCATCCGACCGCCGCACTCGACCGCATCTATGACGGGGTGTTCGAACCGACCCATCGCCGCCTCTGCCAGATCTGGGAACAGGCGACGGGCGAGCCGGCCGAAAGCGAGGCCACCAAGCTCGTGGTCTTCACGCTGATCGGCCAGGTCATCTATTTCCGCATCGGTCGCGAAGCAGTGATGCGTCGTATGGGCTGGCGCGAGATCGGCAACACCGAGGCCGCCAAGGTGGTGGCGGCGGTGACAGGCAATCTTGGCGCCATACTGGCGGCCCGCAATCCGGTCGCCCGCAAGGAGGGCAAGCGATGAGTTTTCTCTGTTCCCTGCCTCTCGCGGCCAAGCTGTTCGGCGCCTGCGCGCCGGCAGCGCCGCTTGCCGTCGGCTATGTCGAGGGCGACTATGTCTTGCTGGCTCCGATCGAGGTGGCGCAGGTCGAGACCGTCGCGGTCAAGCGCGGCGACCGTGTTGTATCAGGCACGCCGGTGGTGACTCTCGAAAGCGCCGACGCAAAAATCGCCGTCGCCCAGGCAGGGGCCGCGCTCGCCCAGGCGCAGGCGCAGCTGGCCGACCTGCAGATCGGCAAGCGGCCGGAGGAGATCGCGGTGCTGAAGGCCGAGGTCGACATGGCCAAGGCCCAGGCCACGGATGCCAAGCGCAAATACGACCGCGCCGCCGACCTGTTCAAGCGCGGTGCCGGCACGCAGGCCGACTACGACACCGCCGCCGCGACGCTGGAGACCGCCAATGCGCAGGTCGGCCAGGCGCAGGCCAACCTCGCCGTCGGCGGTCTGCCTGCGCGTCCCGAAACGATCAAGGCGGCAGACAATCAGGTCAAACAGGCGCAGTCGGCGTTGGAACAGGCTGAGTGGCGGCTATCGAAGCGCGTGCTGGCGGCACCCTCGCCCGGCCGCATCAATGACGTCATCCGCAATCCCGGCGACACCGCTGGTCCGACCGCGCCTGTCATTTCGATGTTGCCGGACGGTGCGGTGAAGCTCAGCGTCTATGTCCCGGAAAGTGCGTTCTCGTCGATCAAGGTCGGCACGCTGCTTGTCGTGCATTGCGACGGCTGCGGGCCGGAGGTGAAGGCGCGCGTCAGCTATGTCTCGCCCGACCCGGAATTCACCCCGCCGGTGATCTACTCGCTCGAGAACCGGCAGAAGCTGGTCTACCTCGTCGAGGCGCGGCCTGAGGGCAAGGCGCAAGCGCTGCAGCCGGGACAGATCGTCGATGTCGAGCTGGCGGCCTCAAAATGAACGCCATCGACGTTCATGGCCTGGTCAAGCGTTTCGGCGACAAGACTGTCGTCGACCATGTGACGATGACGGTGGCCGAGGGCGAGATCGTCGGCTTTCTCGGGCCCAACGGGTCCGGCAAGACGACGACCATCCGCATCATGTGCGGCCTGCTGACGCCCGACGAGGGCGAAGGTACGGTGCTGGGTTTCAACATCCGCACCGAGTCGCTCCGCATCAAGCGCGAAGTCGGCTACATGACGCAGAAATTCTCGTTCTACGAGGATTTGACGATCGGCGAGAATCTCGAATTCGTGGCGCGGCTCTACCGGCTGAAACCGGTCGAGGAGCATGTGTCGAAAACGCTGGAAGAGCTTGGCCTGACGAGCCGCCGCAACCAGCTCGCCGGCACGTTGTCGGGCGGCTGGAAGCAGCGGCTGGCACTGGCCGCCTGCATCATGCACAAGCCGAAGCTGCTGCTGCTCGACGAGCCGACCGCCGGCGTCGATCCGAAGGCGCGGCGCGAATTCTGGGACGAGATCCACCGGCTGGCGAGCGGCGGTCTGACCGTGCTGGTGTCCACCCACTACATGGACGAAGCCGAGCGCTGCCACCGCATCAGCTACATCTCCTACGGCAAGATGCTGGCCACCGGCACGGTGGACGAGGTGGTGACGAATGCCGGTCTGACCACCTTCGTGCTGCAGGGACCGCGCCTCGACCAGGTCGCCGATGCACTCAGGGACCGGCCCGGCGTCGACCAGGTGGCGCCGTTCGGCGCGACGCTGCATGTCGTCGGCTCCGACAAGGCAAAGCTCGAAAAGGCGCTCGCCGATGTCGAGAAGGAGCACAAGGGCGTCAGCGTAAAACCCGGCGAGACCAGCCTCGAGGACGTCTTCATCCAGTTCATGTCCGGCTCGAAGGACAATATGGCATGAACAGCGTCTTCTCCTTCGCCAGGCTCGGTGCGCTGCTGATCAAGGAATTCATCCAGATGCGGCGCGACCGCATCACCTTCGCCATGATGCTGGGCGTGCCGCTTTTGCAGCTGGTGCTGTTCGGCTACGCTATCAACAACGATCCCAAAAGCCTGCCTGCCGCACTGGTGGCGACCAGCAACGACCCCTACACCCGCGCCATTGTCGCAGCCCTGCAGACGACCGGCTACTACCGCTTCGACCATGTCGCGCAAAGTGCCGAGGATGCCGAATTCCTGATGGCGCGCGGCGATGTCGCCTTCGTCGTCACCATCCCGGCCGATTTCGGCCGCCGGGTGGAGCGCGGCGACAATCCGCAGATACTCATCGAGGCCGACGCCACCGACCCGGCCGCCGCCAGCGGCGCCATCTCGACGCTAAGCAAAGTGGCCAGCCAGGCGCTGCTTCGGGCGCAAGGCATGCAGGAGGCGGCGAGTGAGGCCGCCAGGGGCCAGCTCGATGTGGTGGTGCACCAGCGCTACAATCCGGAAGGCATCTCGCAATACAACATCGTGCCCGGCCTGCTCGGCGTCATCCTGCAGATGACCCTGGTGATGATGACCTCGATCGCGCTGACCCGCGAGACCGAGCGCGGCACGATGGAAAACCTGCTCGCCATGCCGTCCAGCCCGTTTGAGATCATGCTGGGCAAGGTGCTGCCCTATCTTGTGGTCGGTGGCGTCCAGGTGGTGGTGGTGCTGGCGGCGTCGAAGCTCTTGTTCGCCATCCCCTTCACCGGTTCCATGTCGCTGCTGCTTACAGCCGTATTGGTGTTCGTGCTGGCGCTGGTGCTGCTTGGCTACACCATCTCGACCATCGCCCGCACGCAGATGCAGGCGCTGCAGCTGACCTTCTTCTTCTTCCTGCCGTCGATCCTGCTGTCCGGCTTCATGTTCCCCTATCGCGGCATGCCGGGCTGGGCGCAGACCTTCGGCGAGATTTTTCCGCTGACGCATTTTCTGCGCATCACCCGCGCGGTGATGCTGAAGGGCGCCGAACTGCCGGCGGTTGCGGGCGAGATCGCCTGGCTGGTCGGGTTCGTGGCCTTGTTTGCCGGCGTCGCATTGGTGCGGTTCAGGCGCACGCTCGACTGAGCGTTCAGGAATTGAGCGATCGCGGACCGCTGACGAACGGACTGCCTCTGACATAGAACCGCAGCGGGCGGTCCGCATCCTTCGTGATGCCGATGCGGATGCCTTGGCCGATGTCGCTGGCCTGATGCTCGTCGGCTGCCAGCCATAGCGGGCCTTGGCGGCACAGATCGAGGCCGTCCAGCGAACGGTCGATCCGCAATGCCTGGGCGAGCCGCCCCGGCCCGCGCGCCAGGTCGCGCAGGCGCTCCACGCCCCGGTTCAGCCGCATGATGGCGATGCCTTCGAGCGGCTCCAGCGCCCGGATCAGCACGCCGGTGCCGGTGCCCGGCCCCTCGCTTGAGACATTGAGCATCCAGGAGACCCCATAGGCGAGATAGACGTAGGCGTGTCCGGGCCCGAGGAACAGCGAACGGTTGCGCGGCGTCATGCCGCGATAGCCGTGCCCGGCGGCGTCGCCGGTGACATAGGCCTCGGTCTCGACGATACGGCCGCTGACGATGCCTTCCGGCAGCTCCCGCACCACGAGCTTGCCGATGAGATAGCGGGCGAGATCGGCCGTATCATCAGGCAGTTCGGCACGATCGAGCGGATGGTGGCCGGTCATGCTACCGCCGCCGTGTTTCAAGGTATCCGTTCGACCCATTGCGCGCGCGACTGCCCCGGCTCGAACGGATCGCCGAAATACTGGGTCTCGCGAACCACTTTGCCATCGACGAACTCCATGATGCTCACCGTATAGGACGGAATCCCGTCATAGGTCAGGACATATTCGGTGATCCAGAGGTCGCCTGACCCGGTGATCCGCCGCACGGCAAAGCGCTTCCGGTTGGGCTGCGTGGCGCGCGACGACTGGATGTTGTGCCGTCCGCTGATGCGCTCGCCTGATTGCGGATAATCGAGCACCGCGTCCTCGCGATAGATCTGATGCTCCGTCTCGAGATCATTGGCATCGGAGGCAGCCCAATGGCGATCGAGAGCCGCCCTTATCTCAGCGTCTGCCATATCGGTTCTCAGGCCGCGGCCATGATCTCGGCATAGGTGGTGAAATCGACATTGCCGCCTGACAGCACGACGGCGACGCATTTGCCCGACAGTTCGATCTCGCCTGACGAGAGCGCCGCCAGCGCCACGCAGCCGCCGGGTTCGACCACCAGCTTGAGATGGGCCATGGCGTCGCGCACCGCCTGTGCGGCCGCCTTGTCGGAGACGGCGATGGCGCCGGCGAGGTTCTTGCGGTTGATCTCGAAGGTGATGGCACCGGGCTCTGCGGTGAGGATGGCATCGCAGATCGAACTGTGGCCGGGCTCGTTGGAAACCCTTTTTCCTTCGATCAGCGAGCGGCGGGTGTCGTCGAAATGCTCGGGCTCAACGGCCCAGACTGCTGTGGCCGGCGAGGCATCCTTGACGGCGATCGAAATGCCGCTCGTCAGGCCGCCGCCGCCACAGGGAATGACGACCGCATCGAGGCTGACGCCGAGCGCTTTTGCCTGGCGCGTCAGTTCGAGACCGATCGTGCCCTGGCCGGCGATGATGGCCGGATCGTCGAAAGGAGGCACCAGCACCATGCCCTTGTCCATGTAGGGTCGCACCACCGTCATGCGGTCGTCGCGAAAGCGGTCGAACGGCACCACTTCGGCGCCCATCTTGCGGACATTGGCGATCTTCATCGCCGGCGCGTCGGCCGGCATGGCAATGACCGCCTTGACGCCGAACATGGCAGCCGCCGCGGCGACGCCCTGAGCATGGTTGCCTGAGGAGAAGGCGACGACGCCGCGGCTGCGCTCTTCTTCGCTCAGCGAAGACAGTTTGTTGTAGGCGCCGCGGAACTTGAACGAGCCGGTGCGCTGCAGCGTCTCCGGCTTGAACAGGATGCGGCCGCCGAAGCGTTTGTTGAGTTCCAGCGATTCGATCAAGGTCGTTTCGGCGATCAGGCCGGAGAGGCGCGCGGCGGCGGCATGGATGTCGGCGATGCCGGGGAGCGTGGTCATGGCGAAGTCCTGAAAGGGATGAGATCGGCGCATGGTGCACGCAAAGGCAGGCCACGCACCAATGAAAAAATGTGACCGTTACAAAGTTTGGCGGGCATGAGCGGCGACGAGGGTCAAACTGGCCCACCTCTCCCGCCTTTATCAGCCGGGCCGTATCGGCTAAGGGCGGGGGAGCAGAATCCCGGACCGCCAGACATGACCGCCAAGCCAAAACCCCTGTTTCTCGGTATCGACACCGGTGGCACCTATACCGATGCCGTGCTGTGGTCGGAACAAGGCGGGCCAAAAGGCAAGGTGCTGGCCAAGGCCAAGGCGCTGACCACGCGGCACGATCTTGCCGTCGGCATTTCCGGCGCGGTCGATGCGGTGCTGGGAAAATCGGCCACCGATCCGGCCGCGATCAAACTCGTGTCGATGTCGACGACGCTCGCCACCAATGCGCTGGTCGAGGGCCAGGGTGGGCGTGTGGCGCTCATCATGATCGGCTTTACCGGGGCCGACCTTGCGCGCGACGGGCTGAAGACGGCGCTCGGCACCGATCCGGTGGTGTTTTGTCCGGGCGGCCATGACGTGCACGGCAATGCGGCCAAGCTCGATCTGTCGGGGCTGGAAGCAGCACTCCCTGAACTCGGCGCCTCGGTGTCGGGCTTTGCCGTGTGCGCCTATTTCGCCACCCGCAACCCGGCGCATGAACTCGCCGCGCGCGACCTCATCCGCGAAAAGACCGGCCTGCCGGTGACCGCCAGCCATGAATTGTCGGCCAAGCTCGGCGGTCCGCGTCGCGCGCTCACCACCTTGCTCAACGCCAGGCTGATCTCGATGATCGACCGGCTGGTGGCGGCAACCGAAGGATTTTTGGAGGCCCGCAACATCGTAGCCCCCCTGATGGTGGTGCGCGGCGATGGCGCGCTGGTTTCGGCGGCGTTTGCCCGCCAGCGGCCGATCGAGACCATCCTGTCCGGCCCGGCCGCCAGCCTGGTCGGCGCCCGCCACATGACGGGCCTGGACAACGCCATGGTGTCCGACATTGGCGGCACCACCACCGATGTCGCCGTGCTCGACGGCGGCCGTCCTCGGCTCGATCCCGAAGGCGCCACTGTCGGCGGCTTCCGCACCATGGTCGAGGCGGTCGCCATGCGCACTTTCGGCCTCGGCGGCGATTCCGAGGTGGCACTGGAAGATGGCGCGCTCAACCCGAAAATCCTGCTCGGGCCGCGCCGCCTGGTGCCGCTGGCGCTGGCCGGCATGATGCATGGTGTTTCCGTGACATCGGAGCTCGAGCGCCAGCTCAGGGCGCCCAACCCCGGCCGCATGGACGGCCGCTTTGCGTTGCGCACCGGCGTGCCGGACAGGCTCGCCGCCGGCCTGACCGCGCCCGAGGCGAAACTGTATGAACTGATTGGTGCGGTGCCGCTCGCCATCGACAGGCTGCTCACCTCGAACGCCCAGAACGCCACGCTGAACCGGCTGGTCTCGCGCGGTCTTGTGCATATCTCGGGCTTCACCCCCTCGGACGCCGCCCATGTGCTCGGCAAGCAGGCCAACTGGGACCCGCTTG
Organism: Mesorhizobium sp. M0862; assembly: GCF_040319795.1. NCBI lineage: Bacteria > Pseudomonadati > Pseudomonadota > Alphaproteobacteria > Hyphomicrobiales > Phyllobacteriaceae > Mesorhizobium > Mesorhizobium sp. M0862. Next base: position 115,510 of record NZ_JAMYOJ010000001.1, read on the forward strand.
CGGCCCGGCTCGGCGCCGAACTGTTTGCCCGCAAGCGTGATGGGCGAGGCCAGTACATCGCGCCGTCTCCGGAGGTGATTTCCGAACGGGTGCTGCTGACGCTGACGCGCTGGTCGGCCGAATACATTCTGGAGACCGCCTTTGCCGAAGACGGGCTGGATGGCGCCGCCACCGTCGCGCATGCGCTGGTGCAGCGCGCCGTCGATTCCCATCCCGGCATCGCAAGGCTCAGCGTCGCGCTCGATCGTCCGGTCATTGGCCTCGGCGCCTCGGCGCCGCTGCACTATGCCGGCTTGGCCGAGCTGGTCGGTAATGAGTGCGTGGTGCCGGAGGATACCGACGTCGCCAACGCGCTCGGCGCCGTCGTCGGCCAGGTCCGCGTCTCGGCCGAAGCCCGCGTCAGCCAGCCCAAGGAAGGTTTGTTCCGGGTCGCGTCGGGGCAAACGGTGCGCGACTTCACGGACGAGGCCAAGGCGATCGCGGCAGCGGAGGCTGATGTGCGGGCGATCGTAGCCGAGCGGGCGAAGGATGCCGGCACGGATAATGCCGAGTTCGACGTTTCGACCGAGTTCAAGGTGTCTACCGTTGAGGCCCAACGGATGTTTATCGAAGCGCATGTGGTGGCGGTTGCATCGGGTCGGCCGAGGATTGCGGTTTAGGTAATCTCCCCCCTTGGGGTCCCCTTGGGGGGAGATCAGCAGCTTCAAAATCCCCGCCTTCACCCTAAGCTGAATTGACCCTTCACCCCTGACATGCCAAAGGCCGCAAAGCCTTCATCTGGAGAAGCCCTGATGACCGATCGCGTCGAGATCGCCGGATTGCGGATTGCCCGCGAACTGCATGACTTTGTCGGCGAAGCGCTGCCGGGTACCGGTATTGCCGCGGACGTTTTCTGGAACGGCTTTTCGGCCATCGTGCATGATCTGGCGCCGAAGAACCGAGCGCTGTTGGCCAAACGCGACGCCATGCAGGAACAGATCGACGCCTGGCACCGCGCCAATGGCGCGCCCATCGATATGGAGGCCTACAAAAGCCTCTTGCGTGAGATCGGCTATCTCGTGCCCGAAGGGCCGGCCTTTTCCGTGTCGACCGACAATGTCGACCCCGAGATCGCCAGCGTTGCCGGGCCGCAGCTGGTGGTACCGGTGATGAATGCGCGTTATGCGATCAACGCCGCCAATGCTCGCTGGGGCTCGCTCTACGATGCGCTCTACGGAACCGACGCCATTGCCGAGACCGGTGGCGCCGAGAAGGGCAAAAGCTTCAACCCCGTGCGCGGCGCCAAGGTGGTTGCCTGGGCGAAGAGTTTTCTGGACGAGTCCGTGCCGCTCACCTCGGGCAAATGGGCCGGCGTGAACGGGCTGACGGTTTCGGGTGGCACCTTGCGGCTCGGCGCCGGCGCCGGCGGCACCACGCTGGCCAACCCGAAACAATTTGCCGGCTATCGCGGCGACGACGCCAACCCGGAAGCCATCCTGCTGGTCCAGAACGGCCTGCACATCGAGATCCTCATCGACCGCACCAACCAGATCGGCCGCACCGACCCGGCCGGCATTGCCGACGTGATCCTGGAATCGGCGCTGACCACCATCCAGGACTGCGAGGATTCGGTCGCGGCAGTGGATGCCGAGGACAAGGTCATCGTCTACCGCAACTGGCTCGGCCTGATGAAGGGCGATCTGGCGGAGGAAATCAGCAAGGGCGGCAAAACCTTCACGCGCAAGCTCAATCCGGACCGCGCCTGGACCGCGCCCAGTGGTGGCGCGCTGAGCTTGCCTGGCCGCTCGCTGATGCTGGTGCGAAACGTCGGTCACCTCATGACCAATCCGGCCATCCTCGACCGCGATGGCAACGAGGTGCCGGAAGGCATCTTGGATGCGGCGATGACGGCGCTGATCGCGCTGCACGATGTCGGCGCCAACGGGCGTCGGATGAATTCCCGCGCGGGCTCGATGTATGTGGTGAAGCCGAAGATGCATGGGCCGGAGGAAGTCGCCTTCGCAGTCGAGATTTTCGACCGCGTCGAAGCGCTGCTCGGTATGGCGGCAAACACCATCAAGATGGGCATCATGGACGAGGAGCGGCGCACCACCGTCAACCTCAAGGAGGCGATCCGCGCCGCCAAGGAACGCGTCGTGTTCATCAACACCGGCTTCCTCGACCGCACCGGCGACGAGATCCACACCTCGATGGAAGCCGGGCCGATGATCCGCAAGGGCGACATGAAGCAGGCCGCCTGGATCTCCGCCTATGAGGCGTGGAATGTCGACATCGGGCTCGAATGCGGGCTCGCCGGTCATGCCCAGATCGGCAAGGGCATGTGGGCGATGCCGGATCTGATGGCGGCGATGCTGGAACAGAAGATCGCCCATCCCAAGGCCGGCGCCAACACCGCCTGGGTGCCGTCGCCGACAGCGGCGACGTTGCACGCCACGCACTATCACAAGGTCGATGTCCATGCCGTCCAGGCGGCGCTGAAGAGCCGGCCGAAGGCCAGGCTCGATGATATATTGTCGGTGCCGGTGGCGGTGCGGCCGAACTGGACCCCCGACGAGATCCAGCGCGAGCTCGACAACAATGCGCAAGGCATTCTGGGCTATGTCGTGCGCTGGATCGACCAGGGCGTCGGCTGCTCGAAAGTGCCCGACATCAACGATGTCGGCCTGATGGAAGACCGCGCCACGCTGCGCATCTCCTCCCAGCACATCGCCAACTGGCTGCACCACAAGGTGTGCTCGCAGATCCAAGTGATGGATTCGCTGCGGCGCATGGCGGCGATCGTCGACCTCCAAAATGTCGGCGACCCGCTCTACCGCCCGATGGCCACCGACTTCGACGCTTCAATCGCCTTCCAGGCCGCCTGCGATCTGGTGTTCAAGGGCCGCGAACAGCCGAATGGCTACACCGAGCCGGTGCTGCACAGGCGGAGGCTGGAGCTGAAGGCGAAAGCGCGGGCGAATTAGCGCCTGCATTTCCCTCCCCCTTGAGGGGAGGGTGGCCCGAAGGGCCGGGTGGGGTCCTGCGTGAAGTGCGGCGACTCCCTTCGGACGACACTACAAGCAATGTCAGCGCAGAGGCCCTTTCTCGGCTCGGCTTCAAAAATCGAGCATTCTTCGGCGATCCCACCCGGCCGCTTCGCGGTCACCTTCCCCTCAAGGGGGGAGGGTTAAGCCGCCTGCGCCACCCGCTCCGACATCATGCGGTAGGAAATCGCCTCGGCCAGGTGAATGCGGCCGACGGTTTCGCTGGCGTCGAGGTCGGCCAGTGTGCGCGCCACTTTAAGCACGCGGTGATAGGCGCGCGCCGAAAAGCCGAGTTTCTCGCTGGCGTCTTTAAGCAGCGACAGGCCGGCTGCGTCCGGCGCGGCGATGTCTTCGATAACAGACGGCGAGCAATGCGCGTTGGTGGTCGCGCTGGTCACGCCGAGCCGCTCGAACCGTTCGCGCTGGATGGTGCGGGCGCGCGCGACGCGCTGCGCAACGGCGGCACTTTTCTCCGCCCGATCCGGCCGGATCAGGTCGGCGGCCGAGACCGCAGGCACCTCGATCCTGAGATCGATGCGGTCGAGCAGCGGGCCGGAAATGCGCGCCTGGTAGTCGGTGCGGCAGCGCTCGCCGCGCAGGCAGCGATAGCCGGGCTCGCCGGCCATGCCGCAACGGCACGGGTTCATCGCCGCCACCAGCTGGATGCGCGCCGGATAGGTGACGCGGTGGTTGGCGCGCGCGATCATGCAGTCGCCGGTCTCCAGCGGCTGGCGCAGTGCATCCAAGGTCTGCGGCGTGAATTCGGGAAACTCGTCGAGGAACAGGACGCCGTTATGGGCAAGCGATACTTCGCCCGGCCGCGCCCTGATGCCGCCGCCGACCATTGCCGCCATCGAGGCCGAATGGTGCGGGGCGCGGAACGGCCGCCGGTCGGTGAGCTTGCCTTCGCCGAGCTCGCCGGCCACCGAGGCGATCATCGAGACTTCAAGAAGTTCCTTCGGTGCCAGTGGCGGCAGAATTGAAGGCAGCCTCTGCGCCAGCATCGATTTTCCCGAGCCGGGAGGCCCGACCATCAACAGATTGTGGCCGCCGGCCGCCGCCACTTCCAGCGCCCGCTTGGCGCTTTCCTGGCCCTTGATGTCTGAAAGGTCGGGCAGGTCGCGGGCCGAGACATGGATGCCGGGCTCGGGCCGCGACAGCACCTGCGTGCCGCGAAAATGATTGGCGATGGCAATCAGGCTGCGCGGCGCCAATATGTCGAAATCCTTGCCCGCCCAGGCCGCTTCCGGCCCGCAGCCGAACGGGCAGATCAGGCCCTTTCCCTCGGCATTGGCGCCGATCGCCGCCGGCAGCGCGCCGGCCACCGTGGCAATGGTGCCGTCGAGCGACAATTCTCCGAGCACGACATAGGAGGCCAGCATGTCGCCCGGAATGGCGCCGAGTGCAGCCATCAGGCCGAGCGCGATCGGCAGGTCGTAATGGCTCCCTTCCTTGGGAAGATCGGCAGGCGCCAGGTTGACCGTCACCTTCTTCGACGGCATCGACAGCCCCGACGCATGCAGTGCCGCCTGCACGCGCTCGCGGCTTTCGGCCACCGCCTTGTCGGCCAGCCCGACGATCTGCATGCCGACCTTGCCCGGCGCGATCATCACCTGGACATCGACCGGTACGGCCTCGATGCCCTGGAAAGCAACCGTGCGAACCCGCGCCACCATCTTGCTCTGCCCCCGGATATCGGCTCGCCTCGGCCTTGTGGTTCAGACCGCGAGCGACGTCAGGACAAGACAACCATAGATTTCAGGCCAAGGCAAGAACATTACAGGAACATGCATTCGTGGTGGCTGCAGCGCGCTGTGCCGGTTGCAAAAAAGGAAGATGGTCAAGCAAAATGGAACGGCTGCTCCGCCTCCTCGACCGCGTTTAACAAGGGCGACAGAGTTCCTCCGGCAATCCGAGGCTGTTGCCGTCTAAGCGGTGACGAAGGCATCGACCGCACCTGAAAGGGATCGATCGATTGCGATTTGGGGTGGAAGCCACTCCATGACAGGATATCGGAAAGGCCAGGGCATGGCGATCCGGCGCGAAGAGCCGCTTTCCAGAAAAATCTCATTTACAAGGTCTATGAACCGCCCGCGGTCCCGTTCAACTCGTTTCAAAGTTTGCGTACGAATATGAGCCCGGGGTATTCGCCGCTCCTTCAGTGCCAAGACAGCCTCCGCGATGGATCGAGGATCGGGTGGAACTGTAAGCGAATAGTCGGCATCCAGATAAAGGTCTCGGCCACCACGGTTCGGCGTCGTGACCACTGGAAGGCCCGCGAGAAGATATTCCGTGCTGGCGAACATTGGTCCTTCCAGGTGAGAGAGACAGATTCCCACGGCTGCACGATTTAGATGCGTGTTCACCTGAGCCGGTGCCAATCGGACAGGCTTGCCGGTGCCGTCAAACTCGTTGATAAAGACGTGATGCGGCGCGAGCTCCCTATGCCGATTTATTCGCGCTCTTTCCGACTCCGTCGTGGAGGATCCGCTTGAATCTCGATAGAAGACAAATGCGCAACGCTGGATGCCAAGCGACAAGTCATGGCGCTTCCACGGAGCCAGCTGCGCATTGTAGATTGCATCAAATTCTACAGGGACGTCATCGAGAGGCCTGAATATGTGTTCGGAGGTTGTTGACGTCTTGTTGTGCAGGACGGCGGCCTCGCCGGACTGGTTCAACAGATCAGCCTCTGCCTGAGTGTTGGATAGGAAGATTAGCGAGTGACGGGGGTTCTTGAGTCTATGCAGAACGGCATAGGTCCGGATGGTTTTGACGCTAGCACTGTTTTCGATGGACCAGGTTGGCGAGATGAGAAACCAGGCGCGGTGGCTGCGTGGACGGAAAGGCATATGACTTGCTAATCCGAGCGGCGTACCGGACATTCCCGAATAGGATATGAACGGATCGTCCGACAGCAAACTGGCCTGAAGAGCAGGTTGCGACTTCGCGGAAGGGTGCCCTTTTCTGAGGTTGTGGCCATGACGCAGCATGGCTCTGACAATCTCGAATTTGGTAGGAGGGCGATACCCGTGCTGTAGGGTCAACATGCGGCAATTGCGATCTTGAGTGCGGAGAAAAACTCGCTTCGATAGAGAGAAATTTGGCAAAGAAACACCGCCATTTGATCGACGGAATATCTCAGGCGATCAAATCTGGTGTACGGAGAAGCGCCTCTTGAAAGAAAACATCGTCCCAAGCGGAGCTGGTTCTCACATCGCGCTACCAACCGTATCCGTTTGCGTAGGCTGTTTCAATCAAGAGGCATTCATCGACACTGCGATCCGATCCGTAGCGGCGCAGACATACACTGCGTTCGAGTGCGTGGTGGTCGATGATTTTTCGACTGACGGTTCCCGCCGAAGGATTGAAGAGTGTCTGTCCCAGCTTGGCGACAGTCGTTTCCGCTTTCTGCCCCGACTGCAAAATGGCGGGCAGTTGGCAACAATGATGACCGGGCTTGACGCGACGGCCGGACCCCTGATCTCCTTTCTTGACGGTGACGATGCTTGGCATCCTGACTTCATAGAATGCCATGTGAGAGCGCATCTCAGCCACACCCGTATCGCGGCAATGTCGAGCTCCGATGAGGTGGTGATAGACACGGCCGGCAACCTGCTTGCGGGCGGTCATCCCGTATTCCACCTGAACGACCCGCGATCGATGCCGAAAATGAGCGGCTACCTGCATGTCGACACCGAAGCTGACCCGACATTATTATTTATTGATCGGGGGTACCGTGGGTTGGTTTTGGTCGACCACATCGGGGATGATGTTTCGTCGAGCTCCGCTTGAAATCATGCGTCCATCCGATCCGGACGAAATAAGGATATGTGCCGATGGTTATATGGCTCGTGCCGCCCATATGATCGGCGGAACCGTGAGGATTGGGCGGGCTCTTGGCAGTTATCGGCTTCACGGCGGCAATGGCTGGGCGGACGGGCGCATCCTGGGTACCGGAGTTGGCCTCGGCAGGATGTCGCCCGATACTGAAATAGCGATACGGCGGGCACTGGCCAATCGTTGGTGCGAAGTGGCGCCGGGACTGGAGCATTTAATCTCCCGCCAATCAATGCGCAGGACCTTGGTCGACCTGATCGGACTGTCTGCGGCTTTTGCATTGCTGGAAAAGAACTCCGATGCGGGTTTTCTGCTGAAAGATTGGGCAACACCACAGCGAAAATTGCAGACCAGACTTATCGGTCTCCTTCCTCCGAAACTGAGGCCTCGGCGCTTCCGGGACATAGTTTGATTTGATGAGCCGCTTGCTCGGCAGTCTTACCCGATAAAGAGCATCTTTCGATGCTTCTCTGGACCCACCAAAGTCCTCCGTAGCAACGCACACTACGCGGCCGAATTGCGCCGCATTTCCTCCACCGCGTCCCAGAACAGGCTGGCGATATCCGCGCCACCAAAGCGTTGCACTTCGCGCACGCCGGTCGGCGAGGTCACGTTGATCTCGGTCATGTAGTCGCCGATCACGTCGATGCCGACCAGGATGAAGCCGCGCTCTTTCAGCGACGGGCCGATGCGGGCGCAAATCTCGCGTTCGCGCTCCGTCAGCTCGGTCTTTTCGGCGCGGCCGCCGACATGCATGTTGGAGCGAGAATCGTGGTCGGCCGGCACGCGGTTGATGGCGCCGACCGCCTCGCCGTCGATCAGGATGATGCGCTTGTCGCCCTTGCGCACATCCTTCAGATAGCGCTGGACGATATACGGCTCGCGTGACAGCTGGGCGAACATTTCGAGCAGCGAGGCGAGGTTGCGGTCATCCTCCTTGAGATGGAAGATGCCGGCGCCGCCATTTCCGTAGAGCGGCTTGACGATGATGTCGCCGAACTCCTTGCGGAAGGCGGCGACCTCCTGGGGATCCTTGGTGATCAGCGTTTCGGGCATCAGATCGGGGAATTCGGTGACGAAGATCTTTTCCGGACTGTTGCGCACCCAGGCCGGGTCGTTGACGACCAGTGTCTTCGGGTGGATGCGCTCCAGAATATGCGTCGTGGTGATGTAATTCATGTCGAAGGGCGGATCCTGGCGCAGCAGGATAACATCCATCTCCGACAGGTCGGTGCGCACTTTGTCACCCAGCGTATAATGATTGCCCTTCTCGTCGCGGAGCTTCATCTCTTCGATGCGGGCAAACACCTTGCCGCCCAGCATCGACAGCCGGTCGGGCGTATAGTGGAACAGTTGGTGGCCGCGCCGCTGCGCCTCCAGCGACAGCGCAAACGACGTGTCGCCGGCGATCGAGACGGTGGAGACATGGTCCATCTGGACGGCGATTTTCAGGGGCATCTTCCGGTCTCCAGCAGGCTCTGTCGCCGATATACGGAACTTGGCGGCTTCTGCCAATCGCGCTTGCTTGGCCCAGACCCCCTAACGGTCGAAGACCAGCCGGGAGTAACCGAGGAACGACAGCGCCATCGCTACCAGCGAGGCGATCGCAAGTGCCGCCAGCGGCGGCATTGCCGGCAGCGCGAACAGGATGGCGCAGTAGACGAGATAGTTGACGATGCTGGTGGCGATGCCGACGCCGCCATAGCGCGCACCCTCGCTAGCCACGCCGCGGCTCGACGGCGAAAAGGTCAGGTGCCGGTTGATCTGCCAGGTGACGCACAGCGCAAAGCCGATCGACAGGACACGGGCGACGAAGGGACCGAGCGGCGTCACCGCCAAGAGCAGCCAGAGCGCCGCGGCATCGGCGACGAAACCAACGCCGCCGGCCAGGACGAAGCGGACGAGCCGGCTCACGGCCTCAGGCGGCCCGGGGCGTCTTGCCCGGTTCGGCCTTCGGGATTTCACCAGTGCGTTCGCGCCGTTCGACCCGGCCCGACGGCACCGAGAGATAAAAAATGCGCTTCTGCTCGGCGCGTCCGCGCGATACCGAATCGAGGATCAATCCGGTCACCATCGCAAGCATCGAGAGCAGCAGCAGGCCGACCGACAGCACCCAGGTCGGCATGCGCGGCACGAGGCCGGTCTGGGCGAATTCGATCAGCACCGGCGTCATCAGGGCAAGGCTCGACGCCAGGAAGAAAATCGCGAAGGCGCCGAAGAAGCGCAGCGGCTGCGTCTCCTTCATCAGCATGGCGAACATCCACAGGATCCTGGCGCCGTCGCGATAGGTCGACAGCTTCGACGACGATCCCTCAGGCCGGCGGCCATAATCGAGCGCGATCTCGCTCACCGGCAGTTTGAGCTGCGAGGCATGCACCGACATTTCGGTCTCGATCTCGAAGCCGCCGGAAACCGCGGGAAAGCTCTTGACGAAACGCCTCGAGAAGACGCGGTAGCCGGAGAAGATGTCGGTGAAGTCGGCGCCGAACAGCCGCTTGTAGAGGCTATTGAAGATGCGGTTGCCGAAGGCATGGCCGGAACGGCCGGCATCGTCGGTGACGCCGCGCCTGGTGCCTACCACCATGTCGCAGCGCTCGGTCTGCAGGATGTTGATCAGCAGCGAGGCATCTTCCGGCGCATAGGTGCCGTCGCCATCGGCCACCAGATAGATGTCCGCATCGATGTCGGCGAACATGCGCCGCACGACATTGCCCTTGCCCTGGCGCGGCTCGCGGACGACGATGGCGCCCGCTGCGCGCGCCTTGAGCGCGGTCAAATCCCTGGAATTGTTGTCATAGACATAGATCTCGGCCGACGGCAGCGTCTCGCGAAAGCGCCGCACCACCTCGGCGATGGTCAGTTCCTCATTGTAACAAGGCAGGAGCACGGCAATGGCCGGCTCATGGCGGACTTCGTGCGGCATTTCCGTCTCCCGACGCCCGGCGGAGCCTCCGGCCGCGCTCATATGCGGCCTCGCTCAGGCGACTTTACTATTTATTGAAGCTGTTAAGGCTAGGTTTAAGGCCGCAGTCTTTCCGACGAAGGTCATGATGATGAACGCAGCCAAGGCGGGTGCTTCCTCCTGGAAGTCCGATATGACGCTGGCGCTGCTTGCCATGCTGGTGGTGCTGGCCGTCAATGCCGCCACGGGCTTTCGCGAATTGAGCAATGCCGGCGGCGACAATGACAGCCTGCTGCGGCTGGTCGAGGTTCGCGACATGCTGGCCGGCCAGGGCTGGTTCGACCTGCATCAGTACAGGATGGGGCCGGAAGGCGGTTTCGTCATGCACTGGTCGCGGCTGGTCGACGCACCGCTCGCCGCCATCATCCTCGCCGCCTCGGCGCTGACCGGCAGCATGGCCATGGCCGAAGCGATCGCACAGGTGCTGTGGCCGTCGCTGCTGTTTTGCCTGGCGGTGTTTTTTACAGCCCGTGCGGCACGAAGCTTCGCCGGCGTCGGCGCCGTGCTGCCCGCTATCGTCATCGGCGCGGCGGCGCTGCATTTCATCGGCATTTTCTTGCCGGGTGCGCTCGATCATCACAATGTCCAGCTGACGCTGACCATGGCCAGCCTCAGCCTGCTGCTCGAGGCGCCGGCGCGTCGCTGGGCGGCGCTGATTTCCGGGCTGTGTGCGGCCCTGACGCTGGCCGTCGGCATGGAAACCGCGCCCTATGTCGCCACCATCGGCGCCTGCATCGCCTTGCTGTTCGTCGTCGATCCCGGCGGCGAACGCCGGATCGCCAGGGATTTCGGTCTCGGCTTTGCCGGGGTTTCAGCCCTCGTCTTCGTCACCACCATCCCGCCATCGGCCATGGGCCGGCCGCAGTGCGATGCCTTCTCGGCTGTGCAGTTCGTGGTGGCGGCAATCGCCGGACTGGGGCTTGCCGCCGTGACGTCGCTCACGGTGTCCAATGGCACGGCCAGCCGCCGCCTGATCTCGCTTAGCCTGCTCGCGCTTGTGCTGGGCGCCGTCATCGTGGCGCTGTTTCCGCAATGCCTTGCGGCTCCCTACGCAAACCTCGATCCGCGCCTCAAGGAATTGTGGCTCGATCACATTGACGAGGCGCAGTCGCTGTTCGGTATTGCCGCCAGCGAGCCGGCGTCGCTGGCGGCGCGCTATGTCACGCCGCTGGTGGCGATCGCGCTGATGGCGCTTCGCCTGCGCGGACCATGGCGCCGCCAGGACAGCCTCGTCGGCGCCTTGCTGGTCGGCGCCTTCATCGTCAGCGCCTGGCAGGTCCGCGGCTCGACATTCTCGATCGCCTTTGCCGTCATCCCGCTGTCGGCCTGGATCGCAAGCTGGCGCGAACGGGCGAGGATCAGCCCTGCGCGCAGCGTATCGCTGCGCATGGCGGCGGTCTGGGTGGTGTCGGTGAATGCCGTCTGGGCCGGTGCTGCCGCCGCGACGTCGAGCGTATTCGAGGCCAACAAGGTCTCGGTCGAGGCACAGGACACCGACAGCGATCTGTCCTGCGAGCGCAAGGCCTCCTTCGCGGCGTTGGCCCGGCTGCCGCACACCACGGTGCTTGCCATCTCCAATCTCGGCTCGCCCATCCTGGCCTATTCCGGGCACCGCGTCTTTGCCGGCCCCTATCATCGCAACATCGCCGGCGACCTGCTTGCGCTCGATGCCTTCCTCGGATCGGCGGACCAGGCGAGGATGATCGCGGCGGCTCATCACGTCGGCCTGATGGCGCTCTGCCGCGGCAGCGCCGAAAGCAAGATGCTTGCTGCCAAGGCGCCGCAAGGCTTCCTGGCCAGGCTGATGCAGGGAAGCGTCCCCGATTGGCTCGAACCGGTGGCCGAAACGCGCGGAACCCCGGTCGAACTCTACCGCGTCCGCTAAAGCATCATTCGCCAGCGAAAAATCGATTTCGCGATACGCTTCCTAAACGCTTTGCTGCCAGTCTCAGCCTAAATTTCGGGCGTCACAACAAGGATACCGATGCAAACGACGTTTGGCACCGGGCAGGCAAGCAGGGAAAACTCGGATCTGGCGTTCACCGATGCGCTGACCGGGCTTGGCAACCATCGCCGCTTCTTCGACAAGGTCGATCGCCTGATCAGCGACCGTGCAGACGATCCCGCGCCGTTCACGGTCGGCATTCTCGACCTCGACGGCTTCAAGCCGATCAACGATCTGTTCGGCCACAAGGCCGGCGACGACATATTGATCCAGGTGGCGATGCGGCTGCGCGCCTCGATGGACAGCCACTCTACGGTCTGCCGCATCGGCGCCGACGAATTCGCCTTCCTCTACCCGATGGTGTTCTCGGAGGAGGCGGCGGCCGAGAAGTCGCGCATGATGATCGAAATCCTGTCGGCGCCCTACGATGTCGGCGAACGCACCGCCAGGCTTTCGGCCTCGGTCGGCTGCTCGCTCTTTTATTCCGGCGACGAAACCACGGAAATCCTCGTCAACAAGGCCGAAACGGCGCTCTACCACGCCAAGCGTTCGGGCCGTGGCCGCGTCGTCGTCTACACCCGCGAAATGGAAGAGGCGGCCAAGCGCGTCACCCGCATCGAACAGGCGCTGCGCCGTGCCGTCTCGGCCGGTGAGGTCGAACCGCATTTCCAGCCCATCGTCGATTTGACCACCCGCCGCACCATCGGCTTCGAGACGCTGGCGCGCTGGACCGATCGCGACCTCGGCGTGGTGCCGCCGACCGTGTTCATCCCGATCGCCGAAGAGCGCGGCATCATCGGCCCGCTATCGCAGCTGGTGCTGCGCAAGGCGACCGAAGCGGCGCGCAGCTGGCCGAAGGACCTGTTCCTGTCCTTCAACCTGTCGCCCTCGCAGCTCGTCGACCAGAACACTGGCCTGCACATATTGTCGATCCTCGACCGCACCGGCTTCGATCCGCGACGGCTGGAGATCGAGATCACCGAAACCGGCCTGATGAACGATCCGGCCTCGGCCGAGAAGATCGTCGAGGACCTGCGTCGCGTCGGCATCCGAGTCTCGCTCGACGATTTCGGCACCGGCCAGTCCTCGCTCGGCCGCTTGCGCGAATTCCATTTCGACAAGCTCAAGATCGACCGCGCCTTCGTCTCCTCGATCCTCGACGACCGCCCGTCGGAACACATCATCCGCGCCATTCTGGCCATGTGCGAAGGGCTCGGCATGGATGTCGTCGCCGAAGGCATCGAGGAGGAGGCGCAGGCCGACCGCCTCGTCCAGTTCGGCTGCGCCGGCGGCCAGGGCTATCTCTTCGGCAAACCGGTCGACGCCGACGCCACGCTCGGCTACCTCCGCGATTCCTATCGCGGCGCCCTCTACGCCAAGGCAGTCTGACCGGCGGTCTTGCCTGCGTCGAGCAAGTCAGCGGTGCGAGCCAAGATCGACTGTGGCCGCCATCTTGCGTCCTTTTGTCTGACATAAGCCAAACAAATCGCCGTTTTCGCCCTTGCTCCCCGGACTTGGCTGGATAGGATGCGCGCCGACCGGATCGGGAGAGAAAAATATGATGCCATCGGCCGATTTTGCCGACCTCAGGGGAGCCTCGGTGCTGATCACCGGCGGCGGTTCCGGAATTGGTGCGGCACTGACCGAGGGCTTCGTTCGCCAGGGCGCCCATGTCGCCTTCATCGACATCGCCGATGGCCTAAGCACGCTGCTTGCCGACCGCGTCGAAAAAGAACTTGGCCGGCGACCGCTCTACCTCAAGACCGATTTGCGTGACGTCGAGGCGTTGCGCGCTTCGGCCGCCAAAGCGGCTGAGGCGCATGGCGACGTCACCGTGCTGGTCAACAATGCCGCCTGGGACGAACGCCACGAGGTCGCCGACGTTACCGTCGAGTTCTGGGACAACAATCTCGCCGTCAATCTGCGCCCGCATTTCTTCACCGCACAGGCGGTCGCGCCGGGCATGAAGCGGGCCGGCGGCGGGTCGATCATCAACTTCACCTCAACCTCCTATCTCATCAACCACCCCGATATGCCGGCCTACACCGCCGCCAAGGCCGGCATACTCGGCCTCACCAAAGGTCTCGCGGGCAAGCTTGGGGTCGACGGCATCCGCGTCAATGCGATTGCGCCGGGCTGGGTGATCACCGAGCGGCAGCGGGAACTCTGGGTCACCGAGGAGAGGCTCGCCGCCCATGTCGCCAAGCAATGCATCAAGCAGGTCATGCAGCCCGACGACATCGTCGGCACAGTGCTGTTCCTGGCCTCCGACGCCGCGCGTATGCTGACGGCGCAGATGTTGATCGTCGACGGGGGTTTCCTGTGAGTCCGGTGAATCAAAATCCGGCAAAAGGCACGCCGGCAGTCGCCGCCGTCGACTGGGGCACGACCCGCATGCGGGTCTGGCTGGTCGACGGGGCGGGCGGGGTGCTTGCCGAGCGTCGCGGCGATGATGGGTTGATCACCGCGCAGCAAAAAGGCTTTTCGACCATCCTCGAGGGCCATCTGGCGGCGCTCGGCGCACCTGACACACTGCCGGTCATCATCTGCGGCATGGCCGGCTCGCGCCAGGGTTGGCTGGAAGCGCCTTACGTCACCGTGCCGGCGCCGCTCAGTGCCATTCTCGCGGGGGCCGCCCGCATTCCCGGCCAGAGCCGCGACATCCGCATCGTGCCTGGCCTGGCGCAGCGCCTGGAAGATGCGCCGGACGTAATGCGCGGCGAGGAAACCCAGCTTGCCGGCGCCGGTTTGCCGGCAAAAGGTCGCCATCTCGTCTGCATGCCCGGCACCCATTCGAAATGGGTTCTGGTCGCAGACGGCGCGGTCGACGGCTTCTGCACCTGGCCGACCGGCGAGCTGTTTTCGGTGCTGGCCACTCACTCTATCCTGCGCCATTCGCTGGGCGAGAGCCCGAAGCCGGTCACTCCGGACAATCCGTTCTTCCAGGAATGGTGCCGCAAGGCTTTGGCGGAGGGCGGCGATGTCACCTCGCGGCTGTTCTCGATCCGCGCCGCCGGCTTGCTGCAGAACCTCAAGGCCGACGATGCCGCCGCTTGCCTGTCCGGCCTGCTGATCGGCGGCGAGATCGCCTCGGCGGGCCGCCGCTATGGCGAAAGCACCACCGCAATCGTGCTGGTTGCGTCCGGCTCGCTAGCAGCCCTCTACCGCCAGGCGCTAGACCTTGCAGGGCTTGCCGTCAGGACGGTCGACGCCGACGAGGCGGTGCGTGCCGGCCTTATCGAGGCAGCGCGGGAAAATGGCATGATCGCCAAATGACTCACCAGAGTGGAGTGACAGCGTGACCCAGACCGCACCTTTCCCGAAGCTGAAGCGTGGTCTTGTCGCCATTCTGCGCGGCCTCAAACCCAGCGAGGCGGTTGCCATCGGCCAGGCGCTGTTTGACGCCGGTATCGAAGCCATCGAGGTGCCGCTCAATTCGCCGGAGCCGTTTTCATCGATCGCCAGCATTGTCACCGCATTGCCCAAGACGACGCTGGTCGGCGCCGGCACGGTGCTGACTTCAGCCGATGTCGACGCCTTGGCCAAGGCCGGCGGGAGGCTGCTGGTCAGCCCCAACATCGATGCCGACGTCATGGCCCGCGCCATGCACCACGGCATGGTGACGATGCCAGGCGTGTTCACCCCCACCGAAGCTTTTCAGGCGATTAGGCTTGGGGCTTCGGCGCTCAAATTCTTCCCGGCAAGCGTGCTCGGGCCTAGCGGCATTTCGGCGATGCGGGCCGTGCTGCCGGCCGATACCGTGGTCGGCGCCGTCGGCGGCGTTTCCGAGAAAGACTTTGCCGGCTACAAAGCCGCTGGGGTGACCGCTTTCGGTCTTGGCTCCAGCCTGTTCAAACCCGGCATGAGCGTCGACGAGGTGGCCACGCGTGCCCGGGCGGCGGTAATGGCCTGGGATGCGGCCTTCGGCGGAGCGGCATGATGGACAACGTTTCGGTTTTCTCGGACCATGTCTGCGAGCTCGGCGAGGGGCCGAGCTACGATCCCGCCACCGATACGCTGTTCTGGTTCGACATTGTCAACGGCCTGCTGCTGGAGCAGGGTGTCACGTCCGGCGCGCGGAAAGTCCATGAGCTCGGTCAGATGGCCAGCGCCATCGCCATTGTCGATGGCAATCGCCAGCTCATCGCCACCGAGACTGGCCTGCATGTCCGCGACGTCTCGACCGGCAAGCTGACGCTGCATACGGCCATCGAGGCCGACAATGCGCTGACCCGCTCCAACGATTCGCGCGTCCACCCTTGTGGCGCCTTCTGGGTCGGCACCATGGGCAAGGGTGAGGAGAAGGGCGCCGGCTCCATCTACTGGTTCTTCAAGGGCGAGCTGCGCACGCTTTACACCGGCATCACCGTGTCGAACTCGATCTGTTTCTCGCAGGATGGAACGATCGCTTACTACACCGATACCGCGACCGGCCTGTTGATGCGCGTCGCCTGCGATCCGGCAACGGGTCTGCCGATCGGCGAGTCCAAAGTGTTCGTCGACCATCGCTCGTCGAAGGGCTATGTCGATGGCTCGGTCGTCGACCGCGACGGCGTGCTGTGGAACGCGGTCTGGGGCGGCAAGGCGGTGAAGGCTTATGCGCCGGACGGCACATTGTTGCGCGAAATTGCCACGCCGGCGGGGCAGTCCTCGTGCCCGGCCTTTGTCGGCGCCAAGGCCGATCGGCTGGCGGTGACCTCGGCCTGGAACGGCAAGGACGACAAGCAGCGCAAGCTTGACCCACAGGCCGGCATGACCTTCCTGCTCGACATCCCCGTCAACGGCCGCTTCGAGCCGCGCGTGCTGATCGCCTGAGCGTACCGGTTGTCGTGCAGGCGTCGGGCGCGGGTCGATTTCGCGCAAGCCGATCGCATTGGCCGTGCGATGGTGTGGCTGCATCACCGAGAAGCTTTGACCCATGCCGCGCCCGACCTTGATCCTCGTCCACGAGCCGGAAAAGGCCTGTTTCGACAGGCTGGTCGCCGACGGCTTTCCCGCCGAGCGCGCCTTGGAAATCTCGTCTTATCTGGCGCAATCGACCGATCTCGCGCCCGAATTCGATGAAATCACCGCCGCTTGCGGGCGGCGCGGCCTCGCCTTTATGCCGGTTGCATTCGACGATGCGGCAAGCGCGCTGGCGAAGGCCGATCCCGCAACCACGCTGGTCTGGACGCTGACCGACGGCATTGCCTATTTCCGCGGTGCTGCAGCGCCCGCACTTGCCAGGCTGAATGGGCTTAGAACCATCGGAGCCGACGATGCGCTGTTCGCGCTTTGCCAGGACAAGTTCCGTTCCGGCGCCGTGCTTTGCGCGCTCGGCCTGCCGGCGCCGCAGGCAGGCCTGGCCCGCGACGGCCGCTGGCTGGCCGACCCGCCAGCTTCGGAAGCCGGCTGGTTCGTCAAGCCGAACCGGCTCGGCTCCAAGGTAGGCATCTGGCCGGATTCACGCTGCAACGACCTGGCCCATGCGCTGGAGCTTAGCCGGCGGGTCTATGCCGCTTATCGCGACGATGTCGTCGTCCAGCCCTATGTCGGCGGTCGCAATGTCCGCGCCAGCTTCCTTGGGCTGCAAACGGATGCCGGGGCGGAAGCGCTCGGCGTTGCATTCGTCGACTCCGGCGGCGATTTCCAGACCATGGCGGACTCGATGGCGCTTTACGGCGACACCGGCGAGGCCGCCAAGGCGGCTGGACTATACAGCGAGCCGGTGCTGGAGGCGGTTGCCGACACCCAGCCGGCAGCCGCGGCAACCATCCGCCGCATCGCCGAGCGGCTGGTCAGCGGGCTCGGCCTGCGAGACGTGTTTTCCCTCGATTTCAGGGTCGAGGCTAACGACCATGTCCACCTCATCGAGTTCGAGGTCTGTCCCGGCCTGCCCTGCTTCGATTTCCGCGCCTATTGCCTGATGCAATGGGGCATGACGCTGGCCGATGCGGTTGCCGAGACGGCGGCGAACCGACTGAACCGACAGGCGATCTGAACGGTCGAGGGACCAGCGCGACCTACCGCGCCTTGACGGCTTTTGCTCCACCTTTAGTGTCGCGGGACAGTCCTCAGGCAAGGCCGCGCGATGAGCACACCAGCAAGCTCCCTCCACCATCACATCAGGCGCATGGCCGGGCGCGATCCGCACGAGGCGCATCGCGTCGCCACGCCGCTCGAGCTGCTGTTCGATCTGACCTTCGTCACCGCCTTCAGCCTTGCCTCGTCGCAACTGGCGCATGCCTTGGCCGAGGGCCACTACGCGGCGGCGCTGATCGGCTTCGGCTTTGCCAGCTTCGCCATCTGCTGGGCGTGGATCAATTTCTCCTGGTTTTCCTCCGCCTATGACACCGACGATTGGATCTTCCGCCTCGTCACCATGGTGCAGATGATCGGCGTGCTGGTGCTGGCCATCGGCCTGCCGCGCATGTTCGCCTCGATCGAGCATGGCGAACACCTCAACAATTCGGTCATGGTGCTGGGCTACGTCATCATGCGCGTCGCCATGATCTTCCAATGGCTGCGCGCGGCGCGGCAGGACCCTGGGCGGCGGCGTGCCTGCCTGACCTACGCCGTCGCCATTGCGATCGCCCAGATCGGCTGGGTGGTGCAGATACTGGTCGATTTCTCGCTGGAGACCAGCCTGGCTTTCGGCGCCATCCTGGTTCTCATCGAGCTTGCCGGGCCGGCGATCGCCGAGCGCAGGGATGGCGGCACGCCCTGGCACGCGCACCACGTCGCCGAGCGCTACAGCCTGTTCGCCATCATCGCGCTGGGCGAAGGGGTGGTCGGCACGCTGGCGACGCTGTCGGCCGTGGTCGAGGAGCAGGGCTGGAACCTCGATGCCGCCTTGATCGGCATTGCCGGAATGGGTCTCACCTTCGGCATGTGGTGGGTCTATTACATGCTGCCCTCGGGGACGGTGCTGCACCAGCACCGCAATCGCTCTTTTGTCTGGGGCTATGGCCAGATGCTGATCGTGGCGGCCATCGTCGCCACCGGCGCCGGGCTGCATGTCGCGGCCTATTTCATCGAGCACAAGGCCCATATCGGCCCGGTAGCGACCCTGCTCTCGGTCGCCATTCCGCTAGGCGTGTTCCTGGGGGCGATCTACGCGCTGTATTATTATCTCGTCCAGCGCTTCGATCCCCTCCATGTCTGGCTGCTGGCGGGAACGGCTGCGGTCGTCGCACTTGCCATCATCGCCGCCCTTGCCGGCGTCGACATGGCGGTCTGCCTCATCTTACTCACGCTAGCGCCGGCCGTCACCGTTGTCGGCTATGAGCTGTCGTGCCACCGCCATCAACTGGAGGTGCTGGCGCAGGAGGAAGCGCCGCACTGAGCAGAGCAGCTTCGCGCGTCAGATACCCTCGACCAGCACGATCTCGCCATCGGCTACTTTCTGACGGATGGCGACGGCGCGCTGGTACTCCGGCGAGTGGTAGCAATCGTGCGCCGCGCTGAGCGATTCGAACTCGATAATGACATTGCGGGCGCGGCCAGGCCCCTCGGCCTTTTCATGCTCACCGCCACGGGCAAGGAACTTCACGTCGAAACGGTCGAAAGCGAGCTTGGCGGCAGCGACATAGTCCTTGTAGCCTTCGGCGTCGCGCACATCGACGCGGGCTATCCAGTATCCCTTGGGCATTTTCTTCTCCTCGTTACGCGGCGCGCATCTCTTCCAGTATGGCTTCCGCCGCCGCGCGCCTGTCGCTTGCCGCCACGATTGGCCGGCCCACAACAAGATGGCTGGAGCCGTTGCGGATCGCCTGGCCGGGCGTCACCACGCGTTTCTGGTCGCCATGGTCGCTGCCCTTGGGCCGTATCCCCGGTGTCACCACCGCCAGGTCGGGTCCGACGATGCGGCGCACCGCTTCCGCCTCCTCGGCCGAGCAGACGACGCCGCCCATGCCGGCATGCAACGCCTGTTCGGCGCGTCTCAGCACCAGCGTGTGAGGGTCGTATTCATAGCCGGCGTCGATCACGTCCTGCTCGTCCATCGAGGTCAGCACGCTGACCGCCAGCAGGCAGAGGTCGCTGCCCCTGGCGGCCTCCACCGCGGCTCGCATCGCCTTGGGATAGGCGTGGATGGTCAGCATGGTCATGCCCATGCGCACGATGTTCTCGACACCCTTCGCCACCGTGTGGTCGATGTCGAGCAGCTTCATGTCGAGGAAGATTTTCGTGCCGCCGCTGGCCAACTCCCTGGCGAAGTCGAGCCCGCCGGCGAAGGCCAGCTGATAGCCGATCTTGTAGAAGGAGACGACGCCGTCGAGCTCCTGCACCGCCTGTTCGGCCTCTTTCACCGTCGGCACGTCGAGGCCGACGATCAGCCTTTCTCTCATGGTATGGGCCTGCATGGCTGTGGAAATCATGCCCCGGTCCGGGTCGACAGCATGCGCGAGGTTTCGATCAGCGTGCGGCATAGGTGCTCCATCGATTTGGTCAGTCTCTCATCCCTGAAATTGCCGTCGCCGTCGAAGGCACTGCCGCCATCGGATACCGAGCATTCCGGCGTCACCATCTCCAACTGGCAGCGCACCAGCACGGCGCGCAGATGGTTGATGCAGCGGATCCCGGCGAAATGTCCGTTGGAAGACGAGCACAGGCCGGCGACCTTGCCGACAAGCGGCCTCACCGGCCAGCCGCCATCGAGGCGCACCCGGCTTACCCAGTCGATCGTGTTCTTGAGCAGTGGCGGGATCGAGCCATTATATTCGGGCGTCGCGATCAGCAGCCCGTCATGGGCGGCGATCAGCCGGCCGAGCTTCACGGCGTTGTCGGGAACGCCTTTTTCCTTTTCGAGGTCCTCGTCGATGATCGGCAGCGGATAGTCGGCCAGCGAAATGCGCGTCACCTCGGCGCCTTGCATGGCCAGCTCCTTCTGCGCCACATCGGCGGTCCTGCCGCTGAAGGCGCCGCTGCGCACCGAGCCGGCGAAGACGAGGATTTTCGCGATCACAGCCATTGGCCACTCTTGTTCCCGGACAGGTACAGCCAGAGGCTGCGCAAATCAACGCACTGGCTCAAAAAACGGAAACGATCGGGGGGCAAGCGCGCGAAGGTGTGCCGAGCAGCTGGGCTATTGCTAGTGGGTGACCGCAATTCTTGCACTCAGCGCGATGAGTGCAACTCCGAGCAAGGCATCTATCGGCCTGCGGACGCTGCCATATACCGACCGAACCCTTCTTGTGGAGAACATTAGCGCGACAAGCCCAAACCACGCCATCGCGACCAGCCCGATTATGGCCAGCGACACTGCCTGGACCCAGATCGGAGCCTGCATCGGCAATACCGATATGAACAGGCTCGCGAAGAACGCGGCCGTCTTCGGATTTGTAATTCCGACAACGAATCCGCTTCGCCAAGGAGCCGTGGTCTCTGCGCCACCGACGGCCAGCGGTGGCCGCGCCTGCCAAGCCGACAAAAGGATCTTGCTGCCCAGGTAACCGAGATACACGGCACCGGCGATCCGGACGGCAAGGTGAGCCCATGCAATCTGCGTCAGTACGAGGCCCAGGCCACACATCGCGAGAGCCGCCCACACCATGATCGCTGCGGCAATGCCAAGCGCCACATGGAACCCCGCGCGACGGCTGATCAGCGCATGGGAAGTCACGGCTACAAAATCGGGTCCTGGGCTCATGGCGCCGAGCAGGAAGACCGAAGCAAGGGTCAGGAATTGCGGAAGGTAGCTCATGCGATACTCCAGTTTCAGTCTCGTCGTACCGCACGCCTGCATGCCGGAGAGGCCAGGAAAGCCGCTCGCCGATTTCGAGGGTCGTTTCCCTCACCTTCACAAAACCTACAGCGCTCTTTAATATGAGCGAAATGAAAGATATTTCGGCAGCCATGAACAAAGCTAATATCAACATCACGATGGTGCGCGTCCTGACATCGCTCAGCGAGACGCGCAGCTTCACCAAAACCGCCGAGCGGCTCTGTCTTTCTCAATCGGCCATAAGCCATGCAATGAAGGCGCTGGAGGAGATCGTTGGCGCGCCCCTCGTCATACGTGATCGGCGCGGTGTCGCTTTCACCGCAACCGGCGAGGCGGCTTTGGACGCGGCGCGCGCCGCTTTGCATGCTTTAGGCCGTCTTGTCGGCCTACGGGAACACTCCATCAAAGGCAGAGTACGGCTCGCGCTGGTCAGCAGCGCCTCGGTAAAGATTGCTCCATATGCGTTGAACATTACTTCCGTCCGGCACCCGGAGCTTGCTGTCGAACTGCTCTTGGGCACGGATACCGAGGTGGCGGAGTGGGTCGATCGCGGTGCCGCCGATATTGGACTGTCCTACATCGCCGGCAATTGCCAAGCCGAGGAACTTGTCGACGACGAACTCTTTGTGGCGTCATCGCAAAAGAACTCAGTCCAAGGCGGGTCATTTCCGATCCGCGCTCTCGACGGCCAGCCATTCATTATGTCGAGCGGCGGCTGCGGACCAATGCTTGCCGAATTGTTCCAGGATTTTGGCGTTGCGCCAGTTGTCATCCTGTCGGCGAGCGATATGGCGGCGCTGCTTGCTCTGGTTGGGGCCGGGCGCGGTTTGTCGATTGCGCCAGGCCTGGCGTTTCCGGCCGATTGGCAGCGAACCGTCGCGAGGCGTCCTCTTGAGCCGCGTGCGCGTCGGCCTCTGCTGCTTCTGTTCTCCAGCAGCGCCGAAGCAACGGCCGTGCGGGCCATGTGCGCGACGATCAGAGAGGTCGCCACGAGTTTGCGAGGCGGATAACAGTCAAGGATGTGGATCGACCCTCAATCGAGCTTCCTTCGGGAGACGTCGATCCTTTACAAGGCGCCAGAGACTTCTCCCGCCCCCAATACCAGCTAATGCGCTTCGCGCCGGTAGATCCACAGCTGCGTCGGCGGGATGTTGCGGAAGATGAAGTCGAAATGCTTGACCGTGTAATTGCCGCGGCCGGGCGGGATCGGCGACAACGGCCCATAGGTCAGCTGCACGATCGGCCGTCCAACCGGGATGCGGTCTAGCAGGCTTTCAATATAGGCGATCCGCTGTGCGACCGGAAAATTGAGCAGCGGCACGCCGGAGACGACGGAATCGAAAATCATCCCGCTCTTCTCCCCAAGCGTGGCGTTGAGATTGAAGGCATCACCCTCGATGACGTTGACGCCGGGATAGAGCTGGCGCAGATGGCGCACGAAATCGGTGGAATATTCGACCGCGTAGAGGTTTTCGGGCTTAACGCCCTGGGCGAGGATTGCACGCGTGATGACGCCTGTGCCGGGGCCGACTTCAAGCACCGGCAGGCCAGACTTCGGATTGACGATGGAAGCCATCTTGCGGGCGGTGACGGAGCTTGTCGGCACGATCGAACCGACCGACTTCGGCTTGTCGATCCAGCCTTTGAAGAATTTGAGTTCGTCGTCGAACTTTTCCGCCAGCGCCTTCCGCAATCCCGGACCACGTGCCATGCAAGTTCTCCTCAACACTCCCCGAACGCTACTTAGCAGCTAACAGGTCCAAGGCAAGGCGCGATCTGGCATAAGATGTTGATGACGTTCGGGAAGCGTGGCGGCCTTGGTTTGGGTTCAGTGCTCGCCGAAGGATTCGAAAAAGTCCTTCATGCGGGCGAAAAAGCCGCTCGACTGGGGCGAATTGTCCTTCGACGACAGCTGCTCGAACTCTTCCAGCAGCTCGCGCTGGCGGCGCGACAGGTTTTGCGGCGTTTCGACCGCGGTCTGGATATAGAGGTCGCCGACATTGGGCTGACGCAGCACCGGCATGCCCTTGCCCTTGAGGCGGAACTGGCGGCCGTTCTGCGTGCCTTCGGTCACTTTCACCTTGGTCTGACTGCCGTCCAGCGTCGTCACCTCGAACGAGCCGCCAAGGGCGGCCGTCGTCATCGATATCGGCACCTTGCAGTAGAGATCGGCGCCGTCGCGCTGGAAGAATTCATGCGGCTTCACGGCCAGGAAAATATAGAGGTCGCCCGATGGGCCGCCGCGCAGGCCCGCCTCGCCCTCATTGGCAAGCCGGATGCGGGTGCCGTCCTCGATGCCGGCCGGGATATTGACCGACAGCGAGCGTTCCTCGGTGACGCGGCCCTGGCCGGCGCATTTCGGGCACGGGTCCTTGATCGTCTGGCCGCGGCCTTGGCATTGCGGGCAGGTACGCTCGATCGAGAAGAAGCCTTGCGTCGCTCGTACCTTGCCGTGGCCATGGCACATCGAGCAGGTCACCGGCTGGGTGCCGGGCTTGGCGCCTGTCCCGGAGCATTCCGTGCATGAGATCGAGGCCGGCACGCGGATTTGCGCGGTCTTGCCGGCAAACGCTTCTTCCAGCGTGATTTCCATATTGTAGCGCAAATCGGCGCCGCGTTCGCGGCCGCCCGACGAGCGGCGCTGGCGCCCGCCCATCATGTCGCCGAAAATATCCTCGAAAATGTCGGCGAAGCCGCCGGCGCCAAAACCTTGCGCGCCGCCATTCATGCCGCCCTGCTCGAAGGCGGCGTGACCGAAACGGTCGTAGGCCGCGCGCTTCTGCGGGTCCTTCAGCGTTTCGTAGGCTTCGTTGATTTCCTTGAACTTGTGCTCGCAGGAGTGATCGCCGGGATTGCGGTCGGGATGGAACTGCATGGCCAGCTTGCGGAAAGCGCTCTT
Organism: Mesorhizobium sp. M0862; assembly: GCF_040319795.1. Lineage (NCBI taxonomy): Bacteria > Pseudomonadati > Pseudomonadota > Alphaproteobacteria > Hyphomicrobiales > Phyllobacteriaceae > Mesorhizobium > Mesorhizobium sp. M0862. The sequence goes on from NZ_JAMYOJ010000001.1 coordinate 139,882, forward strand.
GAGCTCCTTCTCGTCGGCGCCCTTTTGCACGCCCAGCGTCTCGTAGAAATCAGCTTTCATCTTTTCCCGCAGTCCGGATGCTCAACGTCTTGATGCATGTTGCGTCGTTTGCCGGCACGTTGTCTCGATTTAGGAGCGGTGATGCCCGGATGCTAGGGCCGGCGCGCTTGTGCCTGTGTTTTTCAGTGACTTTTTCGGCAAGGCCCGCACTTTTTCAGCGAGGGTTGCAAAAAAGCCCGGCTTTGCGCCGGGCTTTCCGCTTTATTTGCCGTCAACCGGTCAGGCCGACTTCTTCTTCTCGTCGTTTTCGTCGATTTCCTCGAAATCGGCGTCGACCACGTCGCTATCCTTGGCCGCGTCCGCCTTGGCGTCGGCTTCCGCCGCTTCCTTCTGCGAAGCTTCGTACATGGCCTGGCCGAGCTTCATGGATGCTTCGGCAAGCGTCTGCGACTTGGCCTCGATGTCGGCGGCATCGTCGCCTTCGGCAGCAGCCTTCAGCGCCGTGATAGCCTCCGATATCGCCGTGCGCTCGGTTTCCGAAACCTTGTCGCCATATTCCTTCAGCGACTTCTCGGAGGAGTGCACCAGCGCCTCGGCCTGGTTGCGGGCCTCGACCAAAGCACGCCGCTGCTTGTCGGTCTCGGCATTGGCTTCGGCGTCCTTGACCATCTTCTCGATGTCGGCGTCCGAAAGGCCACCAGAGGCCTGGATGCGGATCTGGTGCTCCTTGCCGGTGCCCTTGTCCTTGGCCGAAACGTTGACGATGCCGTTGGCGTCGATATCGAAAGTGACCTCGATCTGCGGCACGCCGCGCGGCGCCGGCGGAATGCCGACCAGGTCGAACTGGCCGAGCGCCTTGTTGTCGGCAGCCATTTCACGCTCGCCCTGGAAGACGCGGATGGTCACGGCCGACTGACTGTCTTCAGCGGTCGAGAACACCTGGCTCTTCTTGGTCGGGATGGTCGTGTTGCGTTCGATCAGGCGGGTGAACACGCCACCCAGCGTCTCGATGCCGAGCGACAGCGGCGTCACGTCGAGCAGCAGCACGTCCTTCACGTCGCCCTGCAGCACGCCGGCCTGGATGGCGGCGCCCAAAGCGACGACTTCATCCGGGTTGACGCCCTTGTGCGGCTCCTTGCCGAAGAACTGCTTCACGATCTCCTGGATCTTGGGCATGCGGGTCATGCCGCCGACCAGGACCACTTCGTCGATCTCGCCAGCCTTCAGCCCGGCATCCTTGAGCGCCGCCTTGCAGGGCTCGATGGTGCGCTGGACGAGATCGTCGACCAGCTGCTCGAACTTGGCACGGGTCAGCTTCAGCGTCAGGTGCTTGGGGCCGGTCGCGTCGGCGGTGATGAAGGGCAGGTTGATTTCCGTCTGCGTCGTCGACGACAGCTCGATCTTGGCCTTTTCAGCCGCCTCCTTGAGGCGCTGCAGCGCAAGCTTGTCGTTCTTCAGGTCGATGCCCTGTTCCTTCTTGAACTCGGCCGCCAGGTATTCGACGAGACGCATGTCGAAATCCTCGCCGCCGAGGAAGGTGTCGCCATTGGTCGACTTCACTTCGAACACGCCGTCGCCGATTTCGAGCACCGAAATGTCGAACGTGCCGCCGCCAAGGTCATAGACGGCAATGGTCTTGCCATCCTTCTTGTCGAGGCCGTAGGCAAGTGCTGCAGCCGTCGGCTCGTTGATGATGCGCAGCACCTCAAGGCCGGCGATCTTGCCGGCGTCCTTGGTGGCCTGGCGCTGGGCGTCATTGAAATAGGCCGGAACGGTGATGACCGCCTTCTCGACCTTCTCGCCGAGATAGGCCTCCGCCGTTTCCTTCATCTTCTGCAGGATCATGGCCGAGATCTGGCTGGGCGACTGCTTCTTGCCGCCGGCCTCGACCCAGGCATCGCCATTGTCGCCCTTGACGATCTTGTAGGGGACAAGCTTCTTGTCCTTCTCCGTCACCGGGTCGTCATAGCGGCGGCCGATCAGGCGCTTGACCGCGAAGATGGTGTTTTCAGGATTGGTGACCGCCTGGCGCTTGGCCGGCTGGCCGACGAGACGTTCGCCGTCGCCCGAGATGGCGACGATGGAAGGCGTCGTGCGCGCGCCTTCCGCATTTTCAATGACCTTGGGCTCCTTGCCATCCATGATGGCGATGCAGGAGTTGGTGGTGCCGAGATCGATACCGATTACTTTTGCCATTTTTCTAGTCTCTCCGCTAAGCAGGCTCTCAGGACCCGTAAGGCGTTCCGACGAAAGCCCCTGTTCACAAGAAATTCCGCTCCGGCAACCGGCATTCCGGCACTGGGCGGCTTGGCGCGTATATAAGAACAGGCGGCATCGGGCGCAAGCATTCTGCGCATGGCATCCACCGCGCCGCGCTTGGCGCCTTTGAACAGCCGCCCGGCGGCCCGGATGTGCTCAAACCGCGCTCAAAACCCCAGGATCTGCGCGATCCCCCGGCGAAGCGCCCAGTCAGGGCTTCGAAACCACAAGAAAACGTCACCTATGCGTGAGAGAGGCGGCTCCTGGCTGAGGAAGGCGCCTGCCCACGCAGACACAGGCAAAAGCGTCACGCGGCCTGCGACAGCGATTTATGCGCCTCGGCCAGGATTTCGAACGAGCGCACGCGTGCCGCATGGTCGAAGATCTGCGCGGTCACCATCAGCTCGTCTGCGCCGGTGCGGCGCACGAACGCGTCTATGCCTTGCCGGACGGTTTCGGGAGAGCCGACGACGGCGCAGGACAGCGCCTGCGAAATCATGGTTTTTGCCATCGGCTCGAGCGTCTGGTCATAGCCCTCGACCGGCGGCGGCAGGCGGCCGGCCCGCCCGGTGCGCAGATTGACGAAGGCCTGCTGGAGCGAGGTGAACAGCAGTTTGGCCTCGGAGTCGGTTGGTGCGGCGAAAACGTTGAGGCCGAGCATGACATAGGGCTTGTCCAGCTGTTCCGAAGGCTGGAAGCGCGAACGGTAGATCTCCAGCGCATGGTCGAGTTCGGCCGGCGCGAAATGCGAGGCGAAGGCATAGGGCAGGCCGAGCATGGCGGCGAGCTGCGCGCCATAGAGGCTGGAACCGAGGATCCAGACCGGCACCTTCTGGCCTTCGCCGGGCACGGCGTGGATACGCTGGCCTTCCGCGGCCGGCTGGAAATAGCCCATCAGCTCGACGACATCCTGGGGGAAATTGTCTGACGCCTCGAGATTGCGGCGCAGCGCGCGCGCTGTTCCCATATCGGTGCCGGGCGCGCGGCCGAGGCCGAGGTCGATGCGGCCGGGGTGCAGTGCCGCCAGCGTGCCGAACTGCTCGGCAATCACCAACGGCGCATGGTTGGGCAGCATGATGCCACCGGCGCCGACGCGGATGGTCTTGGTGCCGCCGGCGACATGGGCGATGACCACGGCGGTCGCCGCGCTGGCGATGCCCGGCATGCTGTGGTGCTCGGCCAGCCAGTAGCGCCTGTAGCCGAGCCGCTCGGCATGGCGGGCCAGGTCGAGCGAATTTGCCAGCGATTGCGAGGCGTCGCTGCCTTCGACGATCGGCGACAGGTCGAGAACGGAAAGTGCGGTCATGGGCCTCAAGCCTTTACGATGTTCAACTGCCTGACCCTGGTTTCGAAGGCGCGGTCGGGAATGACGATGTCGAGCTGGCGCCAAGCAACGGGTCCAGATTCTCGAACGGGATCGCCTGCGGATGCTGGCGATGCAGCGCGCTCAGCGTGTCGACCGACGCATCGATCGGACCGCGATAGCCAATGCGGTCGAAATAGGAATCGAGGTCGAAGGAGGCATCGTTCATCGCAGGGTCCGGCTTGACCGGCTCGATATAGGCACTCCGCCTGAAGACAACAAATGCGAGATGATGGACGGGCGCGGCAAGCTTATGCCGCTGCCTTTCCGTTCTCTTCGGCCGCTTCCTCCTCCACCACGGCCGTCTGCTGTGCGGCGAGAAAATTGCCGACATGGCTGAGGCCATCGAAATGATCGCAGAACACCTTGACGACGACCAGCAGCGGCACCGCCATCAGCGCGCCGACAAAGCCCCAAAGCCAGGACCAGAAGGCGATGGCGATGAAGATCGCCACGGCGTTGATCTCGAGGCGTCGGCCGACAACCATCGGTGTAACGAACTGGCCTTCGGCGATGTCGCACAAAAGCACGAAGCCCGGCGCCAAGAGGGCGTAGGTAATCGAGTCGAAGCTGATCATCGCAATGACGCTGACCAGCACGATGGTAATCAGCGCGCCGACATAGGGCAGGAAGTTGAGCAGCGCCGCCATCGTTCCCCAGACCAGCGGGTTGGGCATGCCGAGCGCCCACAGGCCAAGGCCGATAACCGCGCCGAGACCGGCATTGATGACGGTGACGGTGAGCAGATAATGCGAGATTTCGCGCTCGACGTCATAGACGACGCGCAAGGCCCGCTTCTTCTCGCTGAGGCTGGCGAAGGACTGGATGATCTTCTCATAGAACATCGTGCCCGACGCCAGCAGGAACAGCGACAGCACGAAGATGATGGTCAGGCTTGTCCCCGCCGACAGGACGTTGCTGGCGGCGGCCGACAGGACGCCGGACTGCGCCATCGCCACCTTCTGGATGCCCGGCTCCTGCGAGGTCTCCGTCATCTGTTCGATCTGATGCGAGATCTGCATGATCCTCTCGAGCGGACGCCGCAATTGCGCCAGCCGTTCGGTAAGTTGTTGGCCGATCGACGAGGTGTTGTTGAGAAGGTCGATGACCGGGCCGCTGAGCAGATAGCCGGCAACGCCGAAGACGCAGATCGACAGCACGACCAACATTGTCGCCGAAACCACTTCCGGAATGCCGCGCTTGCGCAGGAAGCGCACGATTGGTGTCAGCGTCAGCGTCAGCAGGAAGGCGAGGATGACCGGCATGAAGAAAGCACGCGCGAAATACAGCGCGTAGATGGCCATGAACAGGAAGATCCCGATGAGCAGCGAACGCATCAGATGCGTGTCGGCACGCGCCACAACTCTCGCCTCTTCGGTCTCGGCAAGGCCAGCACCCAAAGCGGCGGGTTCGGCTTTCATGATTTTCCCTCAGCGGCGCACCGCAATTGGTGCATTCCGACGACGGAAACGCCTCTGCAAGCCCAAGGTTCCGTTAGCCGGCAAGGCCCTCAATCCGAGCCGCCCGTCGCTCAGGCGGCTGGCGCTGCGACGGCGACGCCGGGCTTGGCGGTCTCCTTGCGCACGATCGGCGCCACCTTGGTGCCGTACAGTTCGATCGCCTTCATGATCTTGGCGTGCGGCATGGCGCCGATCGCCATCTGCAGCAGGAAGCGGTCATTGTTGAAGATCTTGTGCTGGGCGACGATCTTTTCCGCCACCTGCTCCGGATCGCCGACGAACAGCGCGCCGTTCGGACCACGCGACTGATCGAAATGCGCCCGCGAGGTCGGGCCCCAGCCGCGCTCGCGGCCGATGCGGTTCATCACTTCGGCCTGCGGGCCATAGAAATCGTCGGCCGCCTGTTCAGTGGTGCCGGCGATGAAGCCGTGCACATTGATGCTGGTGGCAAGGCCCGAGGGGTCGGTACCGGCCCGCCTGGCGGCATCGCGATAAATGTCGAACAGCGGTGCAAACCGCGCCGGCTCGCCGCCGATGATGGCCAGTGCCAGCGGCAAACCGAGCACGCCCGCACGCGCAGCAGATTGCGGCGTTCCACCTATTGCGATCCAGATCGGCAATTTGTCCTGCAGCGGTCGCGGATAGACGCCGCGGTCGTTGATCGGCGCGCGCAGATTGCCGGACCAGGTGACTTTGACGCTGTCGCGTATGGCCAGCAGCAAATCGAGCTTTTCGGCGAACAACTCGTCATAGTCCTCGAGATTGTAGCCGAACAGCGGGAAGGATTCGATGAACGAGCCGCGCCCGGCCATGATCTCGGACCGGCCGCCCGACAAAAGGTCGAGCGTTGCGAACTGCTGGAAGACGCGCACCGGATCGTCGGAGGACAGCACGGTGACCGCGCTGGTCAGCTTGATGCGCTTGGTGCGTTCGGCGGCAGCGGCCAGCGCCACCACCGGCGCGGACGCGGCATAGTCGGGGCGGTGATGTTCGCCCAGACCAAAGACGTCGAGGCCGACCTGGTCGGCCAGCTCGACCTCCTCGATCAGATTGCGTAGTCGCTGATGCGGGCCGATCGCGCCGGGGCCGGGCTCCGGGCTGACGTCGGCGAAAGTGTAGAGACCGAGTTCCATGGCATGTCATCCAAATGTTCTGATTTGCCGCTAGAGGTAGCGGCGAGCCGCCCCGGCCGCCAGAGGGGCGGATAGTGAACAGTGCATGTCGGTTTCGGCCGGCTTTGTTTCAGGGAAAACGCGTCTCCCGGCTGCAACAGCATAAACTTTCATGGCTGGCATACCGTTTTGGCGCTTGAACTCTCGGTTTTCGCGCGTATGTAAGCGTCGCGAATTGACTTCAGGGAAGTGGACTTGGCTATCTACAGGGAAAAAGACATTTTCGAGCGGCGCAATGCCGCGAACGAGGCAAAGAAGGCGCTTCTGGAGCGCTTCAAGTCAAAGCCGGCGGCTGATGATCCTGCGGTTCTGGCCAAACAGGCCGAACGCAAAGCGATTCTTGAGGCTCGCGAGATACGCGAGGCCGAAAAGGCCAGGCTGAAGCAGGAAAAGCTGGCACGCGAGGCGGTCGAGAAGGCCGAGCGCGAGGCAGCAGCCGAAGCGGCGCGTATTGCGGCCGAAGAGGCAGCGCAGGCTGAAGCGAAGATCAAGGAAGCCGAAGAAAACGAGCGCATTGCCCGTTTGCTGGCCGACGAAGCCGAACGCAAGGCCAAGCGCGACGCACGCTATGCGGCGCGCAAGCAGCGTACCGGCAGGACGCCTCCGGGCTTCTCCGCCCGCTAACGCTTCGATCGAAACGATCGGACATCAGGGTCGCCTTCCAGCGGCCCTGAATGTGTTTGTGCGTCGATTTCCTTGGTTGCTTTGCTCAGGCGGCGAGCTTCAGCCCCATAATGCCGCAGACGATGAGCGCAATGCAGGCGAGCCGGATGGCCGTCGCAGGCTCGCCCAGCAGCCAGATGCCAAGCAGCGCCGTGCCGACTGTGCCGATGCCGGTCCACACCGCATAGGCCGTCCCGACAGGCAGCGTCTTGAGCGCCAGGCCGAGCAACCCGAGGCTGATGATCATCGAGGCGACAGTGAGCACCGTCGGCAGCGGCTTCGAGAAGCCGTCGGTGTATTTGAGGCCGATCGCCCAGCCGATTTCGAACAGACCAGCGAAGAACAGAAAAATCCACGACATCGGGATGCACTCCTTCCACGAGGATGGCGGGTCGTCCCGGCCGGATTTTTGAGAAAGGCGCGAGGTCGTCCTCGCCGCTTCGACACAAGCGGCTGCGCCGGTGCGATCAACAAAACACCGGCCGCATCGTTCATGCCGCCGGTGTCAAAATCTGCGCCGAAACGGTTTGTCCGGATTTCAACCGTCCAAGATCTTCCGAGGCGGGCTTACTTTTCCTTAAGCCTCATCGCCTTCACGGGCGGCGCCTTGAGTGCCGGAGCCGCTGCGGGCTTCTTGGCGTCTTTTTTCGGCTTCCGAGCTTCCTTGCCCGCCTTCATCGCACCTTTAGCCATGATTCGTTCCTCCAGTTGCTGGGAGGCCAAGTGAAACAAGAGAAACGCCGGACTGCAAGGGGGCGGGCGTCCGTCGCCGGCGCCGGCGGGCCGCTTTCAACCGGTTTCTAATTTGCTCGTAAACCATTCCGGTCCGTGCCATGGTTGCCTTCGCACTGCAGCATCGGCCATGCCTTCGCCCGGCGATGATCAGGCAGTGCGGTCAGGACGACAATGCGAATCCGCATCGGCAGCGAGATGAGTTTCGATTTTCCGCAGGAAACGCCGCTGATCGCGATGCTCAACGTCCACTACTCCAGGGCCTCCGATCTCGAGCGCCCGGATTTCCTGACCTCCAACCCGCCGGTGCCGATCCAGAGCTACCGCGACAGTTTCGGCAATTGGTGCAACCGTTTCGTCGCCCCGCCCGGACGCTTCACCTTCGGCACCGATTCGGTAATCCGCGACCCCGGTACCTTCGAGATGGGCGACCTGATGGCCTGGCAGCATGAGGTGCGCGACCTGCCGTCGGACACATTGCTGTTCCTGTTGCCCAGCCGCTTTTGCGAGAGCGATCTGCTGGCCAGCGAAGCCTGGCGGCTGTTCGGGCACACTCCGCTCGGTATTGCCCGCGTCCAGGCGGTCTGTGATTTCGTCCACAACCACATCGTCTTCAGCTACGGCAATGCCCGACCGACGCGCACCGCGGCCGAAGCCTATCGCGAGCAAAGCGGCGTCTGCCGCGACTTTGCCCACCTTGCGGTCACCTTCTGCCGTGCGCTCAATATCCCGACCCGCTACTGCACCGGCTACATCAGCGACATCGGCCTGCCCAAACCTTGGGCGAGCATGGATTTCGCAGCCTGGATGGAGGTCTATCTCGGCGGCCGCTGGCATGTCTTCGATCCACGCAACAATTCGCCGCGCATCGGCCGCATCCTGATCGCGTCGGGCCGCGACGCCGCCGACGTGCCGCTCACCCACATCTTCGGACCGGGCACGCTGGCTGGTTTCAAGGTGTGGACGGACGAGATCATCGAATAGGGGCGTCTTTCCGCAAGCTGCCTACAAGACCCTGAACGACCGGGCGATTCGTGCGTTGTGATGCCTGTGGAGCTCGGCGGCAGGGGCGTTACATCAGGTTCCTTGGAGGGACAGCATGGCAGCACATGGCGGGTCGAAGACGGTCATCTACGCGGCGCTCGCCGGTAATCTCGCTATTGCTGTGACCAAATTCGTCGCCGCCTTCTTCACCGGCAGCTCGGCGATGCTGTCGGAAGGCGTGCACTCGCTGGTGGATACCGGCAATGGCGGGCTGCTGCTCTACGGCATGCACCGCGCCGCCCGCCCGCCGGACCGCACGCATCCGCTCGGCCATGGCCGCGAGCTGTATTTCTGGAGCTTCATTGTCGCCTTGCTCGTATTCGCGCTCGGCGCCGGCGTGTCCTTCTATGAAGGCGTCGTCCACATCATGGCGCCTGAGCCGGTCGCCAATCCCAAAATCAACTACATCGTGCTGGGCCTCTCAATGCTGTTCGAGGGCAGCTCCTGGTACGTGGCGCTGAAGGAGTTCCGCCAGCAGAAGGGCAAGCAAGGCTGGCTGCAGGCCGTGCAATCGAGCAAGGATCCGAGCGTCTACACGATCCTGTTCGAGGACAGCGCCGCCCTGCTCGGTCTGTTCGTCGCCTTCGCCGGCATATTGGCGGCCGAACTCCTCGACATGCCCGAACTCGACGGCGTCGCCTCGATCGGCATCGCGATGATCCTCGGCGCCACCGCCATCTTTCTGGCGCGCGAAAGCAAGGGATTGCTCATCGGTGAGCCGGCCTCGCCGGAAGTGCAGGCCAAGGTGCTGACCATCGCCCAGCAGGATCCGGCAGTGCAGCGGGCCAACGGCGTTCTCACCGTCCATCTCGGCCCTCGACAGATCGTCGCTGGGCTGAGCATCGAATTCGAGGACCATCTGACGGCGCCTGAGATCGAAGCCTGTGTCGAGCGCATCGAGGCGCTCTTGAAAAAAGAAATGCCGGAGATCACCAGGCTGTTCGTCAAGCCGCAGACGACCGGAACCTGGGAGCACCGGCGCAAGCAGGTCGAGGCGGCGTCGGACTAGTTCTGGACCAGCAGTCCACCGTTGGCCCCATCGCCTGGTCCCGCTAAGATCACTCGACGGAATTCGGAGAATCAACCATGAAAATCGATGGTGGGTGTCATTGCGGCGCCATAACTTATGAAGCAGAGGTCGACCCGGAAAAGACCTCTATCTGTCATTGCACCGACTGCCAGCAACTGACCGGCACCGCCTTTCGTGTCACTGTTCCCGCGCCTGAGGATCATTATAGGATCACCAAGGGAACACCGAAGGTTTATATCAAGACGGGATCGAGCGGCGCCAAGCGTGCCCAGGCGTTCTGCGGCGACTGCGGTTCGCATCTTTACGCAACGTCGGTTGGCGACGGGCCGAAGGTCTATGGGATCAGGGCGGGGACCGCGCGGCAACGCGAGGATCTCGTTCCGACCCAACAGAAATGGCACCGATCGGCCCTGCACTGGCTTCCGGAATTCGAGGGCGTAAGCATCGTAGAGGCGCAGTAGCACCTGCCTCCCGGTTAAACGCGGCCCAAACCAGCCAATAATGTGCTAGGCTAGCCATCAAACGGATGGCGGGGGATAGCAATGTCGGAAACGGACAAAGTGTTTGCCGGCTCGATTCCGGAAAACTACGACCGCTACATGGTGCCGCTGATCTTCGAGCCGTTCGCCGCGGATTTGGCACGACGGGCAGCGTCCTTGTCGCCCGGCGCCGTCCTGGAAGTCGCCGCCGGCACCGGCGTTGTCACCCGCGCATTGGCTCCAAAACTGTCTCCCGGCGCAAGCTATGTCGTGACCGACCTCAACCAGCCTATGCTCGACTACGCGGCCTCGCGACAAGCTCCCGACAGTCGTATACAATGGCGTCAGGCGGATGCTCTGGCGCTGCCGTTCGAAGATGCGGCTTTCGATCTCGTTTGCTGTCAGTTCGGCGCGATGTTCTTTCCCGACCGAGCCGCCGGCTATCGCGAAGCAAAGCGGGTCCTGAAGACCGGCGGCCATTTCCTGTTCAACGTGTGGGATCGCATTGAAGAGAATGTATTCGCCAATGATGTGACGAATGCTCTTGCGGAGATTTTTCCGAACGATCCGCCCCGCTTTCTCGCCCGCACGCCGCACGGCTACAATGACACTGCATTGATCCGCGGCGAGTTGGAAGCCGCAGGTTTCTCCCGTGTGGTGATCGACACGAGGGCCGAACAAAGCCGTGCCTCCTCGCCGCGCCTTCCGGCGGTTGCCTATTGCCAGGGAACTCCGCTTCGCAACGAAATCGAGGCCAGAGGAAAACTGGAAGCCGCAACCGATCACGCCGCGTCCGTGATTGCAGCCAGACACGGCAGCGGCGAGGTTGCGGCCAAGATCCAGGCGCACGTGATGGTGGCTACGGTCTAATGCATGTTGCCCAGAAGTGAGCCGCGGTTCTGGGACAACGACATTCATCAAAACAAAGACTTAAAGCGCGTCGTATGAATCCGTTTCAGCGCGACGCACTTTAATCGTCGCCTTCGACGACACGTAGCCTGAGCTGCCCCGTCTTGGAATCCGCCACCCGCACCCCGGCTTCGGCCTTGGCGGGTCCGCCACCGCGCACTTCGGCTTCGTTTTCGCCAAACTCCAGCGCTTCGATCTTTTGGCCGCGCTTGGTCACCTTCGACGTCGACACCAGTATCTCGTCGATATCCTTGGCCGACTGGCCAAAATGCGTCTGCAACCGGCGCACGCGTTCGTCGACGCGCGCGACGTCCTCCATCAGCCGGATCACCTCGCCCTGGATCAGATGCGCCTGTTCGCGCATGCGGGCGTCCTTGAGGATGGCCTGGATGACCTGGATCGACAGCATCAAAAGCGACGGCGAGACGATGATGACACGCGCCCGGTGCGCCTTCTGGACCACGGCGTCGAAATTCTCGTGGATTTCGGCGAACACCGATTCGGACGGCACGAACATGAAGGCGGTGTCCTGCGTCTCGCCCTGGATCAGGTATTTTTCCGAGATATCGCGGACGTGAATTTCGATGTCGCGGCGGAAAGCCTGGGCCGCGATCTTCTGTTGTTCGGCGCCATCGGCGGCGCGGATGGCGTTCCAGGCTTCCAGCGGAAACTTGGCGTCGATGGCAAGCTGCGGCGCACCGTTCGGCATCCTGACCAGGCAGTCGGGACGGCTGCCGTTTGACAGCGTTGCCTGGAACTCGTAGGCGCCCATCGGAAGGCCGTCGGCGACGATCGCCTCCATGCGCGACTGGCCGAAGGCGCCGCGCGTCTGCTTGTTGGACAGGATCGCCTGCAATTGCACGACCTGGCCGGCCAGCGACTGAATGTTGCCTTGCGCGGTGTCGATGACCGCCAGCCGTTCCTGCAGTTTGGCGAGGCTCTCATGCGTCGATTTGGTCTGTTCGGTCATGGTTTGGCCGAGTCGGCCGGTCATGGCGTCGAGGCGCTGGCCGATCGACTGGTTGAGTTCGGCCTGCCTTGCGCCGAACACGTCGGCGATGGCGCCCATGCGGCCCTGCATCTCGGCCTGGCTTTGCAAAATGCCGGCCATCCGCGCCTCGGCGTCGCGGGCGTGGTCGGCAGCTTCCGCCGCGGCGATGGTGCGCGCCTTGGCCGATCGCCACAGCGCCACGACAAGCGCCAGGAACAGGCCGAGAAACACCAGCGCGCCGATGGCCAGTGCATGGCCGAGCGTGATCGTCGTCGCGCCAAGCCGGGCAACGGGTTCGGAAAGGATGGTGCTCAGGTCGTTCATCCCGCCAGCATAGCCGATTCGCAGACCTGGCACAGATCAAAACGTGAACGAGACCGATTCGCACCGGTTGACGCTTCTCCTGCGACGTTTTAGGTGAGGCGCCATGTCGATCAAGCCGCTCATCATCCTTCCCGATCCTATCCTGCGCCAGGTCTCCAAACCGGTCGAACGCGTCGACGCGCCTTTGCGCAAACTGACCGACGACATGCTGGCGACGATGTATGATGCGCCGGGCATCGGCTTGGCCGCAATCCAGATTGGCGAGCCGCTGCGCATGCTGGTCATCGACCTCGCCAAGGAAGACGAGCCGCCGGCGCCGCATGTCTTCATCAATCCCGAAATCCTCGAAAGCGCCGACGCTCGCTCCGTCTACGAGGAAGGCTGCCTGTCGATCCCGGACTATTACGCCGAGGTCGAGCGTCCCGCCTCGGTGCGCGTGAAATATCTCGACCGCGACGGCAAGCTGCAGGAGATCGAGGCCGAAGGCCTGATGGCGACCTGCCTGCAGCACGAGATCGACCATCTCAACGGTGTGCTGTTCATCGACCACATCTCGAAGCTGAAGCGCGACATGGTGGTCAAGAAGTTCAAGAAGCTCGCCAAGGACAAGGCGCCGGGCAAGCTGGTGGGATAGCCCTGCTTTCGGCGCGCATCGCACAACATCCCTCTCGACCCGCCCCTATTGAGAGACGCTTCCTTGCGTGATATCATTGATATCAGACTGGAGACTCCGATGGGCGATATGTTGATCAGAGATATTCCCGAGCCATTGAAGCGTGAAATCGAGCATGCGGCACGCAAGGGCGGCCAAAGCCTCTCGATCAAGGCGATCGATTTATTGCGAAAAGGCATGGTTGCGGAAAAAGAAGGCAAGGCCGAGCCTGGACTCACGGCTTGGGATGCGATTCGCGCTGCCTTCGCCTCGGAAAATGCAATCAGCGACGAATTTGCGCAGATGATGGATGAGATCGAAGCGGAACGGAAACGCGACTTTGGCCGCACCATTGAGAATTTCGAGTGATAATCCTCGATACCAATGTCGTCTCGGAAGCGAGCCGGCCCGCGCCCGATCCAAACGTCGCTAAGTGGTTTCGCAGACAGGACCTGCTCGACCTCTATCTCTGCGGTCCTGTTGTCATGGAGCAGTCCTTTGGAGCCGAAAGGTTTCTAAACAAGACCGGCTCGGACCGCCACGTCCGTGCACTTGACCACCTGGTTTCGAAGCAGTTTTCGGGACGTGTCGTCGAATTTGCCGGTCCCATTCCCCGTCTGGCGGGCAAGCTCCGGGCAATGCGGGAAACTATCGGCCGGCCGATCAGCCTTTCCGATGCCATGATCGCTGCCATCTGCCTGTCGCACGACGCTATGCTGGCGACGCGCAATATCAGGGACTTCGAAGAGCTTGACCTCAAGATCGTAAACCCGTTTGAAGCAGACGCTTGAGCGGACTGCCGCGCGCAGAACAGGATACTGGACGAAAATGCCGCTTCGCGTCATCTTCATGGGCACGCCGGAGTTTTCGGTGCCGGTGCTGCGCGCGATTGCCGAGGCCGAGCACGAGATAGCAGCCGTCTACACCCAGCCGCCGCGCGCCGCCGGCCGCCGCGGTCTGGAGCTGACACCGTCGCCGGTGCAGCGCGAGGCTGAGCGGCTGGGCATCGAAGTGCGCACGCCGCTGTCGCTGAAGGGCGAGGGCGAGCAAGCTGCTTTCCATGCGTTGCGTGCCGATGTCGCAGTCGTCGTCGCGTATGGTTTGCTGTTGCCGAAGGCTATTCTGGAGGCTCCGCGCCTCGGCTGCCTCAATGGCCACGCCTCGCTTTTGCCGCGTTGGCGTGGTGCAGCTCCCATCCAGCGAGCCATTATGGCCGGCGACGTCGAAACCGGCATGATGGTGATGCGCATGGAAGAGGGCCTGGACACCGGTCCGGTGGCACTGGTTGAAAAATGCGCCATAGAGCCCGACATGACGGCCGGCGATCTGCACGACCGCTTGATGAATATTGCTGCCACGCTGATGGTGGAAGCGCTGTCCCGATTGGAGACAAATACCCTGGCATCGACTTTGCAGGCGGCTGACGGGGTGACCTACGCCAGGAAAATCGATAAGTCGGAGACACGTGTGGACTGGACGCGCCCGGCTGCGGAGGTCCACAATCACATTCGCGGCCTGTCGCCATTTCCCGGCGCCTGGTGCGAGGCCGACATCGGCGGGCGCACGGAACGGCTGAAACTGCTTCGCTCGACGCTTTTGGAAGGCACGCTTTCTGAAAGCATGGGCGAGTCGGGAGGAATTCTCGATGACCGGCTGACGGTCGCCTGCGGGTCGGGCGCGGTCAGGCTGGTCGAAGTTCAACGGGCGGGCGGAAAGCCCGCTGCCGCGCAGGAGTTTCTGCGCGGGGCCAAGATCGAAAAAGGAATGAAGTTCTCATGAGCATGATGTCGATACGCGGCGCGACGCCGCGGGACCGCGAGGCCATACGCCTGGTCGAGGAACACGCATTCGGCCAGCAGGCGGAGGCCGGGCTGGTCGACGCTCTGGTCACCGGCGGCGACGCCGTTGTCGAACTGGTGGCGGAAGAAGACGGCCAGGTGGTCGGCCACATCCTGTTTTCCAGGCTGTTCGTCCAGAACGGCGGCAAGCAGTTTGCAGCCGTGGCGCTGGCGCCGTTGGCGGTGGAACCTTCGTTCCACGGCTCGGGCATTGGCGGTGCGCTGATCCGCGAGGCGCATATCCGCCTCAGGGATGGCGGCGAGACGCTCGCCGTTGTGTTGGGCGATCCGGCCTATTACGGCCGCTTCGGCTACAGCCATGCGCGCGCCGAAAAGTTCGAGAGCGAATATCAGGGCGAAGCGCTGCAGGCGCTGGCCTGGGGTGACGCACCCGAAAAAGGCAAACTGGTCTACGCCCAGGCCTTTACCGCACTCGCCGCCTGAACGAAGGGTGTATGCCGCGTTTTCGTCTCGATATCGAATATGACGGCAGCCTCTTCGCCGGCTGGCAACACCAGGCGGATCAGCCTTCGGTGCAGCAGGCGATAGAGCAGGCGATCGAGAAATTTTGCGGTGAGGCGGTGCGGATACGCGCCGCCGGCCGCACCGACGCCGGCGTGCATGCGACCGCCCAGGTGGCGCATGTCGACCTCGCCAAGGCATGGCCAAACGACAAGGTGCGCGACGCCGTCAACGCGCACCTGCAGGCGGCAGGCGCGCGCATCGCCATCCTGCAGGCCACGGTTGTCCCCAATGAGTTCGACGCCCGTTTCTCGGCCACCGGACGGCACTATCTCTACCGCATCCTCAACCGGCGCGCGCCTGCAGCGATGGAAAAGGGCAAGGTCTGGTGGGTGCCGAAGCGGCTCGATGCGGACGCCATGCACGAAGCGGCGAAAGTCCTGCTCGGCCGACATGACTTTACCACCTTCCGCTCGACGCAATGCCAGGCCAATAGTCCGGTGCGGACGCTGGAGCGGCTCGATGTAAGCCGCCAGGGCGACCTGATCGAAGTCAGGGCCTCGGCGCGCTCTTTCCTGCACAACCAGGTGCGCTCCATGGTCGGTTCGCTGAAACGCGTCGGCGACGGCGGCTGGACCGCCGCCGACCTCAAGGCCGCGCTCGCTGCACAAGACCGCGCCGCCTGCGGCCAGGTGGCGCCGCCCGACGGGCTTTTTCTCGTCGGTGTAGACTATCCGGAAAAGTTCTAGGCCGGAGCGGCGGTCGGCACAGTGATGCCGAGCAGCGCCACCAGGCCGAACAACACGGCCAGAGACACCACCAACATGCCTGCGAACACGGCGCTGCCGACAGCCGCGCCCTTGCCGATCGCGGCGTTGGTCATCCGCCAGGAGAGTACCAGCGAAAGCACCACCAGAACCAGCCACACCAATTCGGCAACCGGGTTGCCAGACGGCAGGAAAAGCCTGATCAGCGCTGAAGGCAGCAGCATCCAGGCAGTGATCGCCGACGCCCAGTTGCTGGCGACGACATAGTGGACGAAGCGGTCGCCGATGCCGGCGCGCGATGCGACCAGGGCAAGCACAACCAGGGGCAGCAGCCACGAGCCGAGGTCGACGGTCGCCAGGCGAATCAACATGCCCAGCCGGCCGGCGAACGCATTGGGATCGCCGATCTCGTTGGCCGTGCCGACCCAGCCGACGATCATCGCCGGCGCGGCGACGACGATGGCGAAGAAGGAATTCCAGAAGCCGTCCGCCGAAAGGTCGAGCAGCCGCAAGCCGTCGGCCTTTCCGAGCATCAGCCGCCAGGCGCCGTTAAGCGATGAAGAGGTCTCGTCAACCGAAAGCATGATCAGCCCTGCTCGAACCAGTCATCGATGAAGCGCTGGTAGATTTGGGTCAGCGTCTCGAGGTCGGCCAGTGCGACGCACTCGTCGACCATGTGCATGGTCTTGCCGACGAGGCCGAACTCGACCACCGGGCAATAGTCCTTGATGAAACGCGCATCCGAGGTTCCGCCCGAGGTGGACAGCGCCGGCTCCTTGCCGACTGTCGCCTTGATCGACCCGCGCAGCGTCTCGATCAGCTTGTCGTCGCGCGTCAGGAAGACATGGCTCGGCCGGTCGCGCCAGATCAGCTCGTAGTCGACCGGCGTCTTGCCGGTCCGGTATTTCTTGCGCTTCGCCGCCTGGTCGAGGCGGTTATGGATCTCGGCCTGCACCGTCTCGGCAGTCCATGTGTCGTTGAAGCGGATGTTGAAGGTGGCTGTCGCCTTGGCCGGAATAACATTGGTCGCCGGGTTGCCGACATCGATCGAGGTCACTTCCAGATTGGTCGGCTGAAAATCCTTCGTGCCCTTGTCGAAGACGGGCGACAGCAAGGCGTCGACCAGGCTGATCAGGCCGCGCACCGGATTGTCGGCGAGCAATGGATAGGCGACATGGCCCTGGCGGCCGTTGACCGTGACACTGCCCGACATCGAGCCACGCCGGCCGATCTTGATCATGTCGCCGAGCGTGTCCGGATTGGTCGGCTCGCCAACGATCGCGGCGTCCCATCTCTCGCCCCTGGCCGCCGCCCAGTCGAGCAGTTTTGTCGTCCCGTTGATCGCCGGCCCCTCCTCGTCGCCGGTAATCAGCAGCGAGACCGAGCCTTTCGGACCACCCTTTTTCTCGACATGGCGCGCCACGGCGGCGATGAAACAGGCGATGCCGCCCTTCATGTCGACGGCGCCGCGGCCATACATCTCGCCCTTGGCGATCTCGGCGGCGAAGGGCGGATGCGTCCACGACGCCTCGTCGCCCGCCGGCACCACGTCGGTATGGCCGGCAAACATCAGATGCGGCCCATTGCCGGAGCGACGCGCGTAGAGGTTCTCGATGTCGGGGGTGCCGTCTTCGGAAAACACCGGGCGTTCGACGGAAAAGCCGAGCGGCTTCAGCATGCCTTCCAGGGCAGCCAGCGCGCCGCCCTCGGCGGGCGTTACGGAGGCGCAGCGTATGAGGGTCGCGAGGTTGGCGGCGGGATCGGTCGGCAGTTTCATGGGCAAAGCGATAGTCGAAAGCGAAAGGCCTGTCACGGCCAGAGATGATGACCGGTCCTGCCGCCGACATTATGGTTTTCCTGTCGTATAGTGCAGGCCAACACGAGATAATCGCATGGCCAACGCCGAAAAGACCATCGTCATTGCCGGCGCCGGCAGCATAGGCTGCTATGTCGGCGGCTGCCTGGCGCTGGCCGGACGCAAGGTGGTGTTTTTGGCGCGGCCAGGCATTGCGACGGCCTTGCTGGGCGGTGGCCTGCGCATCACCGATCTCGATGGTCGCGACCGATCCATCCGGCCGGAGTCCGTCACCACCGATCCCGCCGCTGCCCTCGCCAGCGCCGACGTGGTGCTGGTGGCGGTCAAGAACGGCGCTACCGAGGAGATGGCGTCGCTTGTTGCCGGACATGCGCGTGGCGATGTCGTGGTGGTCAGCCTGCAGAACGGCGTCGGCAATGCCGACCGGTTACGCGCCGTGCTCGGTGGCCGGACTGTACTCGCCGGCATGGTGCCGTTCAATGTCGTCCAGTCGGCCATAGGCAATTTGCCGCTTCACGTGCATCGCGCCAGCGACGGCAAGGTCATGATCGAAGATGGCGTGACCGGCCTTGCCGGCCTTCTCGATGTCGAAGGGCTTGGCGTGGAAACGCGTGCCGATATGAAGGCCGTGCAGTGGGGCAAGCTGCTGATCAACCTCAACAACGCGCTTGTCGCCTTGTCCGGCCTGCCGCTGGCGAGCGAACTTGCCGACCGCCGCTGGCGGCGGATCCTGGCCGGTCAGATCGACGAGGCCCTGGCGGCGATGAAGGCGTTACATATCGCGCCGGCGCGGATCGGCGGCTTGCGTCCCGGCCTGCTGCCGAAGCTGCTCCGGCTGCCGGACTGGCTGTTCCGGCTGGTCGCCCGCCGCATGCTCGCCATCGACCCGCAGGCGCGCTCGTCCATGTGGGACGACCTCCAGCGCGGTCGGCCGACCGAGATCGGTGACCTGCAGGGGGCCGTCCTGAGCCTCGCCGACAAGGCCGGCACGCCGGCGCCTCTGCTGAAGCGGGTCACCGCGCTGGTGCGGCAAGCCGAGCGGGAAAAGCGCGGCTCACCCGGGCTGACGCCGGAAGCCGTCACTGGATAGTCTACTTGCCGCGAGCCTCGGGCCTTGGCCCGCATAGCCCGAAAACAGGCGCGTGGGCCCGCCGCATCACAGCTTCGGTGCGCGCCTCGGAGCCGGCGCTTTGCTCGCCGGGCCTGGCGCCGGCACGGGCTGCGCCGCCGGGTGGTTCTCGATCAGCGTGATCTTCTGCCAGATCTTGCGCGACAGGTTGGACGCCAGGTTCTCGACGTCGTTGACGCCGTCGATGACCACATCGTCATTGACGGACTGCGCAAACAGCGCCGCGATCTTGCCGGTGATCGACAGCATTTCCGAGCAATAGTCGAGGTAGCGCGCCAGGTCGGCGGCATTGGTGATGCGAGCCGGCGAATGCGCGGTCGGCCTGAAATTGGCGGACAATGCTGCCGGATCCTTGGTCAGCTGGTGCATGTCGATGACATGGATCAGCGATCTCAACCCATGCAGCTGGCGAAACACCCGCTTGCGCTTGATGCGCTCCTCGGTGCGGATCAGCGCCAGCAGGCCGAGCACGGCAAGGATCATCATGTTGATCGTGGCTTCGATGCCTTGCACCGACTGCACCGCATCGTCGGCCTGCGAGATATGGATGAGCGGCAGGATGGTGCCGACGAATAGGAAGATCAGCGCGCCGGCGGCAACAGCGGCGACGATGGCGCCGCGCAGCCACCAGATCGGCGCTTCCAGCGCCTGCGCCGCCTTGGCCAGGTCGCGCGACAGCGACACCAGTTCGGCGGCGACGCCGCGCAGGCCGGCATCGGGAAAACGCTCGGCGACGCGCTCTTCCAGCCGCTCGGCGGTGTCGATGATCAGTTTCGGATCAAGCGTGCGGTAGCGCATGGCGAGATATCCGGTCGGCGCTCATGGTTCAGCCGGCGCGTTGCTGCGTTTGCCGTAGCGGTTCGGACCGGGGTCACCGCGGAAACACGCTAGAACGATGAGAAGAATGGGGCCGATGATAAGAGAGATCAACGCGTAATAAGTCGGCTTGCCGAAATCATGAAACCGCTTTGCGGTTACCGCAAAGCTCGACCATGTCGAGATCAGCAAAACGACCCAGAACACAAGTGCCCAGTTCTGGCTGGTTGCGGTGCCGGGTTCCAGTCTCGACAACTGGTAGAGCGGGAAAAACTGTGCAAGCACCAGCAGCAGCCCGGCGAGCACGTAGGCACTTGGGCTGACGCGCCCTGAGAGGCTGAAGAAAAGCCAGGGAAGTGGTGGTGTGTTGGGCAATCTGGAGCGCTCTGGTTGCTCGGACAGGATCAATCACGCAGCAGTTCGTTGATCGAGGTTTTCGACCGGGTCTTGGCATCGACGCGCTTGACGATGACGGCGCAGTAGAGGCCAGGGCCCGGCTCGTTGTTCGGAAAGGCCTTGCCCGGCATCGAGCCGGCGACGACGACCGAATTCGGCGGCACCTCGCCATAAAACACTTCGCCGGTGGCGCGGTCGACGATCTTGGTCGACTGGCCGATGAACACACCCATTCCGAGCACCGAGCCTTCGCGCACGATGCAGCCCTCGACCACTTCGGAGCGCGCGCCGATGAAGCAATTGTCCTCGATGATGGTCGGGCCGGCCTGCATCGGCTCCAGCACCCCGCCGATGCCGACGCCGCCCGAGAGGTGCACATTCTTGCCGATCTGGGCGCAGGAGCCGACCGAGGCCCAGGTGTCGACCATGGTGCCGCTATCGACATAGGCGCCGACATTGACGAAGGACGGCATCAGCACCGCGCCCGGCGCGACATAGGCCGAGCGGCGCACGATCGAAGACGGCACGGCGCGGAAGCCTGCCTTCTCGAAATCGACCGCGCTCCAGCCGTCGAACTTCGACGCCACCTTGTCCCACCAGACCGCCTGGCCGGGGCCGCCCTTGATGATCTCCATCGGATAGAGCCGGAACGAGAGCAGCACCGCCTTCTTCAGCCATTGGTTGACATGCCATTTGCCATCGGCCTGGCGCTCGGCAACGCGCACGGTGCCACGGTCGAGCAGGTCGAGTGAGGACTGGATGGCGTCGCGCGTTTCGCCCCGGGTCGCGGTCGAAATCGTGTCGCGCTCCTCGAAGGCCTTCTCGATCGTCTTTTCGAGGCTGGCCAGATCAGGCTTCGACATGAATTCGCTCCGTTACCACGCTGTTAAGGCCGTCGGCCTTAACCTTGTTTTGAAAGTCGCGCGGACCCTATGTTAAGGCGTATTGGGGGTCAATCGCGGGTGCGCCATGGGACGGCGCAAGTGAACTGTTGGGACGGGTAGAAAGCATATGACTCCTATGGAAAAGGCGGGATGGACGCCGCTGCCGCATTCGGACGAGGATCTGGAGCGCTCGAAAAGCGTGCCCGACACGCCGCAGACTCGCGCCGAAACCTACCGGCTGGCCTGGAACGATCCCGACTTCATGACGCGCCGGGAGTTGCGCGCTGTGCGCTTGCAGCTTGAGCTCTTGAAGCCCGAAATGATCCTGGCCGAGCGCGGCATCCGCTCGACGGTGATCCTGTTCGGCGGCGCGCGTATTCCCGAGCCCGGCGGCGAGGCCTGGGCCGCCAAGAACGAGACGCAGAAGAAAAACCTCGAGGAAAACAGCAAATATTACGAGGAGGCGCGCAAATTCGCCCGCCTCTGCTCACAGCAATCGGCCACGTCCTACTACCGCGAATTCGTCGTCGTCACCGGTGGCGGCCCAGGCGTGATGGAGGCGGGAAATCGCGGCGCCGACGATGTCGGCGCGCCGTCGATCGGCCTCAACATCGTCCTGCCGCACGAGCAGGCGCCGAACGCCTATGTGACCCCGGAGCTGTGCTTCAACTTCCACTATTTCGCCATCCGCAAAATGCATTTCGTGATGCGCGCCAAGGCCGTCGCGGTGTTTCCGGGCGGCTTCGGCACCATGGACGAGTTCTTCGAGACGCTGACGTTGATCCAGACCGGCCGCATGGAACGCGTGCCGGTGATCCTGTTCGGCAAGGCGTTCTGGCAGCGCGCGATCGACCTCGATTTCCTGGCCGAACAAGGCACCATCACGCCCGGCGACCAGGATATCATCGACTTTGTCGACACCGCCGACGAGGCCTGGGGGATCATCAGCCGCTTCTACAAGTTGGGGGAGTAGGGGAACCGGGAATTGAGGAACTGAAGAATTGAGGAAAAGGAGGTCCGGATCGGTCTTCCTTTCACCAGTTCTTCAATTCTTCAGCTCCTCAATTCCTCCACCCCCTCCACTATCCCCGTCAGAAACGTCGCCAGATCGTCGGTGACGAAATCGACGTCGTCCTCATTGGCCGGATCGCGTTCCCAGATTTCGGCAAAGGTCGGCTCGAAATTGCGCGGCACCACCAGCACCGTGGTCATGCCCAGTGATTTCGGCACCTCGAGGTTGCGGGCGAGATCCTCGAACATCACCGCATTGTGTCCGGTGACGGCGTGCAGTTCGGCAAACTTCTCATAGGTCTGCCGCGACGGCTTCGGCGTCAGTCCGGCGGCGACGATATCGAAAATGTCGTCGAAATGGTCGAGTATGCCGAGCTGGCGCGCGGTGCGCTCGGCGTGCCTGCGGTCGCCATTGGTGAAGATGAACTTGCGGCCGGGCAGCTGGCGGATAGCGGTGCCCAGCACCGGATCCGGCACCAGCCACGAATAGTCGATATCATGCACCTTTTCGAGAAAATCGTCGGGGTCGATGCCGTGACGCGTCATCAGCCCGTTCAGCGTCGTGCCATATTCGAGATAGAGTTCCTTCTGCAGCTTGCGCGCTTCCTCGCGCGGCAGCGTGAGCAGTTCTCCGACATAGGCCGTCATCTTGACGTCGATCTGCGAAAACAGATTCGAATGGTGCGGATAAAGCGTGTTGTCGAGGTCGAACACCCAGTCGGTGACATGGGCGAAGCGGGCGGGATCGGGCAGCGTGGTCATGGCGTCCTTATGGCATGAAATATCTGCCGTTCGAACCCCTTTCTGATGTAGAGCTTATCCACAACCTATGTGCATCTAGAGTTGTAAAAATGGGCTCACCATTCAAATTTTAGCCATCACGGAAAGGTGGCCTTCAGGGCTTGCTGGCACAGAGACGGTTCAGTGGGAGCCAGCGATGAGTCGCATAGTCTTAAAGTCCGCCGCGGTCGCATTCGGCTCGGTAGCCATCTCGCTTTTGCTGACGCTGATCATCGTTCCCGCCATGGGTTTTCCGGTCGACCGCACTGTCTGGCTGACATCGACGGTGTGCCCGCTGGCGCTCGCCTGGATCGCCTGCGCCAGCACCTTCTGGCAGAGCGACCGACTGAAAAACGCGCATCGCGATCTCGCCCGCGCGCATGCCCAGCTCGCCGCCGCGCATCGGCGCCTGTCGGCGAAGGCGAGCCGCGACGACATGACCGGCATGCTCAACCGCGAGAGCTTCTTTGCCGCGTTGGACGGCTCGCGGCGCAAATCCGATCGCGGCGCGCTGCTGATCATCGACGCCGACCATTTCAAGGCGATCAACGACAGTTTCGGCCATCTGACCGGCGATGACGCACTGGTGTTGATCGCCAGCGCCATCGAGCGCGGCGTCCGCAGCGGCGACGTGCTCGGCCGCATTGGCGGTGAGGAGTTCGGCGCCTTCCTGGTCGGCGCTACGGAAGCCGAAGCCCGGCGCGTGGCCGAGCGCATCCGCCGTGAAGTCGAGCTGGTCCGCTTTCGTCCGGTCGACGAGCGCACGGTGCCGCTGACCGTCTCGATCGGCGGCATCACCTGTGCGCAAGATGCCGATGTCTCGGACCTGATGCGCGCCGCCGACCGCCGGCTCTACGAGGCCAAGCACCGCGGCCGCAATTTGTCGATCCTCGACCGGGACATTTCCGAAGCTGCCTAGGTGTTGGTGGGGCTGTTAACGGTTCGCCAACATTGTTTCCACGCAACTGCGCCGTTTACCGGGTTGTAACTCGTTTACAGGCAAGGCTTGGCACGGGAATGGCATGTCTGGCCGGTACCTGTGCCGTTCAGGGAACGCCATGCGTGGATCGAAGCCCCCATCCAGAGACGTGTCATGAGTTTCTTCATCAGGAAAATGTCGCGCCGCACCATCGTGCAGGCGCTGATTGCGATGCCGGCGCTACAGCTTTTTCGCAAGCTGCCTGACAGCGACCGCCCCCCGGCCGATCCCGACGAGATCGTCGTGGTCAATGGCTGGATCCTGAAGCGGAGCGACCTGGCATGATATTCGACAGCTATGAGGCGTTTCGAGCCTCGGATTTCAAGCCCAAGGTCTGCATTCTCGGCTCCGGGCCGGCCGGCACCACCATTGCCAGAAAGCTCGGCGCCGCCGGCATTCCGGTCGTGGTGCTGGAGGCCGGCGCACGCGAATTCAGCGACGAGTCGCAGGATTTCTACCGCGGCTCCACGGTCGGCGATCAATATTTCGATCTCGACATCACCCGGCTGCGCTTCATGGGCGGGTCGTCGAACCACTGGGCCGGCTGGTGCCGCGTGCTCGACAAGCAGGACTTTGAGCCCAAGGCATGGGCGCCGGACACCGGCTGGCCAATCGCCCGGACCGACATCGAGCCCTATCTGTCCGAGCTGCACGACATACTCGAGCTTCCCGACTTCAAGCCCGATGTGCCGATTTCAGACGACATACGCTGGGTGCAGCTGATCAAGAGCCCGGCCGTGCGCTTTGGCGAGAAATTCTCCGACGAGCTCGACAAGAGCAAGAACATAGCGCTCGTGCTCAACACCTATGCCACCGAACTTGCCGGGGACGGCAAACGAGTGACCGGCGCCAGGCTGTGGTCGAACGGCAAGGATGCCGGCGCCTTCAGCGCCGATTATTTCATCGTCTGCGCCGGCGGGCTGGAGAATTCGCGGCTGCTTCTATGGTCGAACCAGCGCTCGAATGGCGGCGTGGTGCCGAACGCCACGGCACTTGGCCGCTACTGGATGGAGCACCCGACCTTCGAGGGCGGCAATGCCATCCTGGCCGATTACAGCGAGTTCGAGGTCGATGCCGTCAACGAGGCGTTCTTCTCGCCGACGCTCGCCGCCATGGAGCGGCTGCAGATCATGAATTTCGGCATACGCCTGATCGAGACGCCCTATGCCGGCGTCAAGAGCCTGATTGCCGACCTTGCCTGCACCGCGCCCGAGGCCGCCGAATGGGTCGCCTACCAGCTCAGCCAGAACCTGCGCTGCGCCGCCCAGCTCTACGTCGCCTGGGAACAGGCGCCGCTGGCCTCGAACCATATCGAATTGTCGAAGACCGATGTCGACCGTGCCGGCGTGCCGCGCATCGAGCTGCACTGGAAGAAGTCGCCGTTGGAGCGCCGCACCATCCTCGAGGGGCTCAAGCTGTTCGGAACGACGCTGATCGAGAAGGACCTCGGCCGCGTCCGCATCATGGACTGGCTGACCAATGGCGAGGACTACCCGACGGATGAGGAACTGGCCGGCCACCACCACATGGGCGGCACGCGCATGGGCACCGATGTGAGCAAAAGCGTGGTCGACGCCAACTGCAAGGTGCACGGCATGGACAATCTCTATGTCGGCGGCTCGTCGGTGTTCTGCACGTCGGGCGAATGCAACCCGACGACGACGATCACCGCACTTGCCTGCCGGCTAGGCGACCATCTGACCAAAGTAATCACGGTGTGACGAAGTCATCCACGGTGTGACGAAGTCATTACCGTCTGATTGTCAAAAAAGCGAACGGCGCGACAGGATTGCTGCCGGCGCTACCCATGCCTTGGTGTCGAAACCCTCGAAATCAGCGCCAACGAGATCTCCGTCCTCCTTTGTGGGGAGGGATTAAGGGTGGGGGTAGGTGCCGCGCAAACCCTTTAGGATTTGCTAAACCGTCGCTGGATCCAGCGCCGGCTGCCCCTTGCGGCGGGCGATGATCGCCTTGAAATCGGCGGTCCGGAACGCATCGCGCAACACGTCGAAGGACGGCAGCACGAAATAGGCGCGCTGGAACTTGTCGATCTCGTAGCCGGTGCGCATCACCGTTTCGAGGTCGAAGGGCACGTGGTGCGCGTCCGGGCTCGCGACGGCGAACTGCAATTCGGTGAACGACGACATCAGCCCGGCACCGAAAGCTTTCCGCTTCTGGCCCTCCTCCTGTATCAGCCCGTATTCGGCGGTGTACCAGTAGAGCCGGGTGATCATCTCGTCACCGCCCAGTGCAATCACGCTCTCGGCCTTTTCGCCATACATCTGCATGAAGTCGGCAAACACCGGCTGTGTCAGGATGGGCACATGGCCGAAGAAGTCGTGGAACATGTCGGGTTCGACGATGTAGTCGAGCTCGTCCTTGGTGCGCAGCCAGTTGGTCACCGGAAAGCGCCGGTTGGCGAGATGGTCGAAGAAGGGCGCGGCCGGGATGAGGCCAGGCACGGCGACGATTTCCCAGCCGGTCAGCTTGCGCAGCTTGTCTGAGACCGCGCCGAAATCCGGGATCTTGTCGAGCAGGCCGAGTGCGGCGATCCCATCGAGATAGGAATGGTGCGCCAGCTTCTGCGTCAGCTTGGTCTGCCGGTCGCACAACGTGCGCCACACCGCCTGTTCGTCGGCGCTGTAGTTGTAGCCCTGCGCCACGGTGAAGTCGGAACGGCACACTGAATAGTCGCCACGCAGGCCTTGCGCCGCGCAATCACGGGCATATTCGGCAACGCTCATCGTCGTCATGGTTCTTCTCCCCTGATCGTGACACTTGAATCTGTCCGCAGAGTCTAGCGGCGGCCGGCGAGGCAATTCAGCTTTGATGATGGCTTGGGTCCATGATTTGAGGTAAAAATCACCAAGCAGAAGCTGAAAGAGAGTGAAAATGCCTCAGTTCGACGATTTCGAGATCAAGATGCTGGATGTTCTTCAGCGCGATGGACGCAAGCCCGTGTCCGAACTGGCGCAGGAGATCGGCCTGTCGACGACGCCTTGCGCCCGCCGCTTCGAGGCGCTGCAGGAGGCCGGCATCATCAAGGGCTTTGCCGCCGTGCTCAACCGCCGCGCCGTCGGCCTGATGGTCGAGGTGTTCATCCAGGTGCGCCTCACCAGCCACAGCGACGGTTCGCCCGAAACCTTCATCGCCGCCGTGCAACGCATGGACGAAGTGTCGTCATGCTGGACGATGACCGGCGACCACGATTTCCTGCTGCACGTCATGGTGCCGTCGGTCGACGAACTCAACGCCTTCGTCATGCACCGCCTGATGCGCCTTGCCGGCGTGCGCGACGTTCACACCCAGCTGGTGCTGCAGAACATCAAGGGCCCGGGCCACGTGCCGCTCGCCCACCTCAGGCGGTAGGACACGCATCGCCATTTCTGCGGAAAAGCTGCACGCAAACTGCTGAACGGAGCCCAAATGCGAAACTGAAACGCCGGCTACGCCATGCGGACCGTCGCTCAAAGGTCCGTCATGAACATCGTGCTGATCAATCCGCCGCACACCGCCATCGGCAGCCGCGTGCCCGATGACCATCTGCCACCGCTCGGCCTGCTGGCACTGGGCGGCCCGCTTATCGACGCCGGCCATAAAGTCCGGCTGGTCGATGCCGAATTCGGGCCGATGCCGTTGGAAACGCTGGTGCGCGATGCGCTCAGCGGCCAGCCCGATTGCATCCTGATCGGCCACTCCGGCTCGACCTCGGCGCATCCCACCGCGCTCGCGATCGCCCGCATGGTCAAGGCGCTCGAGCCGGCGACGCTGGTGATCTATGGCGGCGTGTTCCCGACCTATCACTGGCGCGACGATGCGCTGGTACACGCAAATGGGCCGCCGCGTGTGGTTCCGCGAGGTCTGGGGTTTTCTGGCCCGCGACCGCCGCCTCAAGGATGGTCAGACGCTGGCTGAGTTCTGGGGCGCGCCGCAGGATGCCGATGAGGAATCCATGGTCGTCATGCGCCCGTCGCGCAAGCCGGCCGAAGCGGCTGTCGCGATCTCGGCCGGCCCCTGACAGGCTCGCTGCCATTCGTAGATAATACCGCATGCGTATTGACATACGCAGCGTATGTATCCACCTCATGCATACGGGACGTATGTGAGTACCCGGACAATGGAGAGAAAATGACCAAACGTGACGCAATCTTTCCTGCCGGCCGGCAGGCTCTCTATGAGATCAATCGCTATTCTGCTGCAATACGATCGGGCGATCTTTTGTTCGTCTCGGGCCAGGTCGGCAGCCGCGAGGACGGGTCGCCCGAACCTGTCTTCGAAAAGCAGGTCCAGCTTGCCTTCGATAATCTCGCGGCAGTGCTGAAAGCAACGGGCGCCACGTTCGACGATATAGTCGACGTGACCACCTTCCACACCGATCCGCCAACGCAATGGCCCGTGATCGATGCCGTTCGGCTGAAGGTGTTCGGTGAACCGCCCTACACCAATTGGACGGCGGTCGGCGTCAACTGGTTAGCCGGCTTCGACTTCGAGATAAAGGTCATCGCGCGCCTGCCCCAGCCTGCCTAAGGGCTGGCCAGCCGACCAACTGGCCGCCAAGCCAGTTGCCGATCAGGGCACGATTAGCGTGCCGGCGCCGTGTTCGGTGAACAATTCCAGCAGCACCGCATGCGGCGTCTTGCCGTTGAGGATGACGACGCCTTCGACGCCGCGCTCGATCGCCTCGATGCAGGTCTCGACTTTGGGGATCATGCCGCCCGACACCGTGCCGTCCTTGATCAGCGCCTTGGCTTCGGCCACCGTCAGCTCGTCGATCAGCTTCTTGTTCTTGTCGAGCACGCCGGGCACGTCGGTCAGGAACAAAAGGCGCGTCGCCTGGCAGGCGCCGGCGATGGCGCCGGCGAAGGTGTCGGCATTGATGTTGTAGGTATGGCCATCGCGGCCGGGCGCCACCGGCGCCAGCACCGGGATCATTTCGGAGCGCGCCAGCAGGTCGAGCAGGGTGCGGTCGACTTCGACCGGTTCGCCGACGAAACCGAGATCGAGCACACGCTCAATGTTGGAATCCGGGTCGATCATGGTCTTGCGAGCCTTTTCGGCGAACACCATGTTGCCGTCCTTGCCGCACAGGCCGATCGCCCATTCGCCCTCGGCGTTGATCAGCGCGACGATCTCCTTGTTGATCGAACCGGCCAGCACCATCTCGACGATTTCGACCGTCTTCTGATCCGTGACGCGCAGTCCGCCTTCGAACTTGGATTCGATGCCCATCTTGGCCAGCATGGCGCCGATCTGCGGCCCGCCGCCATGGACGACGATCGGGTTGACGCCGGACTGCTTCAGCAGCGCGATGTCACGGGCGAAAGCCTTGCCGAGCTCGATATCGCCCATGGCATGACCGCCATATTTCACCACCACCGTCTTGTGCTCGTAGCGCTGCATATAGGGCAGGGCCCGCGAGAGCAGGGCGGCCTGCATTTCGGCGGTGGCGGTGATCTCCGTCATCGGCATGGTTCCCTGGATGCGGGTAAGGACGGCGGCGTCTTAGCGGGAATTGGCCCAGGCCGCAAACAGCTTTGCTATCACGATGATGAAATCTGCCGGATCAGGCCGGCACCTTGAGCGGCGCCCGCCGCGTCAGCCACCCGGAAACCTTCTCCATCTGCGCGGCAAGCGACAAAAGCGTCCTGCTCGTCGCCGGGGCGGCCGACGGCCTGGATGCCAAGCGGCAGGCCGGCATCGGTGACATGGACCGGCAGCGCGATCGACGGCTGGCCGCTGACATTCTGGATCGCCGGCCGGTGGGTGAACCACAGGCTCTTGTCCATCAATTGCCCAAACAGGGATCTGATCTCCAAGAGACGGGTCAGATGCAATTTGTCGAGCAGGTTTTCGATGAGCTCGTCGGCCCCCTTCGGGCCCATGGCGCCTCAGGCAAGCGGCGGATGCACAATGATCGGGTTGCCTCGGCGCGCGCGCTCGCAGCATCGACAAGGTCCGGCGGCGAGATTCGCCTCTATGCACCAGCTCCGCCAAGCCGGTCGCATCGTTCTCCCACAGCATCCGTTCGGCCGACATTGCTGTTCCCCTTTCTGCGGGAGGCTAACGACAGCCGATTTCCTTGGCACCGACCGGCGATTACTGGCGATCGGGCGCGGACATCGTTTGCGTGGACAACAAGATTTCTGCCTTTGCAAATAAATTGTGATCGCTTAGCTTGTCCGTATGACGCCGCAGGATATCTCCACCCTGATTGTCCGGACCTCGATGAAGGATCGGACTGCGTTCGATCTGCTTTACCGGCAAACCAGTGCGAAACTTTTCGGCGTGTGCCTTCGTGTATTGAAGGATCGCGGAGATGCGGAAGAAGCGCTGCAAGAGGTCTTCGTCAAAGTGTGGACGAAGGCGGATCGTTTCGCTGTTTCTGATCTCAGCCCAATCTCCTGGCTGGTGGCCATAGCACGCAATCATGCGATTGATCGCATCCGGTCGCGACGCAAGCCTGCTGCCGATATCGATGCCGCGCTCGACGTGGCTGACCCCGGTCCGGGGCCAGAGGCTATGGTTGTTGCGGGCGGTGAATCCGAGCGCATCTATCAGTGCCTTGAAGAGTTGGAACAAGACCGGGCGCAAGCCGTTCGGGGTGCTTATTTGAACGGCGAAAGTTACGCCGAGCTCGCGGAACGTCACAAGGTTCCGCTCAACACGATGCGGACATGGCTGCGCCGCAGCCTGTTGAAACTTAGAGAATGTCTGGAAAGATGACCCTGGCAGAAGAAAATGGACCGGAACGTGGAGGCGACGACCTGCTCGCAGCCGAATACGTTCTCGGCGTGCTGCCGGCGGATGAGCGCCAGATAGCCTCCGGACGCATCGACGCGGAGACCGGCTTTGCCCGTCTCGTCGATTCCTGGGAAGTAAACCTCTCGCCGATGGCTGCCGCTTATGCTGAGGTAGAGCCGCCGGCCACCATCAAGCCGGCTATCGATCGCCGGCTGTTCTCCTCCACCGCGGCGTCGATGACGGCCCCGAGCGGCAGCCTGTGGTCCAGCCTTAGCTTCTGGCGCGGCCTCACCGCAGCGGCTCTCGCGGCCCTGGTGCTCTATGTCGCCGTGCCTTACGTCAGGTCGCCGGTCGTCGTGCCGCAGGAGCGCCTCGTCGCCTCGCTGGCTGCCGAAGGCAGCGATGTCAAATACCTTGTCGTCTACGACGCTTCCCGCCGCGATGTCGGCCTGTCGCTGGTTTCGGGCGAACGCGCCGCCGGCAAGGACTTCGAACTGTGGATGATCGAAGGCAAGAATGCTCCGGTCTCGATGGGCGTCATCCCCGCCGGCCAGGTCGCCCATATCCCGGTTACCCCGGCCGTGCAGCAGAAGCTGGCGCAAGGCGCCGTGCTTGCTGTCAGCGTCGAGCCGACGGGCGGTTCGACGACGGGACAGCCGACCGGACCGGTCGTTGCCGCGGGCGACCTGAAGGGCATCTGATAAATCGTAAGATCATGACGTGACAATGAAGACAGCGGAAGTACATCTTCCGCTGTTTTCGTTTTGGATACGCTGCTGGAGATTACGGATTCGATCTCCGGAGATAATTCGGCGACAAAATAAAGGATAAATTTTTCCCGGCGCGCGGAAACTCAGGCAGTTCTATTCCGTATCTCCTCATGTTCCCGAAAGAGGAAACAATAACCCCGAGGAGTTCGAACACTATGCGTAGAATCGCCACCCTTTTGCTCGCCGGTACCATTGCCGTCTCCGCCCTCGCCACAATCGCCTATGCCGAGAATCCGATGGTTGGCGGCGCCGCCATGTACGCCAACAAGAACATCGTTGAGAACGCCGTCAATTCGAAGGATCACACGACACTGGTCGCCGCCGTCAAGGCTGCCGGCCTGGTCGAGACACTGCAGGGCGCCGGCCCGTTCACCGTGTTCGCGCCGACCAATGAGGCCTTCGCCGCGCTTCCGGCTGGCACGGTCGAGTCGCTGCTCAAGCCCGAGAACAAGGACAAGCTCACCAAGATCCTGACCTGCCATGTCATCGGCGCCAAGGCGATGGGCGCCGATGTCGCCTCGATGGCCAAGGCCGATGGCGGCACCCACAAGGTCAAGACGGTCGGCGGCTGCGAGCTGTCGCTCAAGGCTGATGGCGGCAAGGTCACCGTGACCGACGAGAACGGCAATGTCGCCAATGTGACGATCGCCGACGTCGAGCAGTCGAACGGCGTCATCCACGTCATCGACAAGGTCCTGCTGCCGAAGATGTAACAAAGCCCCTGCCGCCGACGAACAGGCGGTAAGCTCCTGCAGATTGCGCGGCCCCGCCCCCGTGGGCCGAGCAAACGACCGAGCGCTCCATCCCGTCCGCAACAAGCGCGGAGCCGGTGTGGAGCGTTCGTTTGCAGGACAACCGTCACCGGCTTTTGATTTTCCAGTGGCGGCCAAATTTGGCAAAACAACCCGCAGGAGGATTTCTGTCATGAACCGTCGAGATTTGCTTTTGAGCGGCGCCGCCCTCGCTGCCGTGGCCGGCGCGGCGGCAACGTTGCGCATGGGCGGGCCCGCTAAGGCTGCCGAAACCTTCGAGGTCACCAAGACCGACACCGAATGGCACGCCATCCTGTCCGACGAAGCCTTCAACGTGCTGCGCAAGGAAGGCACCGAGTATCCCGGCACCAGCCCGCTGCTGAACGAGCATCGCAAGGGCATTTTCGCCTGCGCCGGTTGCGACCTGCCGGTCTACCCCTCAGACACCAAGTTCGAGTCCGGCACCGGCTGGCCGAGCTTCTGGCAGGAGATTGCCAACGCCGTCGGCAAGACCGAGGACCGTTCGCTGGGCATGACCCGCACCGAGGTCCATTGCCGCCGCTGCGGCGGTCATCTCGGCCATGTCTTCGATGACGGTCCCGCACCCACCGGCCTGCGCCATTGCATCAACGGCGTTGCGCTCAGCTTCAAGCCGGCCACTGCCTGACCGTTCGGCGTCTTTAGCGGGGTGGGGATTTGGAGCCGGCGTGACGACCGCCTCTTATCTCTTGAACTGGGGCGAAAACAGTCAACTTCAAGAATTGGCAGACGGCTTTTTATGCGTAGATTCCGCAGCCCCAACGAGAGGGCCAGAACCTATGCAACCAACCAAAGCACGGGCTCGCGACGGCGAGCCCAAATCGAGCGCCAAATCGACCGACGGTGTTGATGCGGACCGGCCGCGAATATCCCATTCCGTGGTGATCACCGGCGGCGGCCCGACCGGGTTGATGCTGGGCGGCGAGCTTTCCCTGGCCGGCATCGATGTCGCCATCGTCGAGCGGCGCGAGAACCAGGACCTCGCCGGCGCGCGCTCGGGCGGCCTGCATTCGCGCACCATCGAGATCTTCGACCAGCGCGGCATTGCCGATCGGTTCCTGTCGCAAGGCCAGACCGCACAGGTCGCAGGCTTCGCCGGCGTTTCGCTTGATATCAGCGACTTCCCCACCCGCCACAATTACGGGCTGGCGCTGTGGCAAAAGCACACAGAGCGCATCCTTGCCTGCTGGGTCGATGAACTTGGCGTCACGGTCTACCGTGGCCGCGAGGTGACAGGCTTCGTGCAGGATGGCGGCGGCGTCGATGTCGCGCTGAGCGATGGCGGGTCGCTTCGTGCCGATTATCTCGTCGGCTGCGACGGCGGCAGAAGCCTCGTGCGCAAGGCGGGGGGCATAGAGTTCCCCGGTTCCGAGCCGACAACCAGCAATTTGATCGCCGAGATCGAGGTAACAGAAGAGCCGCAATGGGGTATCCACCGCGATGCCATCGGAATTCACGGCCTCAGCAGACTGGAAGACGATACGGTACGGGTGCTGGTGACCGAGCGCGAGGTCGGGGCTGGCGGCGAGCCAACTTTGCGCGATCTCAGCGAGGCGCTCATTGCCGTCTACGGCACCGATTATGGCGTCCACAATCCGACATCGCTGGCCCGCTTCACCGACATGACCCGGCAGGCAGCCGCATACCGCAAGGGGCGGGTGCTGCTGGCCGGCGACGCCG
Organism: Mesorhizobium sp. M0862; assembly: GCF_040319795.1. NCBI lineage: Bacteria > Pseudomonadati > Pseudomonadota > Alphaproteobacteria > Hyphomicrobiales > Phyllobacteriaceae > Mesorhizobium > Mesorhizobium sp. M0862. Next base: position 173,820 of record NZ_JAMYOJ010000001.1, read on the forward strand.
CGCATGTGCATCCACCGGACGGTGGACAGGGGCTGCAGACCGGCGTGCAGGACGCGGTCAATCTGGGCTGGAAACTTGCCCAGGTGGTCAGGAAAACTGCGCCCGAAAGCCTGCTCGACAGCTACCAGGCAGAGCGCCACCCGATTGCCGCGCGTGTGATGAAAAACACCATGGCGTCGGTCGTGCTCCGTCGCGAAGACGAGCGCACCAAAGCGCTGCGCGATACAGTGTCGGAACTTCTCGGCATGGAAGAACCGCGCAAGCGTTTTGCCGGCATGTTATCCGGCCTGGACATCCACTACGATCTTGGCGAGGGGCATCCGCTGCTGGGGCGTCGCATGCCGGATCTCGACCTCGTCACCGCTGCCGGTCCGCTGCCGGTTTTCGCCCTGCTGCACGACGCTCGGCCGCTGCTGCTTAATCTTGGTGAGCCCGGCGCTTTTGGTATCGGCCCGTGGGTGGAGCGGATTCAGCTGGTCGACGCCAGCTACGATGGCGCATGGGAGCTTCCGGTGCTGGGGGCAGTCGAAGCCCCACGCGCAGTGCTGGTCCGGCCTGACGGTTATGTGGCCTGGGTCGGCGGCCCTGAAGCAGCCGGGCTAACCGACTCGCTGACCAAATGGTTTGGGCCGCCTGCCGCAGCATAGCGCGCCGGGTGTTCGACCAAGGAGCTTGATAACGATCGATGCTTAAGCGTGACCCCGGAAATCGGGGGTGATTTCCGGGGTCACACACGAGGGCGCCAGGCGGGGGGTCCGGCGCGCTCAATGGCCTCCGCCACCGCTGCCCGCGGGCGGCGCCGGCTTGGCGATGACCAGGGTGAAGACCGCCATGGTCGCGAACAGCACGGTCAGCATGGTGAACACATCCATGAACGACAGCAGCGACGCCTGCTGCTGGACCATGCCCGACAGTTTGGAGATCGCCGCCTTGGTGGCGTCGAGGCCGGGAGTCTGCTGGAAGTCGAGCGTCATGTTCTGCAGCTTGGTCTGCGCCGCCGCACTGCCCCATTCCACATGCTCGGCCAGCCTGGCGTAGTGGAAGGCGCTGCGATCGATCAGCACGGTGTTGATGACGGCAAGGCCGACCGCACCGCCGAGGTTGCGGGTCAGGTTGAACAGGCCCGACGCGTTCTTCAGCCGGTCCGGCGGCAAGGTGCCGAGCGCAATGTTGTTGATCGGCACCATGCACAGCATCATCGAGCTGCCGCGCAGGATCTGCGGGATCAGCAATTCCCAGAAATCCCAGTCGGCGGTCAGATGCGTCATCCACCATGTGCCGGCAGCGAAGCCGAACAGCCCGATCATCATCATGATGCGCAAATCCATCTTGCTCGACAGGATGCCGGAAATCGGCGCAGTGACGAACATCGCCAGGCCACTGACGAACAGGGCTTCGCCGATCATCAAGGAATCGTAGCCGCGGATGCGTCCGAGGAACACCGGGTAGAGATAGGTCAGACCGTACAGGCCGATGCCTATGACGAAGGAGAACAGCGAACCGAAGGCGAAATTGACGTTGGTGAAGGCCCTGAGATCGACGATAGGCTCCTCGGCGGTGAAGGCACGCCAGAAGAACAGCGCCGCACCGACAACCATGATGATGGCGCAGATGAACACGGCCTGTTCCTGCAGCCAGTCATGGTTCGGACCTTCCTCGAGCACATATTCCATGCAGCCGAGAAACGCCGCCATGCCGGCAAGGCCCCACCAGTCGAACTTGCTGAACAGGCCGAGATTGGGCTTGTCGAAATCGATCAGGGTCCAGGTCGTGACCGTCACCAGAATGCCTGGAATGACATTGATGAGGAACAGCCAGTGCCACGACATGGCATGGCTGATATAGCCGCCGACGGTCGGGCCGATGGTCGGCGCCAGCGTCGCCACCAGGCCGATCATCGGCGACACCATGGCGCGGCGCGACGGCGGGAAGATGGTGAAGGCGGCGGCGAAAACGCTCGGGATCATGCCGCCGCCGATAAAGCCCTGGATGGCGCGGTAGACGATCATCTGGTCGATGTTGGTGGCGGTCGCGGCCAGCGCGCTGGCCGCCGTGAAGCCGGCCGCGGCGCCTGCAAACAGCACGCGCGTCGACAGCATCCGGCTGAGGAAGCCCGACAGCGGGATCATCACCACTTCGGCGATCAGATAGGCGGTCTGCACCCATGGGATTTCATCGGAACTGGCGCTGAGGCCGGCCTGGATCTCGGCCAGCGAGGCTGAGACGATCTGGATGTCGAGGATCGCCATGAACATGCCGAACACCATCGCCAGGAAGGCGATGAGGCGGCGCGTCGAGATGGTCGTCGGTACCGCCGGCATGGCAGGCACCGGCGCCCCTCCTGCTGTTATGGTTGCGGTTGCCATGGCATTGCTCCCGGCGTTCGCTCAGTTCGCCGCGGCCGGAGCCGTGCGGCTGTCGACGGCGACAACGACGCTCAGGCCGGCGCGCAGCCTGCCTGCCTTCAGCACATCGGCCGGAACGTCGATGCGAACCGGGATGCGCTGCACCACCTTGGTGAAGTTGCCGGTGGCATTTTCCGGCGGCAGCAGCGAGAACACCGCACCCGAAGCCGGCGCCAGCGACGACACCGTGCCTTCGAAATCATGGCCGTCCGTGGCGTCGACCGAGACCCGCACCTTCTCGCCGGGCACCAGCTTGGCCAGCTGCGTCTCCTTGAAGTTGGCAACGATGTAGAGCTTGTCCAGCGGCACCACGACGGCGAGCTTCTGGCCGGGGCTGACGAGGTCGCCCTGCTCGACCGAGCGGTTGCCGACGACGCCGTCATAAGGCGCCTTGAGCACGGTGAAGGACAGATCGCGCGCGGCCTTGTCGCGGTTCAGCCGCAGCGAAGCCAGCGTGCTGGCCGATTCGGCGCGCTGCGCTTCGAACACGCCGATATTGGCCTGTGCGGCTGCAATCTGCGCGTCGGCGCCGACAAGGGCTGCATTGGCCTGGTCGAGAGCGGTCTGGGCGTCGTCCAGTTGCGCCTGCGTGCCGACATGCGTCTTGACCAGTTGCGCGGCGCGCTGCTGGGCACGAGCGGCATTGTCGGCTGCCGCCTGGTCGGCGACCTTCTGCGCCTGCGCCTGTTGCAGCGAAGCGTGCGCCGCCTTGGTCTGCGCGTCGATACGGTCGAGCGTCTTGGCCAGCGTGGCGATCTGCGCCTCCGCCTGGGCAACGGCTATTCTGTAGTCGCCGTCGTCGATCGTCAGCAGCGGATCGCCGGCCTTGACCTGCTGGTTCTCCGAGACCTTGACTTGATCGACATAGCCGGAAATCTTCGGCGAGACGAACGACATGTCGGCCTGGACATAGGCATCGTCGGTCGAGATCAGGAACCGGCCGTCGGTCCAGTAATCATAGCCATACCAGGCGCCGGCGCTGAGCAGAGCGAGGCCGACGATCGGCAGCATGAACGAGCGAGCCGACCGCTTCTTCTTGGCCGGCACCTCGGCCAAAACTTCGGCGGCAGGCTTGATGGGCGCTTCCGGCGCTTCGATAACCGGCGAGACCTTCGCGTTGGGAAAGGGGCGGACTTCGGCGGTGGTTGGCGTGTTCGAGGACATGATATCTCGCTACCGTAGCTACATAAGGAAAATGTGTTATACTGAACCGTTCGGTTCGATGCGAACGTTGACATAGCGCTAAAGCAGGCCCATATCAAGAGCAATCGAACCGCTCGGTTCGAATTATTTCGCGAGGTGTGACTTTAATGGCCGACACGTTACCCGACGTCGAAAATGATCGGTGCGATGTGCTGGATAGTGCGCGTCGCGGCCGCCCGGCGGCGGGCCAGGATCCGGTCAAGCGCAGCCAGATCATCGAGGGCGCGCGGCGCGTGTTCATCGACAAGGGCTTCGAAGCGGCGTCGATGAACGACATTACCCGCGAGGCCGGCGTCTCCAAGGGCACGATCTATGTCTACTTCGCCAACAAGGAAGAGCTGTTCGAGGCGCTGATCGAGGAAGAGCGCGGCACCATCTTCAAGAACATGTACGACATGCTCGACCGCGCCGACGATCTGCGCCAGACGCTGGTGAAATTCGGCAAGGTGCTGTCGATGAAGATCACCTCGGCCAAGGTCATCCAGGCGCAACGCACCGTGATCGGCGCCTCCGACAGGATACCGGACATGGGCGCGCGGTTTTACGAACGTGGCCCCAAACGCGGCCACGACAAGGTGGTCAAGTTCCTCAATGCAGCCATCGAACGCGGCCTGCTCAAGATCGATGATGTCGATCTTGCCGCCTATCAATTCACCGAACTGTGCCTCGCCGGCCTGTTTCGCCAGTGCATCTTCGCCTACCGCACCACGGCGCCGAGCCAGGATGAAATCGACCACATCGTGCGGTCGGGCGTCAGCCTGTTCCTGAAGTCCTACGGCACCGAAAAGCTTGCCGAGGAAGAAAGCCACTAGATGATCGCCGTGGAGGCGAAGGGAAAGGCCTAGCTGGTTTGCTCAGCCGCCATTGGCGGCCAGCACGATCGCCGCGCGCAGTTCGTCCAGACCCTCGCCCTTTTCCGACGACGTGGCGAGCACGAACGGAAACGCCGCCGGTCGCTTCTTGATCTTCAGTAATGTCTCTTCGATCACCCGCGGCACGCCGGCGGCCTTGATCTTGTCGGTCTTGGTCAGCACGATCTGGTAGGACACCGCCGCCTTGTCGAGCAGCGACAGCACCTCGTCGTCCTTGGCTTTGATGCCATGCCGGGAATCGATCAGTACATAGACCCGCTTCAGCGTCACGCGGCCCTTGAGATAATCGAAGACCAGCTTGGTCCAGTCGTCCACCTTTTCCTTCGGCGCGCTGGCATAGCCGTAGCCCGGCATGTCGACCAGCGCCATTGGCGGCAGGTCGGCGCCTTCGCCGGAAAACCCGCCCGGCACGAAATAGTTGAGCTCCTGCGTGCGCCCCGGCGTGTTGGAGGTGCGCGCCAGCCCGTTATGGCCGACGAGCGCATTGATCAGCGACGACTTGCCGACATTGGAGCGGCCGGCAAAGGCGATCTCAGGCGGCCCCTCCGGCGGCAGGAACTTCATCGCCGGCACGCCGCGGATGAAGATCCACCCCTTGGTGAACAGGTCGGTGCCGATGACGGTGTTGCCCAGCGCGTTCAAATTGCTGCCTCCAGCCTCGAAATATCGGCGCCCCGGATGGCGTTGAGGTTGCGGCCGATCTTGTCCACCGGCCAATTCCACCACGCCACAGCCAGCAACCGCCGCACCGTCCTGTCGTCGAAACGCATCTTCACCACCTTTGCCGCATTGCCGGCGACGATCGCATAGGCCGGCACGTCATGCGTCACCACCGATTTCGCCGCCACGATGGCGCCATTGCCGACCGACACGCCGGGCATGATCACCGCATCCATGCCGATCCATACATCATTGCCGACCACCGTGTCGCCGCGCACTTCCTGCGACCACGTCTTCGGGTCGAAGCCTTGCTCCCAGCCATGACCGAAAATGTTGAACGGATAGGTGGAAAAGCCGGACATGGCATGGTTGGCGCCGTTCATGATGAAGCGCGCGCCCTCCGCGATGGCGCAGAACTTGCCGATGATCAGCTTGTCGCCGATGAAGGGATAATGATGCAGCACGCATCGCTCGGCGAATTTGTCCGGTCCGTCAGGATCGTCATAGTAGGTGAACTCGCCGATCTCGATATTCGGCGCGGTGACCAGGGGCTTGAGGAAGCCGACGCGGGTGTGCATCGGGATGGGGTGTTTGATGTCTGGGTTGGGTCCGTCCATGGCGAGATCCGTCGAGAGTGGCGCAAATTAAAGCCGCCATTCTAGATGGCGTGATCCGCCCTATAGCACCAATCGCCCGATGAGCGAGCCCTGCTGGGCTTCGATGTTCACTTGGTGCCGCGGCAGATCGCGATCAGGTCGACCGCAGCGCCGTCGGCTAAGGCGCCCTGAAACGAAAAACGGGGCCCTGCGAAGGACAAGCAGGACCCCGTGGTGGCGAAGGCGGCTTCAAAAGAATGGCACCTCGCCGTGAGGTGGGGAAGGCAGACCGAGAAAGCCAGTCGCAGCCCGCCGTCATCCGCCGTTCCCTAAAACCGTTACTTCGGCAACAGCACCTTGTTGACGACGTGGATGACGCCGTTCGACTGGTTGACGTCGGCGACCGTCACCTTGGCGGCGCCGCCGGACTCGTCGACGATGTAGAGCGAGCCGCCCTTGACCTCGGCGATCAGCGTGTCGCCGCTAACGGTCTTCATCTCATACTTGCCGCCCATCGCCTTGGCCTTGGTCATCATCTCCTTGGCCGAGATCTTGCCGGCCACGACATGGGCGGTCAGGATCTTGGTCAGCTTGTCCTTGTTTTCGGGCTTCACCAGCGTGGCGACGGTGCCGGCCGGCAGTTTCTTGAAGGCGGAATCGGTCGGCGCAAACACCGTGAAGGGTCCCGCGCTTTCCAGCGTGTCGACCAGGCCGGCGGCCTTGACGGCGGCAACCAGCGTCTTGTGGATCGGCGAGTTGAGGGCGTTCTCGACGATGTTCTTGGAGGTCAGCATCGCAGCGCCGCCAACGGCGGGATTGGCGAGCGTATAGGCCGTCGTAGCTGCGAGGCCCGATAGAGCCAGGCCGGCGGAAAAGCATAATGCCTTGAGGATGGACTTTGCCATTGGAGAACCCTTCTGGTGCGACAATTGTTGATTCGATTGTCGGGAAGAGTTACGCGGCAATTGCGGGAAAGTTTCGGTGAGTAAAAAATGATAATGATAACAAATACTTAAAGGCGAATGCCCATTCCACGCGCCGCATCCCCGCGGTGGACATGACGGGGTCACGGATCCAAAACAATGGTCTTCGGATTAGGGCTGATCGGTGTTGATCGGCCTTGGCGGTACAAGCAGCAGCCACGCCGGTTGCACGCCGCAAGTTTCGCGCCTCACGGGAACGTGATGCGCGCCTCGTCCACAAAAACACCGGACGAGCCGGGGCTTTGATTGCCACGCCTTTTATTCAGCCGGCGAGGGTTTCTTTCGGAACAATGCCGTCAGATTGTCCCACAATTCGATCTTGGCGCCCTGGCGCTTCATGATCACGCCCTGCTGCAGGATCGACAGCGTGTTGTTCCAGGCCCAGTAGATGACGAGGCCGGCCGGGAAGCTGCCCATCATGAAGGTGAAGATCACCGGCATCCAGGTGAAGATCTGCGCCTGCGTCGGATCCGGCGGCGTCGGGTTCATGCGCATCTGCAGGAACATGGTGATGCCCATGACCACCGCCCAGGCGCCCATATGCGGCAGGAATGCCGGTGGCGCGAAGGGCAGCAGGCCGAACAGGTTGAAGACCGAGGTCGGATCGGGCGCGGCCAAATCCTGGATCCAGCCGAAGAACGGCGCGTGCCGCATCTCGATGGTGATGTAGAGCACCTTGTAGAGCGAGAAGAACACCGGGATCTGCAGCGCCACCGGCCAGCAGCCGGCGAGCGGATTGATCTTCTCGGTCTTGTACAGCTCCATCATCGCCTGTTGCTGCTTCATCTTGTCGTCCGCGTATTTCTCGCGGATCTCGAGCATCTTGGGCTGCACCTTCTTCATGTTCGCCATCGACGCATAGGATTTGTTGGCGAGCGGGAAGAAGAGGGTTTTGACGACGACGGTGGTGGCAAGGATGGCCAGACCGAAATTGCCGAAGAATTTGTACAGCGTGTCGATCAGGTAGAACATCGGCTTGGTGATCCAGATGAACCACCCCCAATCGATCAGCCGGTCGAACAGCCTGATCTGCCGGTCCTGGGCGTAGGCGTTGATCTTGTTGACTTCCTTGGCGCCGGCGAAGATCTCGGTCTCGACCGTCGCCGACTGCCCGGCGGCAATGGTGATCGGGTCGGTGAGGAAGTCCGACTGGTAGCGCGGGCGACCATTGTCGTAATAGGCATAGTGCGGCTGGAACGGCTGCTTCTCGGTCGGCACCAGGGTGACCGCCCAGTATTTGTCGGTGATGCCAAGCCAGCCATCGGTCGATTTGCTCGGCGTATACAGCTTGTTCTTCTCGATGTCGGCGTATTTGTGCTCCTGCAGGCCTTCCGTGCCGGTGACGCCGATCAGGCCTTCATGCAGCACATAGGAGCTGGCAATGGCTGGCTTGTCGAAACGGATGACGCGGCCGTAATTGGACAGCGTGACGGGGGCCGAGCCTGAATTCTGCACCGCATCGGAAACGGTGAACATGTAGTCGCCGTCGACGGAGATCGTGCGCTTGAAGGTCAGGCCCTTGTCGTTGGTGAAGGTCAGCGTCACTGGCGTCGCCGGCGTCAGCGTCGCATTGCCGTCGACGCTCCAGACCGTTTCCGGGCCCGGCACCGTGCCGGTCGTGTCGCTGCCGACAAAGCCGATCTCGGCATAATAGCCGGTGGGCAGCGCCTGCGGATTGAGCAGCTGGATCTGCGGCGATGTCTTGTCGACCGTCTCGGTGTAGTGCTTGAGCTTTAGGTCGTCGAGGCGGGCGCCGGTGAGGTTGATCGAGCCCGACAGGCTCGGCGTGTCGATGTTGACGCGGGCCGTCTTGGCCACTTCCTGCGCGCGGCCTTCCGGCGTCGTGACATAGGTGCCGGGCGCGTTTGGAATGGCGCCGGGCGCTGCGGGCGCCGGCGTGCCGCCGGGGTTGGCGGCCTCGGCCGCCTTCTTCTGCTCCGCCGCCCGCTGCTCTTCGATGCGGGCCGCCTCGCGCTGCTGTTCGCTGCGCGGCAGCACATAGAAATATTGCCACAGCCCGAGGATCAGCACCGACAAGACGATGGTGATGTAGAAGTTCCGGTTGTTTTCCATCGAAAGCCCTTGGCCTATCGTGTTCCGCTGAGACGGCGGGAGAGTTCGGCCTTCAACTGGCCGAACGGAATGGTGAGCACGTCTTCACGCCCGACGATGACATAGTCATTGCCGGGCGCCATGTCACTTGCGGCATGGGTGCGCACGGCTTCTTTCAGCCGCCGCCTGACGCGGTTGCGGACAACCGCATTGCCGACCTTCTTGGTGACGGTGAAGCCGACGCGCGGCGGCAGGCCGTCATTGCGATCGAGAACTTCAACGAGAAAAAGCCGCCCGCGCCGCTTTTCACCGCGGCGGACGGCCAGGAATTCCGCACGTTTCAGAAGCCGCTTGGGGTTTGGTCCCACTGGCTTGCCGGTTGCGGGCAACGATCTCGTCTTCCGTTCAGGCGCTGAGCCGCTTGCGGCCGCGGTTGCGGCGAGCTGCGACGACGCCGCGACCACCCTTGGTGGCCATGCGAGCACGGAAACCGTGCCGGCGTTTGCGGACGAGTTTGGACGGTTGGTAGGTACGCTTCATTTGTTTTAATACCGCGGGGTGCGGCCCTTCTTGATTCTGTCACTGTGTAACAGGAGCTTTGCCGGGCCGGCATTGGCGCGATCGAAACCGCGCCGGGACGAATGGCCCGAGCGTGAGCGGCTTATAGAAAGAAGGGTTTTGGGAGTCAATCCAGCGCGAACTATGAGTTCGTCGCAGCGCGAACGCCAGTTCGTCGCAGCGCGAAAACCCAGTTCGAGGCGATCTTTATTGCTGGTACCATTGTCCAACGAAGGATGAAATTGGCAAAAAAGCCGCAATCGCCTAATCTCAACCGATCAAGCGTTTGTGAAGACAGGCCTTAATGAGCGAAGTTGCATCAGCGGATGAAGGGAGCGGCCCGTCGACAGCCGATGCCAGCCCGGCGACCGTTCGCCCGGTTGCGAGCCGTTCGGTGCCCAATCGTTCAGTGCCCTTGGCGCGCGGCCTGTCGACCAAGCTGCTCTTGCTCACCATTGTCTTCGTGCTCCTGGCCGAAGTCCTCATTTTCCTGCCCTGGATCGCCAGCTACCGCCTGGCCTGGCTGAAGGAGAGGCTAAGCACCGCTGCCGCGGTGTCGATCGTGCTGGTGCAGGGCGAGCCCAATTCGCTCTCCCGCGCCGCCCAGAACGACGTGCTGATGGCAATCGGCGCCAAGGCGATCGCGGTGCGCGACGGCGGCGTGTCGCGCCTGCTGGTGGTGGCCGAGATGCCGCCGCAGGTCGACGAGCATATCGATATCGCCAATGTCGGCATGATCAAGGGCATGACCGGGGCGCTGGATACGCTGTTCTTCGGCGGCAAGCGCATGCTGCGGGTGTTCGGCCCGGTCGGCGACAGCGACAAGGAATTCGAGCTGATCATGCCCGACTATTCCCTGCGCAACGCCATGCTGCGCTATTCGCGCAACGTCGCCTTCGTCTCGCTGCTGATCTCGCTGTTCACCGCAATGCTGGTCTATGCCGCGATCGACCTGATCATGATCGGCCCGATCCGCACCATGACGCGCTCGATGCTGTCCTTTTCCGAGGCGCCCGACGATCCAGGGCGCATCATCCACCCGGCCGCCCGTGCCGACGAGATCGGCGTTGCCGAGCGCGAACTGTCGCAGATGCAGGAACGGCTGCAAAAGATGCTGTCGGAGCAGAAGCACCTTGCCGACCTTGGCCTCGCCGTCTCCAAGATCAACCACGACATGCGCAACATCCTGGCCTCGGCGCAGCTGATGTCGGACCGCTTGCGCCTGGTCAAGGACCCGACGGTGCAGGCCTTCGCGCCAAAGCTGTTGCGCGCGCTCGACCGAGCCGTTTCCTATTCCGAAGGCGTGCTCCACTATGGTCGCACGCAGGAGCCGGCGCCCTCACGCCGCCGCTTGCGGCTGCGCCAGCTGGTCGACGACGTCCACGGCCTGCTCGACATCGAGGACGGCATCGAGTTCGTCAATGCCGTCGAGCTCGCTTTCGAGGTCGATGCCGATTCCGACCAGCTGTTTCGCGTGCTCACCAATCTCTGTCGCAACGCGGTCCAGGCGATGGCGGCCGACGCCGAGAGCGCGCTGGTGCGCCGGCTCGCCGTATCGGCCGAGCGCATAGGCAGCGTAAGCCGCATCATTGTCACCGACACCGGTCCCGGCCTGCCGGCGAAGGCTCGAGAAAATCTGTTCGCGGCGTTTCGCGGCTCGGCCCGCAGCGGCGGCACCGGCCTTGGCCTGGCCATCGCGCACGAACTGATCCGCGCCCATGGCGGCACGGTGGAGCTGGTCGAATCGATCGGCGGACGCACCACCTTCGCCGTCACCATCCCCGACCAGCCGGTCCGCCTCGACCAGGCCCGCAGCGGCCTGCGCCGCCCGGCCTGAGCTGTATTTGATATTCAGCCGAAGCCGGACTGAGCTGAATCTCAGCACACCTTGATCGGCACCGTCGAAAGCAGCTGCGACAAAACTTTTGCCGGATTGGCTTGCTTTTCGGAAATTCAGTCGCTAGGGAACACGTCTTGTCGCGGCCGGTCGTCAGGATCGGTTAGCGGGGCTATGTAAAGCATGGCCTGTTGCGCGCCCGTAGCTCAGCTGGATAGAGCACCAGACTACGAATCTGGGGGTCAGGAGTTCGAATCTCTTCGGGCGCGCCACTCTTCAAGCAAGTGCTTGATATCGCTTAAAGCGTTGATTTTACTGCTATCTGATCCGCACGCGTGCTACTTTCGCGTGCTACATTCGGGGTGTAAAATGGCGCGCATGAAATACATCCAACGTCGCGCGAACCGGTTCGAATTCCGATTCGCTCTGCCTGACGACATAGCCGGTCGGCCATTCCCGATGCCTTGGCCGGAAGCTATCGAATGGTGCGTGAACCGCAGGTCTGGCCGATTTAAGAACGAGCTGGTCAAATCGTTGCGAACCAACGATCAGCGAACAGCCGAACGAGCCGCCCTTCCTTTGATCGAAGAAGCCCACCGTCTCGTCGATCTTGCCAGGAAATCAATTACCGACGGGCCGCCAGCAGAGATCGCGCCCGCCACGATCGATGCGCTTGCAGCTGCTCACACCGCGAGGCTGATGAGGAACGACGATGCATTGCGCAGGAAGGGTCTTGGACTCGATCTCGACACCGGTGCTTTTTCGCCGGATGGAGCCGGGATGACTGACGGTGACATTGCGGCGTATCGGGCAATCGTATCCTCGCTTGACAAGTTGTCGCGTGATGAAGTTGCAAAAATGCGCGGCAGTGAAGCGATCCACGGGATCATCAATAAGTCGGTCGAGGACGCCGGGATAGTCCTCCACCCGGATGATCCCGCCTGGCGGCAGCTTGAGCTAGCGTTCATCAAGGCCCAGAGGAAGGCCGTGCAAGCTATTACGGCACGGCTAAACGGAGAGGAGATCGCATGCCCTGACCTCCCCACGACTAAAGCTCTGCCACTAACGGCCGCTCTAGCGAACTGGTCACAGTCGAACAGTCGGTCGGCTCGGAAGCCACGTCAGGATTCGATCAACGAAGCGACGCGGGCCGGGCAGAGGTTCGTCGAGCTGCATGGTGACCTCGACGTCGGCAAGATCACCAAAACGCACACTCGTGAATTTCGCGACGCGCTCGCTCGCGTGCCGAAGCGACTGCCACACAAGCTGGCGAAGATGCGGTTGCCCGAATTGCTGAAGAATGATCTCAGCGCCTACGAGCCAAGGGACGCTCAGACCATCAACAAGAGCCTGAATCTTCTCGCCGGTTCTGACCAAGGCTGAGAAGGACGGACACTTCGATGCCGCCTCGGGGTGGTCCAATCCGTTCTATGTAACCTTCGATGTATCAACGATGGAAAAGGGCCATTACGAGCCATTCAGCGTCGACGAGTTGAACAAGCTATTTTCTTCAGCGGTCTTCGTCGAAGGGAAGCGTCAACTCGGCGGCAAGGGCGAAGCCGCTTTTTGGTTCCCGGTCATTGCACTTTACGCCGGCGCGCGGCGATCTGAGATTGCGCAGCTCAGGCTCGGTGACATTCGTACCGGTGGCACCGGCATTGCTTTCATCGACTTCAATGACGACGGCGATGATCAGAACCTGAAGACTACGAGCTCGGCTCGGTCAGTGCCGATCCATCGCGACCTCATCGCCGCTGGTTTACTCGACTATGTCGCTGAACGAGCGAAGAAGGCAAAGGCTGACGATCCGCTTTGGGTCGAGTTCAGTTCGCCAATCGGACCAAAGGCAAAGTTGTGGTCGAAGTGGTTTGGCCGCTACTTGGGTGAGTACGCCGTCGACAGCCCGTCGAAAACATTTCACTCGTTCCGGCATACCTTCAAACGAGCTTGCCGCGAGGCCGGAATTTCCGAGGAAGTCCACCACGCGTTCACTGGCCATGCTGGTGGTGGCGTCGGCCGCAGCTATGGACGAATGCGCCGGAGCGATGGAGTTATGGATCGTGGCATCTCGCTTGAGCGGCTGCAGGCTGAGATCGATCGGGTTACTTATGATGGACTGGTGTTGCCGCCCTGGAAAAGCCACTCGTGACGTATGTACCAATTGGCCACAGATGCCTCTTCTACAGAATGGCAGCAATGGGCCGGAAGCATTAGGTCCGCTTGTGGTGCAGGGAAGAACGATTGCGGACGTCGATGCAGAGCAGCTAGCCCTTTTCCCTGGCGTCATTCTCAGCAGAATCTAAATTTGGACGCTCAATCCTTTGCGTCTCAACATTGTAGACGCGAACGTGCCCTTCGAGGCCTTTGAACTGGCGAGTACCGAGGTCAACGATCGGCGTGTTGCCAGGCAAATGGCGCGCCACGGAATAATCGATAAGGATTTGTCGATCTTCAGCGGACGAACACAGCCTCGATGCCAAGTTCACGACATTGCCAATTGCGGTGTAGTCAGCGCGGGCCTCATAGCCAATTCGACCCACCGTTGCCCACCCCATAGCGAGCCCCATGCCGAAGCCAATCTCATAACCACGCTGCCGCCACCCAGATATGAGCTCTTGTGTGGAATCCTGCATGTCGACAGCCATTTTTACGGCATGAAGCGCCGGCTCTTTACATGGAACCGGGGCGTTGATGAGAATCATCAATCCATCCGCCGAAAAACTGGTCAGCGTTGCTTCATACTTGGTGATGATCGCGCCGAGCGCCTCATAGTACTCACGCAGGACCTGCATGAGGTTCTCAGGCTCAGCGTGCGCTGAAAATGCAGTAAAGCCACGCAAGTCGCTAAAAACAGCGACTACTTCTGCGCGCTGTCCAGCGAGCATTCGCTCGTCACCGGCCTTTTCTACGAGTTCCGCAACCTGTGGTGCAAGGAAGCGCTTCAACCGCATCAGTCGCTCCGCGCGGTCGCGCGATGTGGCAAGTTCCTGCGCCATTTGGTTGAACCGAGCAGCCAACCGCTCAAGCTCGTCTCCGGTGGAGATGTTGATCCGGTGATCGAACTGTCCAGCACCGATCTTGAGAGCGCCCTCCTCCAACAGGAGGATAGGGCCGCTCATCCGTCTGGCAAGCCAATATGCGAGCACCGCCGCAAGGACTGTGGCGAGGAACAACAACCCGCCGGTCCGCCACAATGAAGCGTATAGAGGTGCAAAAGCCTCTGCCTGCGACTGCTCGACAATTACCGTCCAGCCGGCCGCGGTAATCGGCGCGCCAGCGGTCACAACGCGTTCATTCTCGGCGTTGCGGCTTGCAATCGCAGTGCCGCCTGCGGCAGCGATAGCATCCTGCAATTCGCGCAGGGCCAACGCTGCTTTCTCGTCGGCACCCTGCATCACTTTGCTGATCGCGGGGTGAGCTAGAGGCGGCCGGACTGGTCGATGACAAATCCCTGGCCGCTGCGGCCCACGCGGATTTCGGAAACGATGAGCCAGATAGGCTTCAGACTGATTTCGGCGATGACCGAGTTGGCAACGACTAAATTGTCGTAACTGGCCATCGCCATGGTTATGGAGGGTTCGGAACCCGGGTGATAAATGACTGGGCCGTACCAGACCTTCGCCGTCCTGACGCCCACGACAGCGGGATCGCCTGAGCGATCCGCCCCGCTTTCTGTCCTGTTTTTGCCAGTGCGGGAGATGTGCAGTCGCTCCGCGCCAGTACCGTCGACAATACTGATGCTGAGGATTCCCGGGGCCTGGTGCATCGCACGTACAGCAAGAAGCCGGAGCTGTTGCACGCTGGCCATATTCGACCCTTCCGGGGGGATCGTCGAGCCGAGCGCAAGCTGCATGCTGCCAAGAAAGCTCTCAATTTCGTCGGCCGCCGATGTTGCCTCGGACTGCAGCAGGGCACTGAGGATCGCATGCTCGTCGACATAGCTGAACCAAGTGTTGCTGATGCTACCGGCGGCCATCGGAAAAATGGCCGCCGCGAACAAGACTAGGAAATACTTCTGAAATAGCGATCGACGCATGCATGCGGCTTTGAGATTGGAGGAAGGTCTCCCACGTGATGCGACCCGACCATAGGTCGCGACAGCTCAGTCCCAGAAAGGTAACCTAAATTATTGCATCTTGGTATGGGCTGAGCCGTTCCCACTCATGGTCGCGTCTCGTGCCTTCCACGGAGGTCGGATAAAGGAATGTTTCCCGGATCGGGGAGAGTCGCAATCACGACCCTCAGCTTGATGGTGTCCGCTTTAGGGCAATGACGAACTTTGCCTGTTAGGCCGAGATGAGGCGCATTGCTGACCGGTAGATTTTTTGAGCCGAAAGCTGATCGACTGGTTGTAGAACAAGGTGCAGAGAAGCTGGCACTCCGCCTGCGACCCCATCTCGGACGCATCCCCTATCTGCAATAGCTCCGAAAGCCTGCGCTCAGGTGCATTGGCAAGGTGCCGCGCTGCGTCGCAAACGGGCGTTGCAGGTCACAAACTTGACGCTGGGCTGGCCAAAGCCGACACTGAGCAGAGAAAAAACAGGAGCACCTCAGTGGGAGGGCCCGACTCCGACTCTGAGATCACGATCAGCTCGCTCCGATCCGAGTTGACAGCGGCGCGCGAAGAAAATCAGGTACGCACCGCGGAGGTCGCCAATCTCCTTGAACAGCAGAATGCGACGAGTGCTATCCTCAGGGTGATCGCCGCGTCGCCGACCAACATCCAACCGGTACTGCAGACGCTAGTCGACTCGGCTATACGCCTGGCCGGGGCGGACATGGGCGCAATCACGTTGCGCGTTGGCGATACGCTGCGGTTCATGGCAGGCGGCGGGCAGGCTGCTGAGCTGCATGCATACGAACGGGCCAACCCACATGTCGTGGGACGAGCGACGTTCCAGGGCCGCGCCGCGCTGGAGGGATTGACGATCCATGTGGCGGACGCGCTTGAAGACCCGGAATACGAAAGGCCTGAAGCCGCAATCATCGGCAGTTTCCGCGGAGTACTTTCAGTCCCGCTGAAGCGGGGTCAGGAGACCATCGGCGTATTCGGCTTGGCGCGGCGGACGATCGGGCTATTTTCACCGCGTCAAGTCGAGCTGGTCGAGAGCTTCGCCGACCAGGCTGTAATCGCGATCGAAAATGCCCGGCTGATCGAGAAAGTCGAGGGGCACAATCGTGAACTGGCTGAGTCGCTGGACCAGCAGACGGCGACGGCCGAAGTGTTGAAGACGATCAGCAGTTCGGTGTTCGATCTCAATTCCGTGCTGCATACGCTTGTGAAGTCCGCGTCCGACCTCTGTCATTCCGGGATGGGCTACATCTATCTGCGCCAGGGCGACGTGTTGCAGCCGACGGTACAGATCGGATGGAGCCAAGAATTCCAGGACCACATGAACAAGCTCCCGGTCACGCCGGGCCGGGGCAGCATCGCCGCCCGCGTTGCCCAGAGCGGGTCAGTAGAGCAGATTGCCGACGTTCTCCACGATCCGGAGTATACCAACATCGAAGGCCAGCGGCTCGGCGGCTTCCGTACCCTGCTGGGCGTTCCGCTGATGCGGGACGGCGCAGTGACCGGGGTCTTCGTCCTCGCCCGCTCGTCGGTCTCGCCGTTCAGTACGCGCGAAATCGAACTGGTGCAGACATTTTCGGATCAGGCGGTCATCGCCATCGAGAACGTGCGGCTATTCGAAGAGGTCGGGTCGCGTGGCCGCGAACTGGCCGACGCGCTAGAGAAGCAGACAGCGACCGGCGCAATATTGCAAGTGATCGCCGGGTCTCCTACGGACATTCAGCCTGTGCTTGACGCCGTCGCTGAAAGTGCCGCTCGGCTGTGCGACGCCTATGACGCAACGATCTATCTGCTGCGCTCCGACAGGCTGGCTGTGGGAGCGCATCACGGACCGATTCCGATTGACAGTGCTGGCTTGCCAGTCGCGCGCGACGTCGTTACCGGCCGCGCCGTATTGGATCGGGTTGCGGTCCACGTGCACGACTTGACCATCTCTGGAGAGGAGTTTGCAACTGGCCGAATGATGGCTCAACGTCTTGGTTTTCGCGCGATTCTCGCCACTCCGCTGTTGCAGGAAGGAAAAGCAATCGGAGCGCTTATGATCCGGCGCATCGAGGCGCGACCCTTTAGCGACAGCCAAATTGGCCTGCTCAAAACTTTCGCCAACCAGGCCGTCATCGCAATCGGCAATGTGCGGCTCTTCGAAGAGTTGCAAGCTCGCACCGCCGAACTTGGCGAAGCATTACAGCAGCAGACCGCGACCGCGGATGTGCTAAAGGTCATAAGCCGCTCCGCATTCGACCTGCAGAGCGTCCTGCAGACACTTATCGATTCTGCGGTGAGGCTCTGCGGTGCGAAAACGTCTGGCATCTTTATGCGCGAAGGCGATGTCTTCCGGCTTGCGGCTGGCTACGACCAAACCCCGGAGTATCGCGCGTATGAAGAGGCGAATCCGAGTCCGATCAACCGACAATCCTGGGTCGGCCGAACAGCACTCGACAAGGCAGTGGTCCATATTCCGGATGTTACCAAGGACACCGAACATGGCCTTCCCGGAGCTCCGCGACTCGGAGGTTATTCGGCTGTGCTCTGTGTACCGCTCATGCGCGAAGGATCGGTAATTGGCGTCTTCGCAATGACGCGACCTGAACCCGGTCCCTTCACCGATAGTCAGATCGAACTTGTCCAGACCTTTGCCGACCAGGCGGTGATCGCCATCGAGAATGTGCGCCTGTTTCAAGAGGTACAGGCACGCACGGCGGAACTGAGCGAGTCACTGCAGCAGCAAACGGCGACTGCGGATGTGCTGAAGGCGATCAGCCGCTCGACGTTCGACCTGCAGGCGGTGCTCGATACGCTGACGCAATCGGCCGCACAGCTTTGCGAGGCGGATATGGCGGGGATCACCCGGCAGGGGGCGGAAGGCTTTTACTACGCCACCAACTACAATCTCTCGTCGGATTGGCAGGAGTACGTGAAGGACAAGCGCCTGGCGCCCGGACGCGGCACCGTGGTCGGGCGGGCATTGCTCGACCGCAAGATCGTGCATGTGGCCGATGTCCTGGCCGATCCGGAATACACGTTCCTGGAATCGACCAGCAAGGTTTGGTTCCGGACGGTGCTGGGTGTGCCGTTGATGCGCGAGGGAAATCCGATCGGCGTGCTCGTGCTGGCTCGTCAGGAAGTCCAACCTTTCACCGAGAAACAAATCGATCTGATCCAGACCTTCGCCGACCAGGCCGTAATCGCCATCGAAAATGCTCGCCTGTTCGAAGAAGTGGAGGCGCGCACGGCGGAATTGAGCGAGTCATTGCAGCAGCAGACGGCGACGGCCGATGTGCTCAAGGTCATCAGCCGCTCAGCCTTCAATCTAGGGGCCGTTCTCGACACGTTGATCGCTTCCGCCTGCCGACTCTGCAATGCCGAAATGGGCCTCATATTTCTGTCACGCGATGGGTCCTTCTCTCCCGAGGCGAGCCACGGCACACCCCCCGGATACTTGGAGTTCATGCGAACCCATCCGATCAAACCGGGACGCGAGACGTTCACGGGACGGGCGGCGCTGACCAAGGCAGTGGTGAACGTCGACGACGCGCTTAATGATAAGGAATTCACGTTTTCCGAAGCCCGCGACCGCGCCGGCTATCGTGCTATGCTTGCCGTGCCGTTGTTGCGGCAGGGCGAAGTGATCGGCGTCTTCGCCATGCCCCGTCGCACGCCAGGCGCGTTCAGCGAAAAGCAGGTCGAACTCGTGCAAACGTTCGCCGACCAGGCCGTAATTGCGATCGAGAACGTCCGCCTTTTCGAGGAGGTGCAGCAGCGGACACGGGAGGCCACAGAGGCGCTGGAGTACCAGACGGCGACTAGCGATGTGCTTAGCGTTATCAGCCGCTCGCCCACCGATGGGCAGCCAGTGTTTAATATGATCGCGCAAAGCGCCGCCCGTCTATGCGAAGCGCAGTTCTGCTTTGTCTACAGATTTGACGGCGAGCTTCTGCATTTCGTCGCGCATCACGGCATCACCGAAGAAAGCGTTGAGATCGTGCGCAACACCTTTCCCGTGGCACCTACTCGCGGCAGCGCTGCCGAACGGGCAATTTTATATCTTGACGTGGCGCAGATCCCGGACCTCACCTTGGATAGTGAATTCACGCATCGCGCCGCGGCGGCTTTTTCGGGCCTGCGCAGTGCTGTCGCCGTGCCGATGCTGCGTGACGGCCTGGCCATCGGTTGCATAGCAGTCGGGCGTGCTGAGACGGGCTTTCTTGCCTCTAAGCAAGTCGAACTTCTGAAGACCTTCGCCGACCAGGCCGTGATCGCCATCGAAAATGTCCGCCTGTTTGATGAGGTCAAGGCGCGGACCGCGGAGCTAAGCGAGTCGCTTCAGCAGCAGACAGCGACAGCAGACGTGCTCAAGGTCATCAGCCGGTCGGCCTTCGATCTGCAGAACGTCCTTGACACCCTGGCAGAGTCCGCCGCGCACCTCTGCGACGCGGACATTGCCGATTTCTATCGTCTGGTCGACGACGGATTTCAGTGGACCACGACCTTCAGCCGAGATCCGGAAGCGGCCCCTGCCCATACCAAGATCATGCGCCGGCCGGGGCGCGAATCGGTGTCAGGGCGCGTTCTGCTGGAACAGAAAACCGTTCACGTACCGGATTTCGAAGCCGATCCCGAGTTCACCTTCACCGACGTGGCGCGGCAGCGCGGCGTTCGCTGCATTCTCGGCGTTCCGCTCCTGCGCGGCACGGAGCTGATGGGGTTGCTTCTGGTCATGCGCAAGGCGCCCGGGCCGTTCTCGCCAAAGCAGATTGAGCTAGTCGAGACTTTCGCCGATCAGGCTGTCATCGCCATCGAGAACGCGCGGCTGTTCGAGGAGGTGCAGACGCGCACGGCGGAATTGAGCGAGTCGCTGCAGCAGCAGACGGCGACGGCCGACGTGCTGAAGGCGATCAGCCGCTCTACGTTCGACCTGCAGCCGGTTCTCGACACGCTGGTGGAATCAGCGGCCAAGCTGTGCGACGCGGACACGAGCGTCATCTTCAAACGCGACGGCGATCTCTACCGGTGGTCGGCCGAGTACGGCAATTTGCCTGAAGCCGCGGTTTTCGCCAAAGCCAATCCCTTTGCCCCTAGTCGCGACAGCATCACTGGAAGGGTGGCCCTCGAAGCCCGTGCCGTCCACGTGTCGGACGTGCTCGCCGACCCGGACTACGGGGCAACGCAGCTTCAGAAGCTCGGCGGCTACCGGACCATTTTATGCGTTCCGATCTTGCGCGAAGGCGCGCCGGTCGGCGTATTCGCGCTGACGCGGTCACAGGTACGGGACTTCACGCCGAGGCAGATCGAGCTCGTCGAGACGTTTGCCGACCAGTCCGGCATAGCGATCGAGAACGTCCGGCTGTTCGACGAGGTGCAGGCGCGTACCCGCGAATTGTCACGCTCGCTCGAAGATCTGAGGACCGCGCAGGACCGCCTTGTGCAAACGGAGAAGCTCGCCTCACTCGGCCAGTTGACCGCCGGTATCGCCCACGAGATCAAGAATCCGCTCAACTTCGTCAACAACTTCTCAGCGCTCTCCGGCGAACTCATCGATGATTTGAGCAGTGTGCTGGCCGGCGCGCCTTTGGAGGCATCCGTGCGCGAAGAGGTTGCCGAGCTGACAGGCATGCTCAAGAGCAATCTCGACAAGGTGGTCCAGCACGGCAAGCGGGCCGATTCCATCGTCAGGAACATGCTGTTGCATTCGCGCGCGGGTTCAGGAGATCATCGTCCGATCGATATCAATGCCGTCGTGGAGGAGAGCCTGAACCTTGCCTATCACGGGGCGCGCGCCGAAAAGCCAGGATTCAACATCACGCTGACGCGGAATTTCGACCCGCAGGCGGGGGATGTCGATCTCTACCCGCAGGAGATCACGCGGGTGCTTCTCAACCTCATCTCCAACGGCTTTTATGCAACGGCCAGGCAGAGCGCGGCGACGAATGGCACGGGCTATGAGCCGACGCTCTCCGCTATGACCAGAAGTCTCGGCGACCGTGTCGAAATCAGGATCCGCGACAACGGCATCGGCATTTCGCCGGAGGTGAAGGAGAAGATGTTCAATCCATTCTTCACGACCAAGCCAGCCGGCGAGGGCACCGGGCTCGGCCTGTCGCTCAGCCACGACATCGTCGTCAAACAGCATGCCGGCACGATCGACGTCGACAGCCAGCCAGGCGAGTTCACCGAGTTCCGGATTGTGCTGCCGCGCGCTGCCGCCTCGCTCGCAAAATCGGGAGGTGAAGCATGAGCCTCCTCATTCTGGTTGTCGACGACGAGCCCGACGTCGAGCCGTTATTTCGTCAGCAGTTCCGCCGCGACATCCGAGCCAGCCGCTTCACCATGGAGTTCGCGCAATCGGCGGTCGATGCGTTGGAGCAGATCGACCACGCCGAAGGGGTGACATTGATCCTGGTGCTGTCTGACATCAACATGCCCGGCATGAGCGGGCTCGAGCTGCTGCCGAAGATTAAGGTGCTGCGGCCCGACGTCCCGGTTATCATGATCACCGCCTATGGCGACGCCGAAACCAAGCGCAAGGCGTTGGAGAACGGCGCCGAAGCGCTGCTGACCAAGCCGATCGACTTTGCGACGCTCAGGCAACAGATCGAAACGCGGCTGGGAATGGTGGCGTGACGGCGCGCATCCTCGTGGTCGACGACGAGCCCGATCTCGAGGTCTTGATCGTCCAGAAGTTCCGGCGTCAGATCCGCGACGGCGCGGTCATTTTTCTCTTCGCCAGCGATGGTGTGGACGCCCTGTCCGTCATCGACGGCAACAGCGACATTGACATGGTGCTGTGCGACATCAACATGCCACGTATGGACGGCCTGTCGCTGCTGGAGAAGCTGCAGAAGGCCGAGGGGCAGCAGCTTTCGACCGTCATCGTCTCCGCTTACGGTGACATGGCCAACATCCGCACCGCGATGAACCGAGGCGCCTTCGACTTCATCACTAAGCCGATCGACTTTGCCGACCTCGAGACCACGATCGCCAAGACCTTGAAGCATCGCGAGGTGCTGCACGAGGCGCATCGGCGGCAAGCGGTCGCGGAGCGCGCGCATGCATCGCTGTCGCGCTACTTCTCGCCCAATCTGGCCGAGCGGCTGGCCGGCGACGCCGACGGGTTGGCGCTAGCCGGACAGTGGCGCGAGGTCGCCTCGCTGTTCACCGACATTACCAGCTTCACCACGCTGGTGGAAACGATCGACCCTGCCACGCTAGGCGCGCTCCTCAACGACTATTTGGCCGGCATGACAGACGTCGTGTTCGCGCATGAAGGCACCGTCGCCAAGATCGTCGGTGATGCGCTGCATGTCTTGTTCGGCGCGCCTGGCGAGCAGCAGGACCATGCGGCGCGCGCGGTTACCTGCGCGCTCGAGCTCGACGCGCTGTCGCAATCGTTCCGCAATAGCTGGCGCGACAAGGGCGTCGCGGTCGGTACGACCCGCATCGGCGTCCATGCAGGTCCGGCGCTGGTCGGAAATTTCGGCGGAGGCCGCTTTTTCGACTACACGGCTTATGGCGACACCATCAATATCGCGGCGCGGCTGGAAAGCGCCAACAAGCAGTTGGGCACGCGTATCTGCGTCAGCGGGAGCGCGGCTGCAAGGGTCGACGGCTTCCGGGGACGGCCGGTCGGCGATCTGATGCTGCGCGGCAGGGCCGAGGCGCTACGCGCGTTCGAGCCTTTGTCGTCAAAGCAGTATGATGATCCTTCGACGGCGAGCTATCTTGAAGCGTTCGGCAGATTGGAGGCCGGAGATGCAAACGCGCTTACCGCTTTCGCCGCGCAGATCGGGAAATGTCCGGACGACCAACTCGCCAGCTTCCATCTCAAGCGGCTGCTCAACGGCGCCAAGGGAACACGGATCAGCCTCGACTGATCTTTGCGCCTGTCGCGACTGCGACCGTAGGCCTCGTCGCCGGCAATGTCTGCTTTCACAGGATGGCAAAGGTGCCCTCAACGGCTGACAAGAGGCGCAAAGCAGTCGCAGATAAGGCTCACGTCATTTGCGGTGATGTGACACGAACCTCCAGCACCGGATCTAACTAAACAATTTCGTGGTGAATCGCGAATTGGATGCGTCGACGATGGGCCGCATCTCGGCTCCTGTTAAACGCGCCGTTGGCGGGAGCGTCGTCCATATATGGACCAGTCAGTTGACAACATTGCGCGCAAGCCGGTCCGCCGCCCAATCCAACGCGTTCGCGGGCGCCCGAGCCGCCTGGAACACAAAATAATCACAAGAAATATTCCGAACATATTCTACCTTCTTTTTTGTTGATTTGTCCCGCCTTACCTCGTCGATCGGCGCTTAAGCGCTGAACTGCAACAGAGGAACCATATTGAATATGAAACACGAAAATGCGAGCACACCTGCAATAGATTTGACTTCGTTAAAAAAGCAAATCGCGGGGCGCCGAAATAGGGAGGCAGCGCTGTCAGTGATTGTGCCACGACTGTTGGGGGCGCTGGTGCATTCTTCAAACGTCGAGATTAACTGCACCAGCTGTTCAGTCGTTTCTGGTGGCTTTGTCCTCCTTCTTGATGTTTGCAATCACTGGGTTGAAATCGACCTTAGGCGAGACGATGGCCGTTGGGGATCGCTTTTCCGGTGCCGATTGTTCTCAGGGTACTGCGGAAAACTCTACAACCGTCGCCTTCGAATCATTTATTGGATAAGGAAGGGCGAAGCCGCTGACTGGCAGGAGAAGATTTTCGATGTCTTCAAGCGTGACTCGAATTGGCTGCTTGACCTGCCGCAAGTGTACGAGCACCCTCTGATCGTGAATGTAGCTATCTTGGATTTGAAAAAGCGCATGGCTGCTGGCGGCATTTAGTGGAGCTGGAGCTCCGCTGTCAAATTAATCTCTATATCTGCCGCTTTGCAAGTTCGTTCGCAGAGCTCTTGCAGGCAAGCCAAGGCCCGCCTCCTTCGGAGGCGGGCCTTGCTTTGCAAAACTGATAACCTGGACGATATGCTGAGGCGGGACGGCACACCTCTCCGTAGACGCAGGTCAGACACAGCCGTCATCGCAGTTAGCGCAGACATCCTTGAACTTTGCGTGTAATTTCCGGCTACTGACAAGGCTACGCTGCCGCCTTTTACGACCCGAACCGATGGGTGTCCCAAGTCGCCGTAGCATCAGGCAAGCCCAGACGCAAATTTATCGACGGTGCAAATGCGGTGTCCTACTCCGGTAGTCGTTGAACTGATGCATCCCGCAACGAATTCCAATCCGAACCTGACAACACTGAGATGGTGATCATGCGAGACGGTAAACTGAAAAAGGGCATTTGGGTTCGTCGGCCAGGGCCTCGTACTGCCGGTTCGGCATGGCCTTGGTTTCGTCCCAGAGCGGCCTATGATCAATATATCGACGTATTGACAGCGATTGATACGCTCGGCCGAGCCCGCTTTCCGGGCAAGTGGAATCCGCCGAAAACAATGCTTGGTCATGCGATACTTTACACCCCAAGCGAACCTGCTTTCTCGTACATGGAAGTGTCACCCTCCGAACACACAGTGAAAGTCCGTCGTGTCATCCAATTTGGAGAAGACGAGATCGATGAAATGGTCGATGCCGCGAAGCGTTATCAGGCCGTCGTGGACGAGCTAATGGGGGCGCTCGGAAGTGGCCTTGTTGCCGGTCACTATCTTACGTTGGATGGCAGGGACCTCGATCCGCCGCGTGGCGCCTGGGTGATGCAAAAGATCTCTATTGCCTATTCCGGATACGCCCAAACTCGTGCCGGTGGCGCAAGCCAGTTGTGTAGGGTCTTCGTGGACAGGCAAACTTTTCGGCTCTGGTTGGAGATGAAGGATGCAAATTGCATCGCCAAAACGACACCTCGGCAAGCTCAGATTTCGAATTTGATCGGCGGTGTGGTCCAAGTGCTCAAACTTGCAAACGAGCGGGGTTATCGCATTCCCCAGAAACCGTTTGCCACCATTCTCTCACAGGCTTTCGGGCCCTTGAGTACAACTGAGCTCGACCACATCCTCAAGCATCAGTCGGTTTCGGCCCTGGGCAGGTTTTCCGAACCCGGGGCACCAACTAAGGCCGCGATAGAGCGCCGAAACGCTCATGAGGCTGAATACATAGAAATCCTCAGGAACGCCAACGGTGGCCACAGGGCTATGACCACAAATAAATAATGTGGCATTAATTGTCGGAATATTCCGAACCCTATCAGGGCGATTTGCGAGCTCATATCTGGAATGTCCGAGTGCGGCAGGCCGGGGGAGCGAGCTAGATGAAAAGAGGAACGCGAACGTCGGGGGTTCGATGGCTACGTGCTCTCCATTCGTCCTGCGACCTTCGCAAGTTGGTTGTGCAGGGCGTCGACAAACGTGGTCGCAAAGTCGGTGCGTTCGAAAAAAGGTCCGAACAGCGGGTCGAACGAGCCCAACGCATAAGTTGTCTGCGACGTGAGGGGTCCCAAGAGAGTCGCGCGCTCGCCGAGAAGCTGCAGGGCTGCCGCTACCGGATGCGGTGCCAGTCAATGGCATGTCCGGTCTGTGCTCGCTTGCGGAGGCTCAGCTATGGAGCGACGGTACTCCGCTTCCTGGCCTGCTATCCGCTCACTGAGCTGCACTTAGTTACACTCATCAACCCGAACGATGCGGTCCCAGCGGGCCAGTTGCACCACTTTGACCCGGCAAAGATGATCAGCCGGCTTCGAAGACAGCTTGAGCGCGCTGGAATAGCCAAAGGTAATGCTTTCCTCATCGGGGCGGTCGACGGCGAGTGGGACGCGGGCTGGTCTATGTTCCAGGCGCATACCCACCTGCTCGAATGGCGCGTTTCGAACGGCCCTCTGGAAGCCGTGACGACAAAATGGCCGCGTTCCATCCGAGTCCGCGTGCGCAAGCGCAGCGAACCAATCGACGATCTGGCGCGAGTCGTCGCCTATCTCGAAAAATCGTTTTGGCCGGCGATCGCCAGAAAGAAAAATCCGCTGGGCATACACCCACACGGGAAGCGCCGTCCTCCCTGCACGATTGAAGCGGAAATCTTGAGGTGGCTAGACCGCCAAAAGCCAAGTCAAATGCGAATTTTTTTCGGCGTCAAAACCTATGGACGGTCGATTATGAAAACGTAGCTGTTCACACCAAGACACGAACAGCGCAGCTCATTCGATGAAGAAAATACAATCGACGTAGAGGATCGACCAGTTTGAGGCAATTTTCGCGCGATTAGATCAAAAATCACAGGAATTCCAATGAAAACTAATGCAAACTACAACCGCATAAAAGCTAAGAACGCTAGCAAGCGACGGCCCACCAAAACGGCGGTGTGCGGTGTGCGCGGTGTACGGTCCGCCAGTCACGCTCCATCCGTTCGCCGTGTCGCAGACGCGGTGACGGTCGTTGCGGCGATCGAAAACATCGACACGGGCACCTTCAAGATCGAACTGGCATTTTCTGACTGCACCGGCGAGCCGAAGCGCTGCGAGGTAGAACGCAGCATGCTTGGGGATCCCAGGGCGATCACCCGGTTTCTTTTGGATCGCGGCGCAATCTTTCCCACTGGGACGGATTTTCCCAGTCTGATGAGCGCTGCTAAGCGTCACCGGCGCGTCACGTCTAGGATCGGCTGGCACGGGACGGATACATTTGTGCTTCCACGCGCAACTATCGGAAAGGATCTGGCTTTGATCTATGCCGGTTCGGCGACGGGAACACGCGGCATGACCGCAGGAACTTTGCCCAAGTGGAAGTCGTCGCTCTCCGACCTGTTGTCGCGATCTTCATACCTCACTTTCGGCGTGGCACTCGCCTTCGCAGCACCGCTCGCCGCGTTACTGGACCTCGAGGAAACTGCTGCCTTTCATCTGTTCGGCGAGAGCAATTCGGGCAAGACGCTGGTCGCGAAGGTCGCGAACTCGGTTACAGGGCGGGCACGGGAACGAGACCTCGTGGGTTTTGATCAAGCCGATGCCGCTCTCAACGATGTCATGTTCGACCACCACAGCACCCTGCTCGTGATGAACGAAATGAAGACCGATTCCGGAGGTGCTGCCAGGACCCTGCCGAAGCTTAGCCATACACTGACCAGCGGACTTGGTCGAAATCGTTCCGAATTCGCGAGCAGAGATCGATCGCTTCAGTTGCGTCATTGGTGCATTTTTGGCCTCACCACTATGGAGAAGTCGCTTGAAAACCTGACGAACAATGCGCGAGACAACGGTGAGCGTGCGCGGCATATCGACGTTCCAGTGCCTCCCCGCGATCAAGGCGGCATCTTCGATAGACTCGGAGGCGGTGGTCAGATCGGTGATGACGCACGGGCTATGGCTGAGCTCGTTGTGACTGCGATCAACGACAATTACGGCGTTGCTTTTCCACCGTTCGTCGAATCCATAATGGCTTCAAGAGATAAAACCCTGAAAAGGTTTCAACGCAATGTCGCGATGTTCGTTGATCGGTGCGCCATCTCAGATGATGCATGGGAAAGGCGCATCGCAATCAAGTTCGGTTACGTTTATGCGGCTGGCATAGCGGCGATACGCGCCGGTGTACTCCCCTGCACCCGCGCGCAGATGGTGTACTCATGTCGTAAACTCTATCGCGTCTCGCGGCGGAGCCTCACTGCCATTGAGACTGAAGTAAAAGTTGACATGGAAGTGTTTCGCAAAATGGTTTGCGATGACAAACGCGTCCCTCGGATCGAGAACGGAAATGTGGCTCCTGAAGGATTTGAAACCTGCCTAGGTTTCCGCAGGCGGCTTGATCTTCACGGCGACGTTGCATGCCTTCGCCCCGTTGAATTGAAAAAGGTCATGGGCTCTGAAGCGAAATATCGCGAACTTCTCTCCATTTTGAAAAGCAAGAACGCCATTGTTGGGTGTTCGAATAAGACGCCAACCACCGCGCGTGAGGTCAAAGGGTGCGGGCGGTCGAGATATCTTACTCTTAAGATCGCTTCGCTCGACCCTGCATTGTAGTCCTGAGACAGCGATGACGTTCGATCGCTCGGCACGCTTGCCTAGTGCCATCCCGAATGACCTGTGGCGCCCAGCGCCGGAGACGCACGTGCCGGCGTTGCAGAAATCGGACTCGCGCAACTATCACCGATTGACCACAAGTAAGTTGCCCCTAACGTCGTACCGCACCCTGATGTCCGCAATGCGCCTCATGCACGAACCCGCTCCGCGGGTGGGGCGCCTCGGCCTGTGATGGCGCGACAGGCATTTGGCTTGAGCGGGTAGAGGCGTCGACCTGACCATGGAGTTCCCTTCAACGAGAGGAACTCGCCATGGCTACCCTGTCGACCGGATGCACCAATCTCTCCGCTTCGCCAGAGCATGCAGCACGACATGCTCATGCGTGGCCTGGGCTCCCATACCCAGCAGGACTACGTTCGTCACGTCCGGCGCTTCGCTGCGTTCCTTGGCCGCTCGCCCGACACTGCGACGGCTGCGGACATCCGTCGATTCCAGTTGCATCAGCATGAGAGCGGCGTCGGCCCTGCGACGATCAATGGCGCGGTCTCGGCATTGCGGTTCCTGTTCCTCGTGACCTTGAAGCGGCGGGATCTGGCGTGTGCGCTAATAGCGCTTTCGGACCAATTTGGATTGAAGAGGGCGATACCTTTAGTTAGTAGCGGTCGCATCTCGCTTCGAAAAGTCTTATGCGTTGGGCATTGTGTGTAAGACTTAAAGTAAGTCGAATTGGAATGGCGCGTCGTCGAGTAAGGCATCGATGATGGCGGACGTGAGCGGGAAACCCTGGCGTTGTGTTGCGTTGCCGGTCGAGGCAGCCGGAATCCAGGCCGATAGCGCTCGCGCCGTGTCGATCCCTTCAACCGTCTCTCCGGTGAGTTCCGCCGCCATCGCCGCGCTCACCGTTCGCCCCTGTCCCAAGGCGTGGCCGAGGCGGCTGTTGCGGCCGCCGCCCACTGTGACGTGCAGGTCGCCGATCCCGGCAAGGTCGAAGGCGGTGTCTCGCCGCCCGCCAAGCCGCTCGCACAATAAGGCCATTTCGCGCGCCGCCTGGTTGAAGGCACCTGCGGTGGGATTCCTGGTGGCGCCGCCACGCTGCACATCGGTGAAGCGCGTCTGCATCGCGCTGACGCCAATGGCGAAGAAATTCTTCAACGCGGCGCAGCCTTCGACGCCGGCTGCATCATCGGTAGTCGACAATCGGTAGTAGCTGGTTTGCATCAGTCGGGCAAAACCCGTGGCAATTTTCTCGTCGGCGCAGGCATAGACGCTCGCCGTGGGAAGGCGGTTCGCCAACTCACGCGCGATGCACGGGCCGCCGATGCCGATGAAGTGCTGCATGAGTCCGACCGCGGGCGGCACCGCTTGCGCGTAGGTGGAAAGCCTCCCGTCATCACGGACCAGACCCTTAGTCACGAAGGCGATCGGCTTCGGCGTCTGAAGCATTTCGTTGAGCTGCTTGACCGCCCATGCGATGCCAGGGCTGCTGACGCCGATGACGACAAATTCCGCTTCCGCGAAATGTGTGGGGCGCAACGCACCGAAGTCGATCGGTCTGACGCCTGCGGGCAGCGGCGCGTCGAGCTTGGGGTGGACGCCGCCCGGCCGCCGCATCGCCGCAATGGCCGCACTGTCGAGATGTGTGCCGACAAGCAGCACCTCGTGGCCGTTGTCGGCCGCCGGCACCGCAAGCGCGCTGCCCATCACGCCCGCGCCGAGGATGAGGATGCGCGCCATGTCTGGATCTCCCTTCGTGTCTGTCAGCGCATCATCGCGGCGACATTGCCGCCGTCGACTGTCAACACGGCACCCGAGGTCGCCCGCGCCTTGGCCAGATGGACGAAGGCTGCCGCAACGTCGCTGCCCGTCACCTCGCGCGCGACGAGGTTCCCGCGCATATATGCTTCCGCCGACATGCCGCGGGCGCGGCTGCGCTCCTCGACCATGGCATGCGTCATCAGGCCCGTGCGGATGCGGTCGGCGTTGACCGCGTTGGAGGTGATGCCATCCGCGCCGTGTTCGATCGCGTACTGGCGCATCAGCGACATCAGCGCCGCTTTCGACGTTCCGTACGGCCCGAAGTCCGGGCCTGGATTGACCGCCTGCTTCGACACGTTGAAAACCAGCGCACCGCCCGTCGCCTGGGCGCGCATCACCTTGACGGCCGCGCGGGCGATATAGTGATGGCCCCAGAAATTGAGCGCGAAGGCTTTCTCGAAGAGCGCGTCCGATACGTCGACGAGCTTACCCTGGAAGGCCGCACCGGCATTCGAGATCACGATGTCGACGCCGCCGAAACGCGCGCTCACGGCGTCGATCGCCGCCTGGACCGATTGCGGATCAGTCACGTCGCAGACCCTCCCGAAGCCGCCCAGGCGAGCCGCCTGCGTCGCCACAGATTCTGCGTCAATGTCGAGCATGGCGATCTCAGCGCCTTCGGCGCGCAGAGCCTTGGCGATGGCGAGCCCGAGGCCGCCCGCGGCACCGGTCACCACCACGACCTGCCTGGTCAGCGGCTTCTCGACGTTCTTGGCGAGCTTGGCTTGTTCCAGCGACCAATATTCAATGTCGAACAGGTCGGCCTCTGGAAGGGCTTCGAAGGCATCGATGCCCTCGGCCTTTGTGATGACGTCGATCGTGGCCTCGACGACGTCGCCGCACACCGCCGCGGCCCTGCTGGTCGGACCGGCGGCAAAGATGCCGACGCCGGGGACGTAGAAGACACGCGGCATGGGGTCAAGCATGGTCTTGATCCCACCGCAGCGGGTATTGTTGCGCTCGAAATAGGCTTTGTAGTCGGATACGTAGGCGGCGACGGCATCGCGCACCGATCCTGCCCACGCGTCGAAGTCGTCCGCGACGGGAGCAGGCAGGGCCACCCCGAGCCGCTTGATGTGGATGACATGCTCGGGCGTCGCGTTGCCGCGCGAAACGAGACTCGCCAGGTTTGATGCATTGCAAAAGTCGAGCACCTTCGGGTTGGACCGGTGTTCAAGCACGAAACGCTTCGGCATGCCCTCGATCCCGGTATCGACAGCGATCGCGCCACGCAATATGGGCGCGATCGCTGCCGCGGTCGCCAGGTTGGAAGGCGGATTCACCACCGTAAACGGCTTGGGATTGCCCTTCGCAAGGCGGCGTTCGGCCCGGTCGATCTTGGCGATCATATCCTCGTAGGAGGTGCGGGCATCGTCCGACCACGTAAAGATGCCATGCTTGAGCAGGATCATCCCGTTGGCCTCCGGATCGGCACGGAATGCGGCGTCGCAGGCCTTGGCGAGGTCGAAACCCGGCATGACGTAGGGGACGACAATGGCCTTGGGAAACAATTCGCGGATCAGATCCTCGCCGTTGGGCTGGTTCGTCAGCGACACGATCGCATTGGCATGGGTGTGATCGATATGCTTGAAAGGAAGGATCGCGTGCAGGATCGCTTCGACGGAAGGGTTAGGGGCCGTCGGATCGAGCAGCAGCCGGCGCTGCATCATCACCATCTCCTCGTCGCTCATCGACGCGAACTTCACCAGCGCCTTGAGCGGCTGAAGCTGAACGGCGGGTAGACCCTGCGGCTCGATCGTTCCCATGTCCCAGCCGCTGCCCTTGACGCAAAGCACCTCGACCGGGGAGCCGTCGCGCTCTGTGAAAACCGTTTTCACCGAGGTATTGCCGCCACCATGGAGAACGAGCTCCGGATCCGAACCCAGCAGCCGGGTGGTGTAGGTGCGGATCGCAAGATCACGGTTCACGCCAGCCGCGACGTAGCCGTCGACGGTCGCTGCAAAGCCCGTATCGGACCATCTTGATTTCATGAAGGCTTCTCCTTCGCGCGACGTCGTGGCGCGCCTCAATAGGGTCGATGGTGACCGACGATCTAACCTAAAGCCGTCGTTCGCTTGCCGCGTCGAAGACATGAACCTTCGAAGCAGGCACGTCGAACCGGACCTCGTCTCCCTCGCGGAACGGCAAGGTCCGGTCGACGATCGCGAAGAATTCGCCAGCCGCCGCAAGTGTGCAGAGCTGGACGTCGTGGCCGAGCCGTTCGACGAGGATTGCCGTGGTGCGGATCGGTCCGTCCGCCGAGACGACGACATCTGTCGGGCGCACCCCGCACACCACCTTCTGTCCTGGTTTGGCTGTCGTCGAATCGGGCAGAAGCAAGCGGCCATTGACGGTGTCGACGGCCGCCGCGCCGTCCGCGGCCACGACGGTTCCGTCCATGAAGTTGATGGCTGACGAGCCGATGAAATCCGCGACATACTTGCTCGACGGCGTGTCGTAGACCTCGTCGGGCGATCCCATCTGCTCGATCTTGCCGGCACGCATGACGACCACCTTGTCCGCCATTGTCATGGCTTCGATCTGGTCGTGGGTGACATAGATGGTTGTCGTCTTCAGCCTGTTGTGGAGCTGCCGGATCTCGGTGCGCATATGCGCGCGCAGCTTGGCGTCGAGGTTCGATAGCGGCTCGTCGAACAGGAAGACCGAGGGTTCGCGCACCATGGCGCGACCCATCGCAACGCGCTGGCGTTGTCCGCCCGAAAGCTCCTTGGGGTAACGGCCCAGATACGGCGTGAGATTGAGGATTTCGGCGGCGCGCTCGACCTTCGCCTTAACCTCAGCGGGGGGAAGCTTCGCGACCTCCAGGCTGAAGGCGATGTTCTCGTAGACCTTCATCGTCGGATAAAGCGCATAGTTCTGGAAGACCATCGCTATGTCACGCTCGCGCGGATGCATGTCGTTGACGCGCTTCCCGCCGATCATGAGGTCGCCGGCGCTGACCGACTCCAGCCCGGCCGTCATGCGCAGGAGGGTCGTCTTGCCACAGCCTGAAGGCCCGAGCAGCACGACAAACTGGTGATCCCCGATCGAAAACGAGACGTCCCGCATGATCTGCACGGCACCGAACGATTTGCCGATGCCCCTATATTCTACCGTCGCCATGAACTGGCCTCCGCATTTCTTCTTTTCGTTGGGCGCCGGATTTCCTGGCGTCAGTATTTCTGCCGTGTCGGCGTGATGACGATTTCCTGCACGATCGCTTTCTGCGGCATTTGGTATGCGTCGAGAATGAGCTTTGCGACGACGTCGGCCGAGATACCGCCTCCGATCGCCTTCTTGTTTGCCTGGTAGCCGGCAAGTGTGTTCTTATCGTTCACATGGTCCAGAACCTCCGTCTCGATGATCCCGGGCGAGAGCACGATCACCCGCACGTCGTGCGGTGCGAGATATTCGCGAAAGCTTTCGGACACGGCATGAACAAAAAACTTGGTGCCGCAATAGACGGTATGGTCCGGGTAGACCTTCCGGCCGGCGATCGAGCTCATCATCATCAACGTCCCGTGCTTGCGC
Source organism: Mesorhizobium sp. M0862 (assembly GCF_040319795.1). NCBI lineage: Bacteria > Pseudomonadati > Pseudomonadota > Alphaproteobacteria > Hyphomicrobiales > Phyllobacteriaceae > Mesorhizobium > Mesorhizobium sp. M0862. Next base: position 207,344 of record NZ_JAMYOJ010000001.1, read on the forward strand.
GCGATCATTCCAGACATCACAGCATGGACGCTGTTCATCACGCCCTTGGTGTTGATGTCGATCATCTCGTCCCATTCTTCCGGCGGCTGGCTCGCGATGTCGCCGAGACGCGCTATGCCGGCATTGGCGAACATCATGTCGACGGGTCCGAACTTCGCTTCGGCGTCCGATACCGCCGCGGCGATCGCCTGCCGGTCGCGCACGTCGACCCTGGCGAGCACGGCGTTGGGCAAACCGAGCGCCTCGAGCCTGTCGAGCCGCCTCGCCATCAGCAGCACGGGATGGCCGGCCGCTGAAAACGCGCGCGCCGTGGCTTCACCTATGCCCGAACTGGCGCCGGTGATCGCAACGAGCGGTCTGTCTCTAGTCATTGATGCACCCTCGCGTTGATGAAGAAACCGGGGCAGCTCGCACTGCCCCGGCGATCTGTCTCTTAGCCCTTCATCACGGCATCGACCTGGGTGGCGATGTCGTCCATGGCTTCCTTTGCCGAGCCGTAGTTGCCGGCGAAGTATTTGCCGAGCGCCACCGGAATCGTGTCGCTGGAGAGCTGTGCCCATTCCGGCAGATCCGGCTCCGAGCCCATGTGGTTGGCGATCGTCTCACGAACGACGGGCAGATGCCGTGTCGTGCCGGCCCCGACCTTCGCATTGGCCTTGACGCGCGGATCGTCATAGACGCTGGCGCGCGTCGGACCCGTGCCACCGCCGAGCGCGGTGATGAGCGCTTGCGTGTCTGCGCAGGTCGCCCACTGCATGAACACCCACGCCGCGTCCGGGCTCTTGGAGTATTTCGAGACGGCCAGGGACGAGCCGCCCTGGTGGCCGACGCCGGGGATTTCGCCGAAGCCAGTCTGGTCCTTGGTGCGCAACGAGGTCGCCTTGGGCGGAACGGCCACATCGCAGAGGCCGGAAATCTTGGTCTGCGTGGGATCGTCGAAATACGGGAAGAACTCGCCCCAGGACAGCATCGACGCCGCGACGCCCTGCGCCACTGCCTGGCCCTGTCCGTCCCATGTCCAGCCGTCGACGCCGGCCGGCATGCTCTTCTTGAGGTTCGTCCAGTATTCCATGGCCGCGAGGCCCTGCTCGTCATTGCCGACGAACTTCTTGTCGGCGTTGAAGATCGAACCGCCATGGCCCCAGAGCATCGAGGTCCATTCGCATTCGAGCGCGTAGTGGCCGGACTTCATCTGCCCGGCGATGCCCGCCATGCTCGGGCCCTTGGCGTCCATGATCGCCTTGGAGTTGTTCGCGAGCTCTTCCATCGTGGTCGGCACCTTCAGGCCCAACTCCTCATAGATATCCTTGCGGTAGATCATGATGAAGATCGGGATGTCGTAAGGGACGCCAACCATCCGGTTCTCGTACATGGCGATGCCGTCCACGAGCGCCGGGAGGAAATCGTCGATATTATAGTTCGGCATGGCGAGGTCGGGCTTGGCCTGGATCTGCTCGCGCGGGTCGAAAACGTCCTGGCTGAAGGACGCGGCCCAGCTCTGGTCGATATAATAGAGATCGTAGGTACCGAGCGACGAGGCGACGTCCAGCGTCATCTTTTGCAGGACCTGCTCCAGCGGCAGGACCTCGATCTCGACCTTGATGCCGCTCGCATCCTCGAAATGCTTCTTGAGAAACGAGTTGAGCGCATTCGACGGCGGAGTCGATTCCGTGGCGAGCTTGATGGTGGTGCCGGCGAACGGCTTGCCGACATCCGCAACCCATTTCATGATCTCCGGCGAGGGCTGTAGCGCTTCCTGGGCAGCGGCCGACGGCACGAAATTGAACAAGCCGCGGTTCATGCCCATGCCAAGTGCGCCGGCCCCGAGGCCGAGCTTGCCGGCGAGCCGCAGGAAATCGCGACGTCCCATCTCCCCCTTCACGAACCGGTCGGTAATCGATGCGAGGTGCATCTTCCGGATACTGTCTTTCATTTCACTTCCTCCAAAGTGCGGACGGCACCATTGCCATCCGTAGTCCGATAGAACCTGTCCATCCTTTGCCTACTGCTTGAGCGACCCCATTGTGAGGCCGCGCACCAGGTGGCGCTGGACGAGAAGTATGACGATAAAGGCTGGCACGATGGACGCCGCGCCGAGTGCTGCCATGTTGCCCCAGGCCGTGCCGATCGACGTCACGAAGGTCGACGAGACGACCGGCACCGTCTTCAGGCTTGTCTGTGTGAGGGTCAGGACGAACAGGAATTCCGTCCAGGAGAAGATGAAGCAGAGCACGGCGCTCGCCGCGATGCCGCCCTTGGCCATCGGCAGCACGATGCGGCGAAAGATCGTCCAGCGCGACGCGCCGTCGACCAGCGCACTTTCGTCGATCTCGGTTGGAATGTCGTCAAAGAAGCTCTTCAGCAGCAAGACCGCCAGCGGCAGGTTCATCAAGCCATGGATCAGGATCACGCCGGTGTAGGTGTCGAGCAGACTGAACTGCTTGAAGATGAAGAACATCGGGATCGCGACAGCGACCGGCGGCATCATCCGCGTCGACAGCACCCAGCTCACAAAATGATGGCGGCCACGGAAATTCATGCGCGACAGCGCGTAGGCCGCCAACGTCGCCACCACGATCGCCAGGATGGTCGAGAAGGTCGCGACGATGATCGAGTCGAGCAGCCTCGGCGCCATGTAGAAATTGCCGCCGCCGGGAGTGACGGCTTCCTGACCGCCGAAGCCGAAACCGAGCGAAATTCCGAACACCTGCTCGAAATTGCGCACCGTCGGCTCGAACGAAAAGATGATCGGCGGCCAGTTGAAGATGTCTTTCGCGTTGCGGAACGCGACCGATGTCCAGAAATAGATCGGGAAAAAGAACAGGCCGACCACGACCCAGCCCGCGATGGTGCGAAGCGCGCGCTGGCCTGATGTCTGATGCGGGAGCACGTCGGCCATCGTTACCACCGCACCTTGAAGACTTTGATGAATATGTTGGCCATGACGATAACCATGAAGAGGCTGACCAGGCTGAGCGTCGCGCCGTAACCCCACTTGGTGAAGCTGAAGGTCTGTTGCCACGCGTAATAGCTCAGCGAATAGGTGGCGGTGCCCGGACCGCCCGACGTCATCGTGAAGACGTAGTCGAAGACGCGGAACAGATCGATTCCGCGCAGCAGCACCGCCACCGCGATGACCCGCGACATCATCGGGAGCGTAAGCCGCCGGAACGTCTGCCAGGAACTGGCGCCGTCAATCATCGCCGCCTCGTATGGCTCGGAAGGCAGCGAGCGCAGGCCGGCAATGAAGATCAGCACTATGAATGGCGTCCATTGCCAGATCTCCGCGAGCAGAACCCCTGCCAGCGCAGTGCTGGAACTGGCGAGGATCGGATGTGACTTGTCGAGCAAGCCCAGCGAATCCAGCGCATAGGTGATGACACCGAATTGCGGATCCTGGAGGAGCAGGAACATCATGCCGGCGATGGCCGGCGGGATGACAAGCGTCATCGACAGAATGGCTCTAAGGGCGCCGAAACCCGGCAGTTCCGCGTCGAGCAGCATCGCGATCGCCATGCCGAGCGTCAACTCGATCACCAGCGCGATGGCGAAGTAGACGAAGGTGACGCCAAGCGAACTCCAGAATCGCGTGTCCACCCAGATCTGCTGCCAATTCTGGAAACCAACGAACGCAAGCGCGCGCTTCTTCGGCACGAACTCGTGGAAGGACAGCCAGATATTGTAGATCAGCGGGTAAATGGTGAAGACGATCAGGAACGCGACAAGCGGCAGCAGCCACGGCACGGGCGAGTCCGATATCGAGAGGCGCTTGATCTGCGCGACCGCCATAAATGTCTCCTCCCAACTCCCCGGCGGGGAGCATTCCTTGTGAAGCGGGACTAGCTCCGCGTCACTCCTTCTATCGCCTAGATAGCCAGGCGCAGACCCGTTCCCGCAGCACTCGCCGACCGGTTCCTCATCCAGCCGTCGAGTTCCTCAATTTCCTGCGCCGACATCCGCAGCCCCGATTTGGTTCTTCGCCAAACCACGTCCTCGGCTGTGCGCGCAAACTCGAAGTCGATAAGATAGCAGACCTCGGCCTCCGACAGGCTGCAGCCGAAAATTCGGCCAAGGTCGGCTTCCACGCGTGCGTTTCCCAAAATGACGCGAGCCCGCGTACCATAATGGCGTACAAGCCGCCGTGCCTCGCGCGGGTCGAGAAACGGGTAGTCCTCACGCAGGCGCCAGGCGAGCTGCTCGGCGCCGTCGATCGGGAAATCGCCGCCTGACAGTGCCTTGGTCGCCGTCCAGCCGGCATGACGTGCGACATCCGGAAACAATCCAGCCAGACGACTGAGGGCATCCTCGGCGAGGCAGCGGTAAGTCGTGATCTTGCCGCCGAAAACCGTGAGCAGCGGCGCGGTCCCTGCCGGCACATCGAGCGAAAGCACGTAATCGCGCGTCGTGGACTTCGCGTCGACAGAACCATCGTCGTAAAGCGCGCGCACCCCGGAATAGGACCAGACGACTGCATCGGTGGTGACCGGCTCGCGGAAATAGCCGGACGCGGCGCTGCATAGATAATCGATCTCGGCCGCCGAGGCGCGCACCTCATCTGCCGGACCCGCCTGATCGACATCGGTCGTGCCTATGAGGGTGAAGTCGTCCTCATAAGGGATTGCGAAGACGATGCGGCCGTCCGGCTGCTGGAAGATGTAGCAGCGATCGTGGTCGTAGATCTTCGGAACCACGATATGCGAGCCGCGCACAAGCCGCAGCTTGCCGTCAGCCAGGACGCCGGCACGCTCGATCACGTCACCAGCCCATGGACCCGCCGCATTCACTAGGCTGCGCGCGCGGATGGTCCGCCGTTCACCGGTCTCGACATCTTCCACGACGACGATCCACAGCCCGCGTTCACGCCGCGCCGCCAGGCAGCGTGTGCGCGGGTTGATCGACGCGCCCTTGCTCTCCGCGTCAGCCGCATTGAGAACGACCAATCGGTTGTCCTGTACCCAGCAGTCCGAATACTCGAAACCAATCGAGGATCGATGGCGCAGCGGCTCGCCAGAAATATCGCTGCGCAACCGCAGCGTCTTCGTAGGCGGCAGCCGCTTGCGCCCGCCGAGATTGTCGTAGATGAACAGGCCGAGCCGCAGCAGCCAGGCTGGACGCAGACCCTTGCGATGGGGAAGCACGAACCGCATCGGCCAGATGATGTGCGGTGCGATTCCCCACAAAGTCTCGCGCTCGGTCAGCGCATGCCGAACAAGTTTGAAATCATAGTGCTCCAGATAGCGGAGACCACCATGGATGAGTTTGGTGGAGGCCGAGGACGTGGCTCCTCCGATGTCGCCCATCTCGCACAGATAGACTGAGAGCCCGCGACCTGCGGCGTCGCGTGCAATGCCGCAGCCGTTCACGCCACCGCCGATGATCGCGATGTCATAGACTGCGTTCATGCTGCCACCGATCGTGACTGGCGCCTTGCAGGATCGTGTTGGCGACTTCCACGAAGCCCTCGCCACCAGGTCCGCGGGACACGAAGGCGGGCAAGGCATCGATCGCGTCGCGAAATGCCAGCACGTTGGAGACACCGCAGGCATTCGGGAAGAAGCCGAACATGGGGGCGTCATTGGGGCTGTCGCCGACGAAGACGGCAAGGTCGCGATCTCGGTCGATATCGAACCCGAGAATGTCCGCCGCAAAGCGCCGCGCGGTCGACAGCTTGTCGTAGGCGCCGAACCACCCGTTGACATGGATGGAAGATATCTTGGCGACGGCGCCTTCCGCTTCGAACATCGCCTGGATGCGGCCAGCCGCCTCGAGAGGCAGCGGCGGCACGTCTTCGCAGAAATCGATCGCCAGATCGGCCTCGCGGTAAAGCTGGTCGGAGGCGATGGCGCAGCCTGGCACCGCGCTCAGGATGCGTTCTCCGAGCGCTGCAAGCCGAGCGCGGTCGACCGCCCTTTGCTGAGTTTCGACGGCGAAAACACGACGCATGCGCCGCGCGGATCGATCATAGGCGAAGTAGAAGGCGCCATTCTCCCCGACGACCCCGTCGATAGGCCACATCCGGGCAATCATGTCGCACCAGCCCGCCGGACGGCCGGTGATCGGCGCGACCGCGATGCCTGCTGCCGAGAGTGCCTCGAGAGCGGCATAGGCCGAAGCGGGAAGCACGCCATCGTGGGTCAGTGTGTCGTCAATATCGCAGAACACAACCGCGATCCTGGCAGCAACCTCGACGGGCATGTCTGCGAGCGGACGCATTCTCTTAGAGCTCCCCGGCCGCGAAATCTTCGAGGAGGCCACTGTCGGCGGCGAGGTCAAGGAAGGAGTAACGGTTGCGCATCTCGCGACAATGGACCACCGCCTCGCGGTAGAAGTCGACGGGAAGTCCGAGATCGGCTGCCGTCAGCGGACCGCCTGCGGCAGTGAGAAGGCGGACCATTTCGGCAACCGGCAGCGTGAAGGCCAGGAGTTCCTGCCGCAACTCTGGCCACAGAGTGACGAGCGTCTCGTTCAGCGCCTCGGCACCGGCTGCGTCGAGGAGCTTTGGAGCAATCTCGGCATAGCACTGCGCGGCCGCCTCAGTGCCCATGCGTCGCGCCATGTCCTGCGGATCGATGCGCGTTGGGCGGACAAGCGGCGGCGTTTCGCTGGCAAGCATGGTCTGCTGCAGCCGCGCCATGGTGAGCGTGGCGACGCCAACCTGCTGACCATGCAGGGTGCCTGGATGCCGCTTTCCGGCGAAACAATCGATGTAGTGCGACACCTGATGCTCGCCCATCGAACCATGGTTCGACATGCCGGTGAACGAGACCCCAAGCCCACATAGCGTCAGCACGCGGTACAGATAGCCGTGAGCGGCCAGGTCGCCTTTTGGCAGGAGTGCGGCGCGAGCGTTGAGCTCGGCTTCGTCCTTGTCCTGGATGAGAAATGGCAGCGTGGCATAGAGCGTCAAAAAAAGGCGATGCGAAAGCCACCAGTCCACCTGCGCGACGGAGCGCACCAGGCAGTCTGCGAAACCGGCGGCGGCGAGGTGCTTGGGAGCGGCGGCAGACACGCCAAGATCCGCAAAGAAGCCTGCCGGGGCGTGCGAGGGCAGGGAAACCTTCAGCCCGCTCTCGAGCGTCATCGAGGCGGTGGTCGAGGTATAGCCGTTCATGGACGCAGCGGTGCCGAAGACGCAGTAGCGCCGGCCATCGAGGCCGGTGACGTATTTGCAAAGATCGTTGATGGTTCCCGAGCCCACGGCAACGACGGCCCCGACGCCCCTCAGATCGTCTGCGAGGCGCGTCGCCGTGGCGATGTCGGCATGTGGATTGTCGAGGATCAGCGTATCGACGGAACCGAGCGCCTTGAGCGCCTTTGCGATCCGCCCGCCCATGGCGTCATAGGTCGCTGCGTCGGCAACCACTTTGAAACTGGTGCCAAGCTTGAGTGCCCGAACGAGGTCCGCCTCGCGGCCTTCGAGGCTATCGGCGATCACGACGGACTCGTATGGAACCGTCTTGATCAAGCCGGTCTCGGGATTGACCCAACGACCGGCGACGATCTCACCGATGAGCTCCGACCAGTCGATGCCGGAGGGCGGCGATGATGAAGCGAAGGGCGCTGCCATGTTCATGAGAATGCCTTAGAGATCCTGCCACGACAAAAGATATCGAGATGTGGCATATGTCAAGACACTTGCCAGTCACAATTGACATAAGTCCAATTATATTCGATGAACTTGCCATGAAGCGCGAAGCGATCCCGACCAGTTCCCGTCTCGCGACCCTCGCCCCGGCGGCGGTAATCCCGACCGAATTCGACGATGCGATCGTCTGGGCGGCCTGGCTCTACTATGCCGACGAGATGACCCAGAGCGAGATCGCAAAGATGCTTGGCGTCTCACGCGCGACGATCGTCAACTACCTCCAGGAAGCACGCGCGCGTGGCATCGTGACAGTTAGGATCAGCAGCGAGGCGGGCGGGCGGACGTTGCTGGCGCGTCGCCTCAAGGAGCGGTTCGGTTTGGAAGGGGCGTTTGTCATCCCGACGGGCGACGATGCCGCGCTAGTGAAGCGACTCGGCGATGCCGGGGGCAGAGTGTTGGCCGAAATGATCAGGCCTGGCGATACGATCGGCGTGGCCTGGGGGCAAACGGTTCTTGCAGTAGCCGATTCGGTTTCGCTTCCCGCCGCGCTGGAGGGCTTGACGGTCGTTCAGGTCTCTGGAAGTTCGACGGGCAGCCCGGATTTCTCGCCAGAACTGTGCACGTCGCTTCTGTCGCGGCGGATCGCGGCGCGGTGCGTGAACTTGCTCGCGCCAGCGGTTCTGTCGACGCCTTCGCTCAAGCGACAGCTTCTCGCCGAGCCCGTGCTCCTGAAGCAGTTCGAACTGATCCACTCGGCCAATCTCATCCTGTTCGGCGTCGGCGACATCGGGCCGCGCAGCACGGTGCGGGCCTCCAATATCGCGACACAAACGGAGATGGACGCCTATGTCGCGCGCGGCGCCACTGCCGTCATCATCGGCAGGTTCATCGACCGCGACGGCAAGCCGATGTCCGGCGAGCTGGACGATCGAATGGTCGGCATCGAGTTGGAGGAACTAGCCCAAGTGCCGATTAAAGTGTGCGTCGCGGGCGGGAAATCCAAATTGCCTGCCATTCTTGCCGCTTTGAAGGGCGGCTATGTGACCCATTTCATAACCGATGCCGCGACCGCCGAGGCGCTTACGGCCTGACAATCTGAAGCCCTGGAGGAGGAGACCATGGCGAAAGACACCCGATACGTCGTCGGAATCGACTCGTCGACGCAGTCCGTCAAGGCCATCGCATGGACGCGCGACGGCATGCCCGCGGCCGAGGGCCGCGCGCCGCTCGACATCAGCCTGCCCCGGCCTCTGCATGCCGAGCAGGACGCCGACCAATGGTGGGTGGCCACCCGTACCGCGCTGAAGGCCGTGACGGCTGCCATCGACCCGGCCAGCATCGACGGCGTCGCAATCTCGAACCAGCGCGAGACCATGGTTCTCGTCGACGAGCAAAACCGTCCGCTCGCCCCGGCAACGCTGTGGCTCGACCGGCGCGCGCAGGCGATGACGCAGGAACTCAGCGACGTGTTCGGCGCCGAGACGCTGCACGGCATTTCAGGCAAGCCGGTTGGCGTCATCCCCTGCCTCTACAGGCTCGCTCATATGCGCAGGCATACGCCTGAACTTCTGGACAAGGCGCATCTCATTCTCGACGTCAACGGCTTCCTGCTTCGGCATCTTACCGGAACCTCGCACGCGACCTGGACGAGCGCGGATCCATTCGGCATTTTCGATATCCGCGAGAAATCATGGTCGCGCCCGCTGCTCGATCACCTCAAAATCCGGAAGAACCAACTCCCCGACGTTCTCGCGCCGGGTCGGCAGGCCGGCACGATCCACGCTTCGGCCGCGGCCGAGACGGGTTTGAGAGAAGGGACACCGATTTTCGCGGCTGGCGGCGACGGCCATTGCGCATCGCTCGGCGTGAACGCGGTGCGGCCCGGCATCGTTTATCTCAATCTCGGCACGGCGGTGGTCAGCGGCGTTTGGGCGGCTCAGCCGGAACTCAGCCGTTTCTGGCGAACCCTGATTTCGCCGACAGGCGAAGGCTACCTCCTGGAATCGTGCCAGCGCTCCGGCGCCTTCTTCCTCAACTGGTTCATCGACAATTTCGCCGGGGGCCGTAGCGATCAAAGGGTTTTTGCGAAACTTGACGAGGCGGCGGCTTCGATCCCGGTCGGTTCGGATGGCGTCTCGGTATGCTCCTATCTTGTCGGCTGCATGGACCCGCACTGGGATGAAGACGCGCGAGCGACTTTCACCGGCATGGCGCCCGAACATACGACCGCTCATCTCTATCGCGCCTGCCTGGAAGCCATTACGCTCGAATTCGCGCGCTCGCTTGTCGCGGTGCGCGACAAGCGCTTGGCCACGGAGCGGATTCTGGCGATCGGCGGCGGAGCCAGCAATCCTGTCTGGCTCAAGATGATTGCCGACTCGACGTCGATTCCGGTGACCCTCAGCCTCTCTAACGAAGCATCCGCCCTTGGCGCGGGCATCTACGCGGCGGTCGGGGCAGGATGGTATCAGAGCCTGCAGACCGCGGCAGAGGGTATGACACGCACCGCCGGCGAGATCGAGCCTGATCTCTCCACGGCAAGCGCGTGGGCAGCGCTTTCAGCGCGGCAGGCGCGGGTCTATGCTGCGAACCGAATGCTCGTCTGACGATCGCGGTGCGACAACAGAGATTTTGAATGGAGTGAGGTCATGCTAGCCCTGGTTCTCGAAAAGCAGCACGAACTGAGCCTGCGGGAGATTGACCTGCCGCTCGATGTCGGGCCGACCGACGTCAAGATCAGGATCGACACTGTCGGCGTATGCGGCAGCGACGTGCATTACTATACGCACGGCCGGATCGGCCCTTTCGTCGTCAACGCACCGATGGTGCTCGGCCATGAGGCGGCAGGCACGGTGATCGAGGTGGGCGGCGAGGTAACGGCGCTCAGGTTAGGCGATCGCGTCTGCATGGAGCCGGGTATTCCCGATCTCTCGTCGCGGGCATCCAAACTCGGACTCTACAACATCGACCCGACCGTGGTGTTCTGGGCCACCCCGCCGGTCCACGGCGTTCTCACCCCTGAAGTCGTCCATCCCGCCGCCTTCACCTACAAGCTGGCCGACAATGTCTCGTTCGCGGAGGCAGCTATGGTCGAGCCTTTCGCGGTCGGGCTGCAGGCGGCTGTGAAGGCAAAGATCCAGCCCGGCGATGTGGCTGTCGTCACGGGCGCCGGGCCAATCGGCATCATGGCGGCGCTGGCGATGCTCGCCGGTGGTTGCTCCCGCGTTATAGTTTCCGACATCGTCGACGAGAAGCTCGCCATTGCCGCGCGCTATCCAGGCGTTTCGACGGTCAACGTTCGGAATGCGCGACTGGGAGACGCCATCGCCAAGGCAACGGACGGGTGGGGCGCGGACGTGGTGGTCGAGGCAAGCGGTGCACCGAAGGCCTATGGTGGCATTCACGACCTGATCCGGCCGGGTGGCTGTCTGGTGCTGGTCGGCATGCCGGTCACCCCGGTTGCCATCGATGTATCATCGTTTCAAACGAAGGAAATTCGCATCGAGACAGTGTTTCGATATGCTAATGTCTTCGATCGGGCGCTGGCCATGATCGCTTCCGGAAAAGTGGACCTCAAGCCGCTGATCAGCGCGACGTTCCCGTTCGAACAGAGCATTGCCGCATTCGAGCGCGCTGCGGAAGGACGGCCCGGAGACGTGAAGCTGCAGATCAATCTGTGACGATAGGCCGCTGAACTGGCAATGGCTTTCCATGACCGTTGGATCTGCCGACCCGTCGCGGAATACACCCCCTTGGCAGTGATCGAGGTACCTCCGCCATCAGAAAGACGTCGGCATTCTTGTCGGCTTCGCGAACAATCTCTAGGATCGATGACAGCTGATCGCCGAGGATCACGCGTAACACTGAGCTCGACACTGATGCCCGCCTTTCCGTCTGGTAAGCGATAGGGCTGCCGCCGCACATCCCATCATCAAAAGTTGGGGCTTTAGGTCTGGCGTTCAAGAGGGCGGAACAATAGCTCCAACGCGCTCCGGTGGAACAGCAGCATCAGGGTAGGTCACGAAACGCCGACCTACGTAGAAATTGCTGCACAGTACTCTCAACCTCGCAAGCCGCAGCGCAGAACGAAACGCCACTGGTTGCGCCTACCTTATCTCCCTGCCGCTCGGATGATTGCGCCTTCACTATCTTCGATCGCAAGCCCGAGCATGTGGAAAGGGCGCCTTCAGTGCCCCCTTTCCGTTTCGGAAATCGTCGGAAGCTTGCGCTCGGCTCAGAGTAGCCAGTATCAGGTGCTTAATTCACCGCTTACCCTCTCTGGGGAACATTTATTCGGTTTTCCGGCGAATTGCTCTATTCCTATATCCAGTCATATTTACATCTATATTTGACTTCTCCGTTTGTTCATGCTATGTTCTATTGTGACTTAATAAAAAGCAATGGAGATTGAGATGGAGAAATTTGCCGTTATTCTTGACGGTAGCGTTGAAGGCAGACCGCGTGCGTGCACGTTCGCGGGGGATGCGATTGGCGCAGCTCTTACTGTCGCACATGCGCAAGGTGTCGCCGTGGTAGTCCCGTCGAACGACGAGCTTGTCGCCCTGGCAAAGGAGATACCGGCCGGTCGAGTGTCCCCGGCCGGCAAGGTCGTATGTGTGTTTGTAAAACACGATGTCTACGAAAAGTTCGCGGCTTTGATCGGCACCGAGCACGAGCTGCGACCAGCCGATGCCGGCAGCGCCGCCGACCAGCCTCCCGTCACGGCACCGGCGCAACAGCTGGATCTTTGGTCTAGTATTGTCGTCGGCTCGACTGTGCTTGCCACGGTCGGCCGCGAGGACGGCTGGTGGGAGGCCGTTGTCCTTGCCGCCGATCCCTCGAGCGACCGCTTGACGTTGTCGTGGCGTGATTGGCCGAACCTGCCGTCGTTTAGTACATCGCGTCGCCGCGTAGCGCTTGCTGCACAGAGCGCTTGAACTTCAGGATGCCTTCGGCGGGAACGTGCCCGCCGAAGGCACATTTATTCCGCCAAAAGCGATTGCGCAATCTCAAGTTGCATTTAAACTCATAATATGTTATAATGGTTGTGTCAACTGGTTGAGCTTTGTCGAAGATAGCCGGCCGTTTAACCGCCACCAAACACAAAAGGAATTCAAAATGCGAGGTCAGCCAGCAAAGTTGCTGCGGCCGTCGGAACTGCGCGCGCTTCTAAGCTGGAGCAAGCGAAGCCGGCTGCCGCTAAGAAACCGTGTGATTGTACTTTTGAGTTTTCGTGCGGGCCTTCGCGCCTGTGAAATCGCTGCCCTAGATTGGTCGATGGTCTCGACAGCGAATGGCAAAATCGCGCCATTAATCGAGTTGCCTGGTTGGGCGGCGAAGAAGGGGAGCGGTCGACGCATTCCGATGCACCCCGAAATCAGCCAAGCGCTAAAGCAACTCGTTCGCGGTGCCGACCTGACCGGGCCAGTCATCATATCGGAACGCAGAGACAGAATGAGTGCCAAAACCATCGTCAATTGGTTTGCTCGTGTCTATGGCGATCTAAGCCTCGACGGCTGCTCATCACATTCGGGTCGCCGGACATTTATCACCCATGCTGCTCGAATGATCCATAAGGCCGGCGGCTCGTTGCGCGACGTTCAGCAGTTGGCCGGCCACAAGTCGCTGAATACCACCCAATCCTACATCGACGGCGACGCTACCGCCCAACGCAAGCTGATGCGTCTCCTCTAACCCCTACTGAAAATCCAACGACCGTCACCTCGGCAGCAATCGCTGCCGGGTCCCCTGCGCTCGTGCTCAAAAAAGGAAAGCCTCATGACCAAGAAAGACAACGGAATGTCACCGGCTGATATCGAAATGATCCGAGGAATGCTCGATGAAAACCTAGGCAAAATCCGTCAACTCAACGACGACCTTAGGATCCGACGTCTCGGCGGAACAATTGTCATTACCGCTGGTATCGCCGGCCTCGGCGCATCGGCCGTAACAAAGGCCATCGCCGCAATCGCCGCCTTCGATGCTTTCACGCCTGAGAACGATCCCAACGGCGAGCATGACTGTGCCATCATGACCGTCGATGGCGTCAAAATCATCTGGAAAATCGACTATTACGACCTGAAACGGCAGTTTCTTTCACCCGATGCCGCCGACCGAAACGTCACCTCTCGCGTCATGACCGTCATGCGCGCCGATGAATATTGAGAGGCGCATGACGATGGTGAAAACAATTGATGACGCCCGAGCGATGATGACAGCGCTGGTCTCCCTGCCAGCCCAGTCAAAACATCATGGCAATGATCCATTGGCCCTCGGCCAATCCTCAGATGCGTCAGCGGCAATTGCCAATTCCGATACGTCGTTTCTGTACCGATCACTGATTGACGGTTTTAGCTACCAGGGAATTCGTGACTCACACGCTCGCGCCTATATCGAAAAACACGGCAACGCCGAATGGTACGGCGTCACCGCTGCGCTCAGCAGGGAGGGACGTTCCAGCGAGGAGGAACTCTGCCCGAAGCTGACCGACTTTGATAGCTATCGCGGTTGCCGTTATCGCAAGGCAACTCAGACCTGCGCTAATCCCGACAGCCTGGCCAAGTGCCCTGTGCCGAGGCTGGCATTGAGAAAAGGCGTCCTCAACGAGCAAGCTTTCTCGCTCTATCTGTTCATCCGCGACGTCTGCCGTGGCGATCTGGTTGCCTTCATCGACCGATTGCTTGATGTGACCAACACCGGCGAAGACCCGGTCTCCGCCGGGCGCGAAGAGCTTCTGGCGGCTTTCACGCAAGTCGTTGGCGTCTCACGCAAGCTTGCCGGCATGATGCTCTCACAAATCCTCCTCAACGCTGGTCCTGATCGCGAACGATGGCACGCCGTCGGCGCATCAGTCGTCGTCGTCGATTCGCTGGTGCATAACTTTCTGCACCGGACTGGCATCCATGCTGCCTATCAAGCTGATCATCTCTATGGGCAACGCTGCTACAGCGCTGTCGGCTGTGAGTTTATCTTGCGCGACCTCGCAGCAAAAATGGCTGACGAGCCGACACTCTCCAGCTCGCCACGAGCGCTGCAGCATGCGGTCTGGCGTTTCTGCGCCGCTGACGAACTATCCGTCTGCAATGGGAACAACATTCGTGACACTCTCCCCTGCGAACTCCATTGGTGCCCGCTCAGACACCACTGTAAGCGACTTGCCCTCCGACCCGCGAAGCCTGCGAGGGAGGAGGCCTGATGTCACATCACGCACCGCTGCCCTTTCGCCAAGGCGAACTTGATGGCCTCTGCGGCATTTCCGCCGTCATCAACGCAATCCGACTCGCGCTCGGCGTGCGTGCCAACCTTCTCCGGCGACCCGTTTGGCAGGATCTTTTTGTCGCACTGCTGGAATCGGTTGATCTGTCAGTAGGGGCGGCCCACGCCGCGTCGAACGGTATTGATACACAGCCTATAAGATATTTGCTGAAGGCCGCGATCTTGCATCTGGCGACCGAACACGACCTGACCATCCGAGCAAAACCCATGCTGTGTAGAGATGAACGGCCCTGTTTTGAAGAGCTCTTGCGTCGTATCGGCGATTGGGTTCGACAACCGGGTCAGGCCGTATTGTTATCGGTCTTCGGCTCGCTCAACCATTGGACGGTCGTGCGCCGTGTCAGCCACCGCTCACTCATCCTTTTCGATAGTAGCGGCTATACGCGGATCTCGCTCGATGCATGCTCTATGGCCTACGAGCGGCCAAGGCCCAAAGGACGACAGCACATCGTCCCACACGACGCCATTTTTTGCGTCGCTGCCACTCCTAGTCGCGTGGCGGCTGAACCAACTCAATGTGGCTAACCCCCAACGCTTGAGAGAGAGCGTACAGCGTCTCAACCGTAGGGTTCCGCTGGCCTCGCTCCAATCCGCTTACGTATTGCTGACTGAGGTTGGCACGTTCTGCGACGGCCTCCTGCGTCAACCCTGACTGAGCACGAAGGCGCGCAAAGTTTCGGCCTACGAGCTTGCGCATGTCCATCAGCGAGCAATCGCCGAATTCCTCGCGCGAGTTTATCAACTATAGTATGTAACGTAAAACTGGAGAAACGAGATGACATATCGATCTACCGGACGAAACGAGGAATCAAACGCGGCTGGTGCGTCCATTGGCGGCAAGTGTCTGAGCTACGAGGCTACCACGAGACGGCTTCAGGAGCCGCCAACAGCCAATTTTTCCATAGGTCAGGGCGACACTGGTGCAAGGGCACGCGATCAAATCGGCTTCCGTCGAAGCGGTTTGGCATGGCTCGGCGCGATCACTGCAGCCTTTCTAATAACCGGCACATCTTCGTCAAACGCGGCTCAAGGTGTGGACGCTCAAAAATTGCCACCTTATAACGATATGCGGGAACTCTTTTACGAGCACGCATTGCTCCTATCCAACCCGCTGACTGCTGGAGAAGCGGAAGAGAAGCTGAGGCAGCGCGGGGTGTCTCAAATGACGGCCTTTGTTGCTGGTTTCACCGAGGAGTCATCATCCTGGCTTGTCCAACTTGCCGCCGAGGTTGGACCAGCCGTTACGCCCGGAAAAGGATTCTTCTGTCGTGTGTCCATCGATGACGCAGAAAGCATGGCGCGTCTGCGGCTGGTATCGGCTATTCGACCTGGAATCGTCATCTCAGGTGAGTTGGCAGAATATAACGTCGATCTCCCGAATGGAGTGATGTCTATCGTGCTTGACCCGTGCCAGATTGTTGATCTCCCTCCCCAGTAAACCAGGTGATCGCTGGGCTTTTGATAAACAGCGCCAGTGAGAGCGCCGGGTCGGAGCTGCTCTGTGTAAGCTTGGATCGAAATGGCCTGCTGCGCCACTCTATCGGCACCCAAACCTGCGAGCTTCCAGTGCCAATGACGAGAAGATAAGGCACGACTTTGGCGCTGATTGATCGCCGAGCGTGCTTAGTTCGCCGCCGTTGCGGCAGCCGTATTTTTGTCGGGTCGATCGGCCGAAGTCCGATTTCCGAACGGCCGATTTGAGGCCGCAAGCGGACTGGCAGCTTTTCAGCAGCGGAGGTCCCAATCGGTGCAACCTGAAGGTAACTAACGAGGCAGGGAAGGATGCCGTACGCCTGTACTCCGGTCCCCAACCAAACCTACTTCATTGGCAGTCCCGCTACTACCAGGTCGGCCACCTGTCGATCAATCACTGCAGGATTGATATGGAACGTCATATCGCGCCACCGCGTGGCCTTAAGCCACGGCTGCATGGCAAGCGCCTTGAGGACTTCACTGCGTGCGTCGTCGATTTTTCCAAGATGGACATCGTCGATGGCACGTAGCAGCGGAACAGTGATCAGGAAATCTGACACCCTCGTAATCAGGGCCGCAGATTCGGCGTACTTTTCGATGTCCGTCAAGGCATTCGCCTTCATCATCATATAATAATCGGCGAAGTTTGGATCGTTCCTGAGCCCGTATTCTGCTCGCTCAATCGCCTTGTCTGTCAAGCCGCTGAAGCGGGCTGCTGATGAAAGGTCGCCGATGAGAAACGCGTCTCCCGGCGAAAGCGCAATCACCTCGTCGGCCCTGCGCAGAGAAAGATCGAAGTTGCCCTCATGAGCGCTGACGTAGACGTTTGACCATAAGCAGCTTTTTCTTGCGTCAGGTCCGAGGTTGGCCCGCGGAAGAACCTTTGCCTCCAGTTCGGACGCCATGCGCCAATGTTCGTCAGGCTTCTCGTCAAAGGCCAGGTTGGCCGCCAAGAGGTGATCCCAAGCCAGTCCGCACGACAACAGCGACGAGTCGGGAAACTTGGCCAGGCCCTCAAGAATTATGTCCGTCGCCTTCACCAGGCTCTCGGGCGTGAACTGCCCGAAGAAGAAATTGGATCGAAGGAAGAAGTCGTACTCTTCGAGATCCGGTGTGTCCTTTTCCCAGACCTTCTTGTATTCGCTGTCGTACATTTTTCCGCGCTGGCCACCGAGCGTGCCAATGATGTGTTCGATCACCTCGTCCTGAATCACAAGGGGATTGCTTCCAGAGCGATCGAACTTTTCCGCCCAGAGATTTTCGCCTGTGCGCGCGTTGATCAGCTGCGCCGTGATGCGCACCCGGTCCGTCTCCTTCCAGATGCCGCCTTCGATCACGTAGGCCGCGTTCAACTCTTGGCCAATCTGGCGGACATCGGTTGGCTTATCCTTGTAGACAAAGGTAGAGCTACGCGAGAGCACCTTAAGTTCGGTGACGCCTGCCAGCATCGAGATTAAATTGTCTGTCATGCCGTCGCTGAAGTACTCCAGCTTCGGGTCGCCGCTCATGTTCTTGAACGGCAAAACCGCCACGGTCGGGATGCCGCCTTGGCCCATCTCGCGCTTTGTTCCATAGAACTGCCACCACGCCAGGACCGCCGTGACTGTTAAAACCAGCACCAGGAAGCTCGCCACGACTGGCAGCCGCGACCGGCTGCGGCTTGCGCGCCTGGGCTTGGCCTTGCCGCCAATCGTGACACGGTATGCCTCCACCGGCTCCGCGATGTTCTTGACCTTCTGCAGACCCATCGACTGAAAGCCGAAAGCCAGCTTCTTCTCAACCTCGCGCGCGACCTTTGCAGACACCCAGATGCCGCCAGGTTCGGCAAGTTGTTCTAGTCGCGCCGCGATATTTACGCCCTCGCCAAACCGATCGTCACCCTCGACAATCACCTCGCCAAGATTGACGCCGATGCGCACCTCCACGCGCTGGTCTTTCGGCAACGCGGCGTTTCGCTCGGCCAGCCCACGTTGCAACGAAACGGCGCATTCCATCGCCTCTACGACCGAGGAAAACTCCGCCAGCAGGCCGTCGCCCATCAGCTTGAAGATAGTGCCATGATGACGCGCTACTGTCGGCTCGAAAAGTTCCTTATGACCGGCGCGCACCCGTTCATGCGTACCCGCCTCGTCGCGCTCCATCATGGCAGAATATCCGACCACGTCAGCAGCAAGGATGGCGGCGAGTTTGCGTTCCATTTCGGAGCACTCTGTCGGCAGCCAACCTCGGAGTCGAGGTGGCAAACCCTCCCGGGCTCCCGATCAGTTTCGCCTATCAGAACGTTACCCGCAAGCGGCTGCCGGTCGACGTCCCGCGAGGTTGTGCATATGAGGGAAGGATAACTCACACTATGCCAAGTTAGAACGGCATGCTTGAGTACGATTTTGCCCCTGTCACGCTTTAAGACGGAGTGCCTCGACAAGGAGAGCGAAGGCTGCAGTGTGCTTGGCGTCGGCTGGCGTAACAGAGGTGATAGCCTGGGAAGGGTTGGCACCAGTCTTCCAGTACCCGGATAAGGCCGCTCGACAGCCGGATTTCGGTCTCGATCAGATCATCGCGGCATTACACGTTTGAAAGCCAGGTTGCTCCGTTCATCGCAGACGGACGTTCTGAGCATCGATATTCCAGCGAAACTATGGGGTGTGATTCAGTCCGCCACCGGCCCGCCGGCACCATCTTCGGCGCCTGGCGGCAGTTGGCCGGGCAGTCCGCCGTGCTGACGGCTGTCGTGACCGCCGTAAAGTGCTTCGGCAGCGCCACACTGGTGTGCGGCGACGATGTCGCTCTCACTCGTCGGTTTCGGCTGGACAGGACCCTTGTCGAAGCCGCTCGGCTGCACGGTGCGGAGATCGCGCAATCCATCCCCAAGGACGCAACTCACGTGGTCGCAATTGGGCAAGCCGACGCCGAAGAGGTGTTTGTCCGATGCTGGTGGAATGGTTGGATGTCTGGCGTCCTACCGGCCTTTGATGATGAGCCAATCGGTAATTCGGACAACCCACTCGCTGGCATTTTTGCTGGCGCACTTGCCGTGCGAGAGGTCTTTGCCAAGGCCATTGGTCGGCGCCGTAGCATTGCGCGGCGTGCGACTATATCGCTCTGGAACCCCTGGCGGCTGAACGGCGATCAGAACCCGCCAACAACGCTCTCGCTGCCGGACAAGCTGTGGTTTGTCGGTCTGGGTCACCTGGGCCAAGGTTTCCTGTGGAGTCTCGGTTTCCTGCCTGTTGCTGGTTGTCATGCGGTCCTGCAGGACGATCAGGTCGTCGGCAAGGAAAACGTCGCAACCGGGCTACTGACCAGTTCCCTCGACTTCGAGACCGAGAATCACAAGACCCGCGTGGCGGCCCGCTGGCTCGAAGCCGTGGGGTGGAAAACATCAATTCTTGAACGCCGCAACTTCGGCGATCTGCGGCTGACAAGTGAGGATCCGGTTATCATGCTGATGGGACTCGATGAACCGGCCGCTCGGATCGCAATCGCCAAAGGCTGCCACGACTTCGTGCTCGACGCCGGAGTCGGGTACGGCGCAATCGACTTCGAAATTGCCCAGATCCGCGTGATCCCGCGGGGCGTCGACCCAGAAACACTTTGGTCGCGCCCCGCTGCTCCCAAGAACGTCGACGCTGTGCTGGATAAGCCCGCCTACCGCGAGCATGCCCGCAAGCACGGCAATTGTGGCACATACAGCCTTGCTGAAGCCAGCGTAGCAGTGCCTTTTGTCGGCGCCGCGATAGGAGCGTTGACGATCGCACAGCTGTTGCGCCTTGCGGCCTTGCGTCCCACCAACCAGATCAGCCAGGTCGAGCTCGGCACGGTCGAGGCCGCGAGCGCTGGCGTCTTCAATCCGGTGCCTGGCACGGGGCTGGGCGGCTTCGAGTTCTCCTTCGCGTAGCTTTGCCTTGTCCTTTGCCGGCAATTCTTGCTGAAGATCGTGGATGAAATACGCGCGGCGGCCGCCCGTCGTGATTTCATATGTCTTGCGACGGCGAAAGTCCTTTAGGCTCCACTGCGGAGGCATCAATGGTATTTCGATTCGTCCACACCGCCGACATTCATCTCGATTCGCCCCTGCGTTCATTGGCGATGAGAAACGCAACTCTTGCCGAACTCGTGGGAGACGCCAGCCGTCAGGCTTTCGTCGCAATCGTCGACCTTTGCCTGACGGAGCGTGTCGACGCTCTGGTCATTGCCGGCGATCTTTACGATGGCGACCAGACCTCGATGAAGACGGCACGCTTTCTGGCTTCCCAGATGGCGCGTCTCCATCAAGCTGGCATCAGGGTCTACATGATCCGCGGCAATCATGACGCCATGTCGCGGATTACGAAGCAGCTCATATTGCCCGATACGGTGACCACTTTTGGCGGCCGCTGCCAATCCCTGATCCAGCCTGGCGATGGGATCGACGTCGCGTTCCATGGGCTAAGCTTCGCCAGCCCCAAGGCATCCGAAAGCCTGCTGCCCAAATATGCCGCCCCACAGGAAGGAGCTGCGAACATCGGCATCATGCATACGAGCCTGGCCGGCTCCCCAGGCCATGACGTTTATGCACCTTGCAGCGTCGCCGACCTGCACGGCCACGGCTTTGACTATTGGGCGCTTGGCCACATTCACGTTCGCCAGGTGTATTCCGGTGCGAGCAGGCTGGTGATGCCAGGGATCCCGCAGGGGCGGGACATCAATGAGGCGGGCGAGAAGTCGGTTACGCTGGTCACCATTCGCGACGATCGCTCCGTCGAGATAGAGGAGAGGCTCACCAGTGTCGCGCAGTTTGAGCGGGTGAGTCTCGATCTGACCGGGGTGTCGGAATGGAGCGAGGCCATCATTCGTATCCGAGCAGGGCTGGAGCAATCCCGGGAGGGTGCCAGATCGCGCTACCTTGTTGCCCGTCTTCGCCTGGTCGGTACGTCTGCCCTTTCATGGTCGCTGATGCGCGACCGGGACCTGGCCGTGGCGGAAGCCGAACAGGCGGCCGAGCAGGTGGGCGACACCTGGGTGGAGAAGCTGGAGCTTCATCTTTCGGCTTCCGCCGTCGGAGATTTGGAAAGTGTTGCCGATCCTACCTTGGAACTCGCGCAGTCCATGCGGGCCAATGCGGGCTCAGAAGCATTTCGGTCCGAAGCTCGAGAATTCGTGTTGAAGACGATCGCAGACCTGCCGCCCGATGCCCGCGGTTTCGCAGGCAAGGATGAAGCTGGGCTGGAACGATTTCTCGACGACGTGCTTGCCGGAAGCGTCGACCTGGTCACGGCAAGGCTGAAGGCAGGGGCGACGCGATGAGATTGCGGCGCCTCGATCTGACCCGCTACGGCAAGTTTACCGACAAGGCGATCGACTTCGGAGAGAAGCCGGTTTCAGGTCCGGATCTGCATATCATTTTCGGGCTTAATGAGGCCGGCAAGTCGACCGCGCTTGCCGCCTACCTTGATCTGCTCTTTGGCATCGAAGAGCGCAGTCGCTATAATTTCCTGCACGAATATAGCTCGATGCGCATCGGCGGGCTGCTCGGTTTCGACGGACGGGCGCTCGCCGTTTCCCGCACCAAAAGCCGCAGCAACTCATTGCACGACGCCGAAGGCAGACCGCTGAGCGAGGTTGCCATTTCGGCGCAGCTCGCCGGCCTGTCCCGCGAAGCCTACAGCAGCATGTTCTCGTTGGATGACGAGACGCTGGAAGCTGGGGGCAAGGCGATCCTTGAATCGCGTGGCGATCTGGGCAAGCTCCTTTTCACCGCAAGTGCCGGGCTTGGCCATGCCAGCGATGTCTTGGCCGCACTTGAGACAGAGGCCGATCGGCTTCACCGAAGACAGGCCCAGACCACCGAAATCGCGCTGCTGAAAAAACGGTTCGCGGAACTCAAGTCCCGCAAGGAGGCGATCGACACCCTGGCCTCGACATTCGAGGCGCTCGAGGCGGAACGGGCGGAGGCCCAGGAGAAGTATGACCGCAGCTTGGCTGAACGCGCGGCGTTGTCGGCGCGGCTCGCCACGATCGAGCGAAATGCGCGCGCCGCGCCCCTCCTGGGGGAAATAAAACGCAAGGCAAGCAGGCTGGCTGAACTGCCGGACATGCCGTCTCCTGCCAGGACTTGGAGTGGTAGCGTCGCGGGCTTGATTGATCAAGACGCACGCTTAAGAACCCGTCTCCAGGCGAATGCCGATGAGATCGATCGCGCGAAGGCAAAGATCGAAGTAATCGCCGTCGAGGAGGCTGTGGTGGCGATCTCGGAGCAGGTGCGAGGACTTGCCGAGCGCAAGGCACGCTATCTGTCCGCGAGCATGGACCTGCCGACCCGCAAGATGGAAGTCCAGCTGATCGACCAGACGGTGGCCAACTGTCTCGCCGCGCTTGGAAGGGCGGCCGAACAGGATCCGTCCCGGCTCATGCTGCCGGCCGTTGTGGTCGGCTCGCTTCGCACCATGGTCGAACAACGCTCCGGCATCACGACGAGCCTGCGGATGGCCCGGGATGAAGCGGCTGCCGCGTTTGACGGGCTCAACGCTGCGCGAGGTCGCGTTGGCGAGGAGAGGGCGGTGCCCGAGCCCGCAAGAGCCAGGCTGATGGCAGCTGTGTCGGAAGCCAAGGCCAGTGGTCACAAACGCGAAATCGCAGAGGCGCGCGCGTTCGAGGACGAGCGGCAAACAAGTTTGGCCGATGCGATGCGGCGCCTTCGGCCGTGGTCGGGAGATGCGGAGGCGCTTTCGCAAATGTCGATTCCAGCGCCGATGCAGATCGCTGCTTGGAAGGAACTTGCCGGCGAACTTCAAAGGGACAAGGCAGTCTTTTCCGAGCGTCTGGCTGAGCATGAACAAAGCCGGATCTCAACGTCGGCTCGTCTGGCCGCAGTCCGCGCCTCGGCCAATATCGCCGACGACGAAACAGCCGCAGCCGTTCGCCGTGATAGGGACGAGGCCTGGCAAAATCACCGCGCAGATTTAAAGGTCGAAACCGCGGACGCATTTGCCGCGGCACTGGCCAGGGACGATCAAGTCGGTAGGGCGCGGTTGGCTCATGCGGGCGAGCTCGCGGACCTGCGCGCAATCAAGCAAAAGGCGACCGAGACCGAGGCGGCGATAGAGCGCGTCAGGGCCCAGCTCGGTGAGCTGGAAAAGCGGGCTGAAACGGCGTCAACTGAAATCAAGCAAATGGCCAGCACCCTGCTTAAGGATTGCCAAGCGCAGTCGCTCGAGCTCTTGATCGGACTTTTGGAGGAGCGGCTGTCCGCGCGCGCTGACGCGCTTGGCGCCTGGGACGACATCCTGCTCGCACGCGCGAGAATTGAACGAACAACAGCCGAAGGAGAGCGGATCCATCTAGGATTGGCCTCGGCTCTTCGAAGCGTTGGAATTCAGCCAGAAGCCAGTGAGGCCCTGGAGGCGATGGTGGTCGCTGCTGACCGCTTTCTGGACAGGCAGGCAAAGGTCGACGCGGAACGCGCGGAAGCGATGAGGGGCGTCGCCGCGAAAGAAGAGGAGCTGGCCGCCAGGCGGCTCGCTGTTGAAATTGCCGAGCGGCGAGATGCTGCATGGCAGGCCGAGGTGAAAGAAACGCTGAAGGGCACCTGGCTCGAAGACGGCATCGCCGGAACCGGGCTTGGCAGCGTGCTCGATCAGTTGTCGGAGCTGTCAAAGGCGCTGCAGGATCGTGAGGCTATGCGTAGGCGCATAGGCAAGATGGAGGCGGACAGGACTGGATTTGCTGAAGAGGTGGCCCGGCTTTTGGCGCAGGCCGGGGAGCCTGCGAACGACACGGCGCCGGAACAGGTGAGCGCCAGGCTGACCGAGCGCCTGGAGCAAGCCGAGCGTGCCCGTGAGGCGAGGGCGAATCTCCTCATTGATGTTCAAAAGTTGCAAGACATTCAGGAGGCATTGAAAGCCGAGATCGCGGCACACGAGACCACCAAGCAGCAAGTGCTCGATACCTTCGGGGTGAAAACTCTGCCCGAAGTCGCAGAGCGCGACGAGCAGCTTCGCGAGCGAGACGGCCTCCAGAGCGCAGTGGCTGAGCTTGAAGAACGACTGACGAGCGAACTCGCTCTCGATGACTTCGCCCAGGCGCGCTCATTGCTGGAGAGCGTCGATCTCGACGCGTTGGCAATTGAAAAGGCTGAAATCGAGCGGCGCCTCGCTGACCTCGATGAAGCCATACAACAGCAACTCGTCCGGCGTACCCGAGCGACCGACAAGCTCGACGCGATTGGCGGTGACAGCCAAGTTGCCCGGATCGATGCGGAGCGCCGCACAGTGTTCCTCGAAATCGAGGAGAAGGCTGCCCGCTATATCGAGTTGAAGCTCGGCGTCATGTCGGCAGCAAGCGCGCTCCGGGTCTACCGCGAACGTCACCGCTCTGGAATGATGAGCCAAGCCTCCGAGGCCTTCGCACTGATAACGCGCGGCCAATACACAGGCTTGACGACCCAGCCGGTAAAGGGCGGTGAGGTCCTCATCGCCACGCAGCGGGATGGCCAGTCCAAGATCGCAGACGCTTTGTCGAAAGGCGCGCGTTTTCAGCTCTACTTGGCTCTACGCCTCGCGGGATATTACGAGTTTGCCAAGCTCAGGCCCTCTGTTCCGTTCATCGCCGACGACATCATGGAGACCTTCGACCATCTCCGGTCGGAGGAAGTTTTCCGCCTGTTTGGCCAGATGGCTAGTGTGGGCCAGGTGATCTACCTTACGCATCATCAACACCTATGCGAGATTGCGAAGTCGGTTGTTTCTAGCGTGGCCATCCACGAGCTCGGGTAATTCAATCGGCATTGTTGGTGGCGCGTTCTCAAGATTGACCGCTTCGAGCCTCATTTCGGTCACTAAAGCGGCTGTTGCGATCGCCGAAGAACGGGCATCAGCATGTTACCGCCACACTTACGGAAAGGAGTGGCTTGCGGACTGCCTGCAGATCATCGGTATCAGTTAGCAAAGTCACTAATTGGCAGCTCTGGTCCTTTCATTGATCCAGTACTCGCTTAGGAACTTTTCGACGAATCGTCGAACTCTCACCGTCCCAAGGTCGTTCAGGATAGATCGAGGAAGCGGAGCTCCTGTGAAGAACTGGCGGGCGGGATGTCCCGGTTCGAGCATGTCGAGCACGCCAATCGCTGCCGTCTCATCTCGGCTTTTCAGCGCATGCGCCCCGACCAGGATCAAGGCTCGACGATTGTTGGAATGGCTGATGGCTTCCAACCGACTAGCCGCTTCCGCGACGGACAGGTGGGTGCACAACAACTCGATGCCGGCGACTGCCAGCGGAGGTGCTACCGACAGTATCCATTTGTTCGGGAGGCGATCGAGCAGTTGCTGCTCGACCACCGAGGCGGCGGTCAATCCCTGCAGGGCGTGGACGCGTGTCCAAGTCAGGGTCTGGTCATTGGACACGTCAAGGATGGACTGTCGCACGGCCAGCCCGCAGCGCGCGGCGGCGACCTTGAACGCAATGCGGGCCAGGCTGTTGTCAGTCGTGTCGACGGCCAGGCCGACCAAACCAGTCCCGACAGCGTCATCCAAGGTCTCGTAACGCAAAAGGGCTTCGACCGCGACACGGGCGATCGGATAGGATTCCGTATCTTCGTAGTGTGGCTCTGCATCAGACCAACGGTCGTTGGAGAGCTTGAGCAAGGCCTCGATATGGCTTGGATGCGGCCACAAGCTGACCTTGTCGACAAGCGCGCGGCGCACGCGGCTGCCGCGATCGGTCGCGAACGCCAGGAGGTCGGCAGGAACGATGCCATTACATTGCGACAATCGGTGCTCGAGCGCGGTCTGTCGGGCATCGGCGCGCGGATGCCGCAGGGCGAGGCCGATGAGTTCATCGTCATCCAGCGCTACCGCGGCTTCGGCTGCCCTGCACGCCAGGTCACGATCTTCTGTCTCCGCAAACAGCCGACGAATGACATCTATGGCCGTTGGCCCGTTCTCAAGAAAGATCGGCAACAGGCGGCTGAGCACCTTCGGTTCAGCAACGCGCGATGCCTCGATTAGCAACGAAAGCACCTCGGGGCCAACGGACGGCGGCGCCTCGCTCAGCAAGGCTTTCTGTAGCTCGCCAGCCTTTGGACCGAGGGTTTCGATCAGCGAGCAAGCGCTGCCACTCGTATCCGCCCCAGAAAAGTCTGCCACATCGTGGAGATCGATCATCAGGCAAACGAATTGCAGAGGATCGCCGTCGGATGCCCGCTCAAGCGCTCGCTTGAACGACGAGGGCGAATGGACGGCGGCACACTCGACCAACGACGCGCGAAGATCCTGGTCGTCGCCAACGGAGAGCAGGGCGGCCGTCAACCTCTTCTCGAGGGAAGCATGCCAGTGACGTTGCGCGGCATACCAGGCGCTTGGCTCTTGCCCCGATCCTCGCGTCGCATCGAGCAATGCCTCTACCTCGTCGATCGCAACGGACTTGGGAGAGTTCCGCACGGCGCGGCACCAACTGCTCGTCAGTCCCGCGACCTTCGGATGAGCGCGCAATTCGGGCCATCGCCCCGGTGCGCGCATTGCATCGACGTAGGCATCGACCAGCCGCTCCGAGGCGGCTCCGTCATCGTTCTCGTAACTGCCGTAGTACTCCTCGAAGGCTTTATCGGTTTCGCCGTCCTCGATCTGCCGCCAGGTCGGTGGCTCTTCCCTTCCCGAGCGGCTTTCCATAGCTTCCAGATAGCTCACCGCTTCCAACATGACCGACTCGAAGGCATTGAGATCGCGCACCGCACCCACCGAGATGGCATGGGTGTTGGGCTCGTGGCCCATCCCAACCACCGATCGCGCCGCAGCCAGGTAATCGGGGGTCAAATCGCTGGAAATGCGGTCCAGCTGCTGAACAAAGCGGCGACCATAGTCCCCCCGATCGGTCGGCAGCACCTCGCGTATGAAGCGCCCGGCGACCAAGCGCGAGCGCGGGTCGGATGAGATGCGATCGTACCACTGGCCGTCGAACTCCGCAGGTTTCCAATCGTCGATGAAATAGGCGGCCCCGCGTCTCGTACCGTTCATGAACCACCGTGCAAGTTCGGACAGGTTGGAGTCCTTGCTGCCGATGTCGGCGGCCAGCTGAATCAGGGAAACAAAATCGGATGGAGGATGCAGGAGCGCCTCCTCCAACCAGGCATCGATGGCCTGCAAAGCGGAGATCGAGATCTCGAGCTCGACGGCATTCTCGATCCCTTGTTGGAACTGTCGAGCGACATGCAGGACGCGCCCGGCGCTCTCCAGCCCCCATTCGTGGTGTTCCCCGGGCAGATCGGTCAGAACGACTATGAGGTGCTCCAGGGCGTTGACCTGATCGTCCCAGTTGTTCTTGACGAATTCCTCGAGGCCCGCGCGCACGCTGGGGTGGGCTAATGAGACCGCTGTCGCTGGTTGGCGGAGGTGGCGAGTCGCAATCAGCCGGTCCACTAGCTTCCCCAGTCCACCAAACCCTTCAATCTTCCGAACGCGGCCCTGAATAGCCGTCAGGTGGGACCTCTCGAACTGACCCCGCGCAAGGAGCAGGCCCCACAACATCGATGCGATGCCGTTGCTGTCGATTGACTTCAGATAGTTCTCCACGACCTGCTCGACGGCATCCCGGTGGGCTAGACCCAGGAGTCGCCGCAGAAAATCGTCTTGCGTCTCTCCGTCCGATGGCCCATCCGACAGGTTAGTGAAGAACAGGTCCAGCTCCAGCGGTGTCTGCAACTTCTCCAGCGCCTCCGATCGGAACTCGAGCGCGAACGGCTGCAGATGAACCGCAAGCAGATGCATGCGCTTGTCGTAAATCTTGGCGAACTCTCCGCCTTGGTAATGATCGGCATCCAGCTCGATCGACCACTTCTCAAGAGGCTTGGTGGCGTTCGCCTGGCCGAGCATGTCGCTGCGGGAGGTCACAACGTAGCGATGCCCCGGATGGGCTCGACCGAGAAGTTTCGGGAGTTGGGCAGTCCATGCCTCCGAACCGCTTCGCAGGCTGAACTGTCCCCAGGGATCCTCGACGTAGAAGAGCTTTGGCCCAGTGTCGATCGGACGCAATGTGGAACTGGGATCACTGTCGGCCCCGACCACTACCACGTCCAGTCGACCATCCTGCTGGCGCGCTGCGTCGCATAGGGCCACTGCCGCCAGGGTCTTGCCCGTCCCTGATGGACCCTTGATGATGATGGCATTCCGATCTCGAAGTGCCGCTTTCATGTTCGCGAAGTTCAGGGGCGGCACGAATGCTTCCAATTCAATCGCGCTCGCCAAATAGCCCCCGTGAACCCGGACGGTCCCCTGGAGGTCCTCGCGCGTCCAGACCCCCGCGACGGCGCCTCGCATCCGTCGCTTCGCCTCCTTCTGCAGGTCGTTCAGACATGCTTCGTGGTTGGAAAGCGGAATGCGCAAGGTCTTGTTGAGGATCTCGGCCAGTTCGAGTTCCAAACGCCGTGCGGCAAGGCCGCCCCAGATGGCGACCCGGCCCTCTGGCGAGGTTTTGAGGACCTTTCGAAGCGATGCCGGCAATGCTGATGGGTCGCTGGTCTCCTCGAAGTCGTCCACGAGCAAGCTGCGGGCTTCTCCTGTGGCATCGGCATTGGTGACGAGCAGATAGTGAACGGACGCGTCGCCCAGATGCTCGATCGCCGGCTTTCGTCTCTTGCCGTGTTTCAGCAAAGCTTTGAACTTGGCCAGCGACCATGGATCGCCGCTGGTGTATTTGACCTGAACGACCAGCTTGTGCCCATTCGCCAGGCTGGCGCTGGGCTCGACGCGGCCGGGACCGGGATCATCGATGTCTGCCTGAAGATCCTCTTCGTTGGACGGCTCGAGCACGATCCGGCTTGCGGACTTGGTTATCAACAGCATCCGCAAAGCTGCCAGCACCGATACCGACAGCTGATATTCGTATCCTGCCAACGCTGCTTCGGCACCCGATGCTGGCCCGCCGGCAGCTGCTTCCTTGTCCGTCATGGAACGCCCAACTCCTGAAGTGACCGGCCCGGACATGAAGGAAGGGCGCGCAGGGATACCATCAGCCACATCTCGCAGCCATCGAATACAACGCTCCGGCGAACGACCGATTTCACAGCGCACCTGCGTCGATCTCCGCGCTGTCGTCAACCTCGCGTCCTCAGCTTGGTCGTTCAACACAGCATAGTCCCGCCTAGAAGCGGATATTCGAGCAGCTGAGGACATTGATATCTTCGCGCCGGGAGCGCCCTAGCCTGCGCCAACGGGTATCTGCTATGCGCCCATGGAAATAGGATTGGAATAATGCGACTGGAGCAAGCTTGACGTCGAGGGCGCGGCTCAGCTGCGGCAGGTGAAGTCCGAGCAAAAAAATCTGGAAGATTCCCAACTTACAAGCGCGAGGAGCTCCCCGCCCGGCTAGCAACAGTGCTCAAAATCGTGGATGCTTAGGGCCGTGCGCCAGAGAAGATTCTAATAGGTTGCTTGGGGGGAATATTGCTTCTTAAAATTAACAAGGTAAGAAACCTAGGCGTATTCTCCGACTTCTCCTGGGATGCCGAGCTGCCCGCGTTTGAGCGCTTCAATGTTGTGTATGGAGAGAACGGGACAGGGAAGACAACGCTCTCCCGGCTATTCGACTGCCTCAAAACAGGGTTGCATGAAGAGTACCCAGCTTTAGAGTTCAAGATTTCGTCGCAGACTGGCGATCTCACACATGGCACCGCAGCCGCGAGGAAGGTGCGCGTGTTTAGCGCCGACTATGTGCAGCTGAACATTGGTCAGCTCGACGGAAATCTGAAACCTATCCTCGTGGTCGGAGAGGAGAACAAAGCCCTTAGCGAGGCGCTGGAAAAGGATGAACAGGAGCTCGCGAAACGGAATGCTGTGATCGTCGGCGCGAAAGCGCGCATCGCGCAGCATGAGACAGCACGAGGAAAACTGTTCACCTCTGTTGCCGCCACGATCAGCGAGGCCACGAGCGGCACCATCCAGCGCAGCTACAGAAAGAACAACGCAGAAGCCGCTTTCCGGGCACTTGCGGTAAGCGATGGGCTGACCGAGGCGCAGCTTGGTGCCCACCGCGCGACCCTACGACAGGAAGCGATGGACAGGATCGAAGCCGCCACCACGAAGACCATCGTATTCGGCGGGAAGGATCACTCTCTTGATCTGGGCGCCAAGGCGATCGAAACGACCGTCTCATCGTTATGCGGGAGAGCGGTCATCAGCGACGCTATCGCGCGATTGGAGGACTCTGCTGAGATCGCGAGCTGGGTCGAACAGGGCCATGCGCTTCACAAAAAGCTCGGCCACCAGACCTGTCAGTTCTGCGAGCAGGCTCTGCCTGCAGATCGCTGGCGCAGGCTCGAAGCCCACTTCAACAACGAGGATCAGGCGCTAAAGTCCGAAATCGAACGCGCCATCGACGAGATTGACCGACTGAAAAGTTCCTTACAGTACACACCGCTTCCGGACAGGCTCGCGTTCTACAGCGAATTCAGGGACCGTTATGATCGGGCCAGGGAAGCGTTGGTCGCTGAAGTTGACGCGGCTATCGCCGCACTCGGCCAGATAACAGCTAAGCTCACCGAAAAGTTGGGCGCGCGAACTACTTCGCTTCCGTTCGACGGACGCCTGAACTTTGGCAGGCTGGCCGAGGCCATGAGCGCCGTTCCAGCGCTGGTTGATGATCACAACAAAAAAACCGAGGGGTTCGCTGATGCGAAGGATGCCGCGAAGACGGCCGTCGAAGGCCACTACCTCTGCGGTATAAAGGCTGACGTAGCTGGATACGTGGCGAAGATTCTCGAGGAAGACGCGCTCATCAAACGGAATACAGAAGGGGATGAGGGCGCCGGTATGGTCGCGCTCACCACGCTTGAGGCTGCCATCGCCGAAAGGAAGTCACAAATCTCCAATGCCCACAAAGCAGGAGAAGACCTGACTAGTTTGCTGCAGACCTTCCTCGGGCGTAGTGAGCTTGTCTTCGAGTCTGGCGACCATGGCTACCGCGTGAAAAGAAACGGCAAGGACGCGAAGCGCCTCAGTGAGGGCGAGCGAACTGCCATCGCGTTCATATATTTCATCGTTCAGCTGAAGGATCAGGAGTTCGATTTGGCCGAAGGGGTCGTTGTCATTGATGATCCGGTTTCAAGCCTCGACTCCAGTTCAGTGTACCAGGCCTTCGCGTTTCTCAAGAACGCGGTGAAAGATGCAAAGCAGGTCTTCCTGCTGACCCACAATTTTTCGTTTCTTCGCCTGCTCATAAACTGGCTGCAGCACGACCCGGCTGCGAAGAAAAAAAACAAGATGTACATGCTGGTCTGCCGCAATGACACAGCCGGGCGCCATTCTATTATCGTGCCCCTTGATCAGGCGCTCATCGATCACCCAACCGAGTATCATTTCCTATTCAAGACGCTCGCAAACTTCAAAGGGGATGGCACCATCGCCGAGTGCTATCATATCCCCAACGTTACGCGCAAAGTACTGGAGACGTTTCTCGACTTCTTTGTTCCGGGAAAGAACTCTCTGTATGTAAAACTTTCGCAGGTCGCCTTTGACGAAAACAAGAAGACCGCGATTTACAAATACGCGAATGACAACTCTCACTTCACCGGCCAGGGCTTCGAGCCCGGCCTCGTTCAGGAGAGTCAGAAGAACGTCACCTACCTTCTGGAAATGATCAAAGCGCTCGCTCCCCAACACTATGATGGAATGGTCGCGGCGACTTCATGAAAGCTACAACCGCGCCCCCGCGCTGCCGGGCATTTCCATGACCTACAGTTTCGCAAATTTAGCGCCGGCCGATTTCGAGGACCTCGCGCGAGACCTAGTCGGAGCGGAGCTCGGCATGCGCTTTGAGGCATTCGGCCCCGGTCCGGACGGAGGCATGGACGGGCGCCATGCCAAGGGCTTGAGCAAGACCATCCTCCAGGCCAAGCACTACGAGGGATCATCCGCGAGAGCACTTACTGCCGCGATGAAGCGTGAGCGGGATTCGATCGACCGACTGGCGCCGTCCAGATACTTGCTGGCCACGTCCCGATCGCTCTCGCACAAGAGTAAGGCGCAGCTGGCGAGTATCATGGGTCCCGCGCTTCGCGCGGAGAATGACATCTTCTCGAAAGGGGACCTCAACGGCCTGCTCCGCAAATTTCCGCAGGTCGAGAAAGCCCATATCAAGCTTTGGCTATCCAGTGTCGCGGTCCTTGAACGGGTGACCCGCGCAGCGGCTCACGCCTTCACGGCGACGACCAATGCCGAGATTGCCGCCAAGGTCCGCGTTTACGCGCAGAACCCGAGCTTCAAGGCTGCGCGCGATACACTGGAGGAACAGCATGTCCTCATCATATCCGGGCCGCCAGGGGTGGGCAAAACGACGCTCGCGGAGATGCTGTCCTACGCCTATGCGGGCGAGAACTGGGAACTCGTGCCTATAAGAAGCCTTGAGGACGGGTTTGAAGCGATCGTCGATACAAAGAAGCAGATTTTCTATTTCGACGATTTCCTGGGCACGATAGCTCTCGACAGGAACGCCCTAGCTTCTAAAGATTCTCACCTGGCGCGCTTCATGAAGCGCATACGGCATTCCCCGAATGCGCGTTTCATCCTCACGACCCGTGCGTATATCTTTGAGGAGGCGCGGAGGGTATCTGAGCATCTTGCCGATCAGCGGCTCGACATCAGCAAGTATGTTTTGGATGTCGGTGTTTACACAAGGCGCATCAGGGCACGCATCCTCTACAATCACCTGCTCGTCGCTGGCACGTCCGCGTCGTATATCCGAGCTCTGATTGAGAGCGGCAAGATCGCAAAGATCGTGGACCATGCGAACTATAATCCCCGCATCGTCGAGTGGATGACCGATGGGGTGCGCTTGGCATTGGTCCCGCCCGAGGACTACGCCGACGCTTTTCTTGCCGCCATGGCGAACCCTTCGCAGCTTTGGGACACTGCCTTCCGAACGCACATACCCGAGAAATGCAGGCACCTCCTGTTCGCGCTGTTCTTCGGGTCTCAATACGGCGAGGACATCGCTGACTTGCGCGTGGCCTATCAGGCACTCCATCCGGATCTGTGCGCACGCTTCGGGCAAGCTCACGACGCCAGAGACTTCGAGGAATCGCTTCGGATTTTGGAGGGGGGCTTCATCACGATCGAGAGTGGAACCGTCTCATTCGTGAACCCGTCGGTCAGGGATTATCTGGCCGCGTATCTGAACGATATTGTGATGCTCCGGGAGTTTGCGTTAGCTTCAAAGCAAGGCAAGTGGGCGCGCTTGGTTTGGGAGCACGGCGTCAAGCTTTCCGAAGAGAAGGCAGAAATTGCGAATTTTGCGAGCGCGTTCCACAGCGTCGCAGCGGCTCTCCTTCACATCCCGACTTGGAAAAGATCAACGCGCTATCCGCATTCGTTCAGCGCGGCCGACCTTTCCAACTGCGATCGCATCGAGCTGCTGCTGAAGTGGTGGGAAGCATCTGAACTGGAGGATTTCGCGGACTTAGCGATCGCTCTTGCCCGCAATCCGGTCGATGGATTCAATTCACACCGCGACGGCCGTGATCTGGTCGAACTCATCGAGAATCTACGTCTCGGCTACTACTACGGTTTTCCGTTTCTTGATGATCTGCTGGCCGAGCTGGAGGAAGGGGTCATCTCGATACTGCAATCCGGGCTGGAGACTGATGACCTGGAGACGATCGCCCGATACGTGACTGGTGCGACTTACCAGTTCAGTGATGATGTCGTAACGGCGGCCAAGAAGGCGATCCGGAGGGAGTTCGATGAAATCGAACGGACGACCGCCGAAACGGATTCGGAATACACTCTGACGGATCGGGTAAAGGCGCTCCAAAATCTTGCTGAGATCGCCGGGGTGTCGCAGGCTGTGCTCACGTCAGCCCTGAAAACGGTCAACGACCGGATCGCCGCGATTGCCGGTGAAACTGAACCAGCTGAACAGCCGACCTTTACAGGCGGAGCACCAGCCGCTCCCGACAAGTTCGATGATCAGCAATTGGCAAATCTGTATTTGCCACTGCTTGCTTTATCGGTATGGCGTGCGTCCACCGCTCGAGGATAAAGATTGCAGAAATTTGGTATCGACCCGCATTCTCCTTACGTGCCTATTCGGGCACGAGAGCGTTTGGATATCATGGCTGATGATGTCTTCTGCAACGACCGCTAATCGCGGTCTACACCCGAAAGCTGCCGAACAGCTGTCCGCCCTTCCAGCCATTTATGCTGGCCGCCGATCGCCGAACTGAGCCAAAGCTGCTGACGTCGAAACACATAGGCGCTAATTGTGTTCGCCTTTTGTGCTTCGAAAGTCGCATAAATGGCAGTCTGGAATTGGGAGGGAAATCTCCAGAGGCCGAAACCCAAGGCGGACATGACGGCTGTTGCCAGCTCGCGGTGATATCGATAACATCTCGAAGTCGACCCGATTCTGAGAGGTGGTGCATGGACGCGGCCGGACGCCAGACAAACCCCGTGACTGAGTGTCTGGCGCTTACCTCTGTCAGGCCGGCGCGGCCGGCCGATAGAGAGCGCTGATGGCCAAGGCAGCCTCATCGAAACCGAGCGAGAGCTACGCTCCAACGATGGTCGACGTGGCGCTGCGGGCGGGTGTGTCGACCATGACGGTTTCGCGGGCCCTGAAGGAAGGCGGTCGCGTTTCCAAGGCGACGCGGGAAAAGATCATGGTCGCGGTCAACGACCTCGGCTATGTGCTTGACCAGTCGGCCGGCAGCCTTTCCTCGCGCAAGACTGGATTTGTTGCCGCGATGGTTCCGTCACTCAACAACTCCAACTTCGCCGACACGGCGCGCGGCATTACGGATGAACTGGAGAGCACGGGGCTCCAGCTTCTCCTCGGCTACACCGACTATACGGTCGAGAAGGAGGAAAAGCTGATCGAAGCGATGCTCCGTCGGCGGCCGGAAGGAATCATCCTGACCGGCGGCGCTCACACGGATCGCGCCCGCCGCCTTTTGAAAAGCGCCGGCATTCCAGTGGTCGAAACCTGGGAGTTGCCGGTAAAGCCGATCGATCAAGTGGTTGGTTTCTCCAACGAGGAGGCGATGGGGCTTCTCGTCAAGACGCTCGCCAGGAAGGGTTACCGAAAATTCGGTTACATCGGTGGCACGACGTCGCGCGACACGCGCGGCAGCCAGCGGCGCGAAGGCTTTGTCAGAGCCATCGAGGAGCTCGGCCTGTCGACCGGGCGCCTCGTTTCCTTTGGCGTGCCGCCGATATCCATCGAGCAGGGCGGCCAGGCCGTCGTCAGCATGCTGGAGCGTTGGCCGGACACGCAAGCCGTACTCTGCGTTTCGGACCTTTCGGCCTTCGGCGCACTGATGGAATGCAAGCGCCGGGGCATGCGCATCCCGCAGGACATCGCAATTGCCGGCTTCGGCGACTACGAGATAGCCGCCTTTTGCCATCCCGGCATCACCACCGTGAATGTCGACTGCTACGGGATCGGGCAACAGGCCGCCCGCAGATTGATCCAGGTGATCCGAGGCGACGAGAAACGACACGGCCAAGAAATCGTGCTCACCGGCTATCGCGTCGTCGAGCGCGAAAGCACCTGAGTTCTTTCATCGATTCAAACGCAGCGAAGGGCAGCCCAATAGCGATGTTTCGCGAGACCATCAGCCTCACACATGACGGCGCCTTGAAAGCCGTCGCTGCCGGGGCCGCGCGCGCTGTGACGATGGGCGTGCCGCAATGTCTTGTGGTCGTCGATGCGAGCGGCGAGACCTCGCCAGCCTGCATATGGACGGCGCACGGATCATTCGGTACGCCCTGTTCGAAGGCGAAATCCAACCCGGACGCGAGAGCGAATTCCGGCGCTTCGTCAGGGAAAGGCTAGTGCCGCTGTGGACACAATTTCCTGGGGCGGAAGAGGTGCGCGTTCTGGATGGCACCGAGCGGGACGACGGCGCCCCCGTCTATGCCATGGTGCTTGCCATTCGCTATCCCGACATGGACACCTGCAGCCGGGCGCTTCAATCCGATGTCAGATTTCAAAGCCGCGAGTTGACCGGAGAGCTGCTCGAGATGTTCACCGGCCGCGTTCATCACCATGTTTTCGAGGCTAACGAGTATCCAACCGCTCGATAGGATGATCCAAAAGGCTTCACACGACAAGCGCCGCCGCACGTCCGAAACTAGACACCAACGGCATCTCAGACGGTTCACCCGTCGGTGTTCGTTTTGCAACAGCTCGATCGTGCCAAGGTCCGCCACGCCAGCACCTGCTCCTCGCGCATCCATGCTAGCGAGCGATGCTAGACTTTCCAGACGCTTGGCGATCGAGATGAACCCGAGTATCGGTTTTGGTTTGACCTGTTTGTAAAGCTCGTAAAGTCGGATCACGTGTTTTGGGCGTAGAGCTCGGTTACAGCTCTCGCGTAACGGTGGTGGACAGGACGTTCGCGCAGATCACGGCCGTTAAGGTGAAGCAGATCAAAGGCAACAAAATACAAGTCGTGCTGCCGGCGGGTGATAGCTCTGCGCAGCGCTGTGAAGTCCGAAAGGCCCTTGTCGTTCAGAACGACGATCTCGCCGTCGACGATGGCGCTTTCGGCACCAAGGCGCTTGGCCTCTCTCACCAGGTCGCCATATTTCGCCGTCCAGTCGTGGCCGTTGCGCGTATAAATGCGTGTGCCGTCTTCATCGATGGCCATCTGCGATCGGTAGCCGTCGAACTTGACCTCGTGGGTCCAGCCTTCACCCTCGGGAGGCTTCTCCACAAGGGTCGGCATCAACGGCTCGATGAACTTCAAACGCATGCACTGACCCACCCTCCGGCGATTCAATAAGATTAAGCTAAAATAGTTCCGAAACTGGAAATCAGCCTTTTGGTGCAACAAACACGTCAACTCGGCGTTGCGGGATGAGCGAAGGAGGAATCGATATGGCCGACGACAAGAGCAAGCGGGATTTTCGCGATCGGGACCGTGTCTCAGCCGACGAGGATTATGAAGTTGAATATTTCGCAACAAAGACCGGCATCACACCCCAGCAGGTCAAAGAGCTGATTGCGAAGCACGGCAACTAACGCGAGACGCTGGAGCGGGAAGCCAAGGCGCTGCGGAAACAATGACCAGGCTATCGGATCTCGGCAGACCACTGGTCGGGCACCGACATGAAGGCCCGCCCGCGAGCGAACTCGCGCATTTCATCCCTTGCCCTGTTTGCGGCCAGCAGATCGACATGCGCGATTTTCGCCAGGTCGCTTATCGTGCTGATCCGGAGCACGAGCCTCTCGAACGGGACGCGTAGGACCTTCGTGGGGGTAGCCCGCGCCTGCTCCCTTATCCCTTGTTGCACAGATCTGGGACACAGTCTTGCCGAGGGTTTGACCGCGTCAGCAACTCGCTGATAGCCTTACCTGTCAGTATTGGTGGAGGGAGGCATGAAACGCTGCATTCTCCTGTTTGCGGCCGTGACGCAGTCGCTTTTTGCAAGTGCCGCGCTGGCCGACAAGCATCCCGCCGGCTTCAAGAACCATAGGCTGAATGGCCCGTCGAAACCGGTGACGAAGGACGGCGTCACCACCTTCAAGATATTCGACCGGAAATGCAGCAGCGTGGATTACGGTGACGGTCGAGGTGAAAACGACTGCCACAACGGCAACATACGCGCCACGCTG
Source organism: Mesorhizobium sp. M0862 (assembly GCF_040319795.1). NCBI lineage: Bacteria > Pseudomonadati > Pseudomonadota > Alphaproteobacteria > Hyphomicrobiales > Phyllobacteriaceae > Mesorhizobium > Mesorhizobium sp. M0862. Next base: position 245,256 of record NZ_JAMYOJ010000001.1, read on the forward strand.
ATAGGTCCCGAGAGCAAAACGGGCGAGAGCGTCGAGTATCGCTTCGGCCTGTGGGTCGATCCAGCGTTCAACTACCCCGGCTTTTACAATGACCACGCGATCGGCTTCCTGCCGGGCGCCTTGGACAGCCGCCTGCGTATTGCCAGTTGGGAGGGGCCGTTCATCCATAACTTTCTTTATATGCTGAAGCTCGACTCAGCCAAGGGTGTGACCTTCCTCGGCAACGAATGCCAGTCGCCTGGGCGTTTCGGTTCCTGGGTGGCCTTTTCCATGAAGATCCGATGGGCAGCCGACAAGAATGGCTGGATCAAGGTCGCTTGCGACGACAAGGTGATCTATTCGGCCGAGAATCTAGCCACCAACCAGGCACCGCATTGCTACATCACCAATCAGTGCGAACCCGGCGTAGCCAAGAATCCGATGCGGTTTACCTTCATCGTTGGCCCGGTGATGGCGGGCTTCGGGCCAGAGTGGAAGAAATACGGGCTCGTCTCCCAGTTCACTGCGATTCAGCCCGAGGGCATCACCGTCAAGCTGCGCAACCTTTCGGCGAGGAAAGGTGCCAAGCCGTAAACCGGTAAATTTTCGGCGACCTATCGGGCGCGAGCAGAGCGATGCGGGTGAAGCTTGGAATGGGGCGGCCACCCCTCGGGTGCAAGACTCCCGGTCTTCGCTTTCGCTCGCTTATGTCAGCTACCGTCGCAAGCGCGCCACGCTGGCCGTCGTGTTCGAGCGGGTTCAACCCGACCTCCACCGGAATTGTCGTCCCGTTCTTGCGGCAGCCTTGCAAATCGCGACCCGCGCCCATCGGCCGGCTCTCCGGTCGACGCAGGAAGGCCAGTATGGAGTCCCGCGTGGCCGCGCCGCATCTCCTCGGGCAACAGGACTTCAATCGGCCACAGTTTGGCATTCGTGGCGTTGGCTCCTGGCTAATAACCTATTGCTTTTTTGTCACAAGCTGACGCACCAAGGCCAACGCTTGACGTTTACAACCGCTGCTCACCATCCATCCAAGAACTTCCAGCGAATTTTCAAGAACGGCGTTCTTTGGAAACCTTTTGATTTCGATCGACGCCGATGTCTTGCTGGTCTCGACGACAACAGATCTGACCTCGGGAGGAATAGGGTCTGGAAGAGAGTACGTCGGTTTGCCGGCGCTCCAGACTATGCCGTCGAGCGGCTCACTGCTGCCGATGCGAATCGAGAAAACCGCGCTCTGCCCTATGCCCGCGCGCGCCAGAACCATTTCACCATCGCGGATGCAGCCAGGAGCGGATTCTTCGATGGACACTGCCCAAGGGTCGTCGAGGCCGCTCGGCGTGGAATGGTCGGTAGTGGTGCGCGAACCGCCGATGGACTCTGTTCTCTTGCGCTCATTTGCCAAGAGGACGGCTATCAGGCCAAGTTTTGAAGGCCCTTCGTTCGCGTTGGGAGTCCCCTGTAAACTGCCGTACGCCAATGCATCCTCCGTAACCACGAAGGAACTTGGACCCGAAAGCGCGTTCACGCTGCCGTCTTCGCCGAGCAGAGTGACGACCGTACCGGCTGGAACGTTGATGACGTCGCTTGGCATAAAGAGCTTGCCTGGCGGCAGTTCATCCACCACCGGCTGAGTCGACAGGACCACGTACTGGCCGCCGGCTGCCGCAGGTTGCGCCGTCACAAGGACGGTCGTGCCGACGATCAGGGAGGCGATCTGCAAAGTCGAACGCCGGAGGCTCATGTCGCGATGACCTTATTTCCCGACGAGATGAATGTCTGCTCCGAACTCTCCGCTTGCAAGACGGTTATGGTGAAAAGCGATCAGGCCGTCTTGCGGGTAGTTTTTGACCAACAACTTAAATGCCGCTATCGCACGCGTGTCCCCTGCGGCAAGTAGGGCATACGCGTTCAAATACTCCTCGTAGAGTATCGTATTTTCTGGATGACGTGTCATTGCCTCGAAAGTTTCGATGCCTTGGTTCTTGCCCTTAAGGTGTAGAACTCCAGCAGGGCGCAACAGGAAGTGCGTCGTCTGCCTCGCCACTTCGGAGCTGATGCAGTTTTTGGTGCCGATGTACTTGTTCGCTCCCTCAAGCCGGGCTGCGGCATTTACAGTATCTCCAATAGCTGTGTAATTGAAGAACCGATTTCCCCCGAAGTTGCCGACGATTGCCGGCCCGCAATGAATACCTATGCGGGTGGATCCGAGTGAATGGCCCCGTCGTGCCGATTTCTCGCGCAGCCGCTGCGCGTGGTCCTGCACAGCAAGTGCCAGAGACACCGCCCGCTCCGCTTGGTCATTTTGTGCTGCCGGAGCCCCGAAGAAGCCGACCACCGCATCGCCGATGACCTTGTCGATGGTTGCACCATGCTCGATAAATAACTCGCAGAGCCCGTTCAGATATTCGTTCAATACATCTGCGAGCACCTCTGGCGCGAGTTGCTCGCTGAATGACGTAAATCCCTCGACATCCGTGAATACACAGGTGAGCTCACGCTTCTCGCCACCGAGATGGAGAGCGTTTGGTTCCTTGACAATCGCTGCAACAACGGCCGGACTGACATATTTCGAGAACGCGTTCTGAATGAACTGGCGAGCCCGGGCGTCCCGTCTCCAAGCCAGGAAGCCAACGAACGCCGACAGGCCTACCACAAGCAATGCAGGGGCGACCATCGGAACGAGGATTGCGAACCGCGCGAACGCCCACGCCTCACTGATCCATACCAGCAGCACCGTACAAGCGACCGCGACAGGTTTGAAGACCACCGGGATCGGCCGCGAAACGATCCATAAGCAAAACAGCCCGACAAGAAGCATTGGCGCATAGCCCACTGCAGGGCAAGGGGTCGTTATCCGATTCCCGGACACGAGCCTGGCTAACGAATGGGCGTGGATCGCGACGCCAGGGAGGACACCGATTTTCGCCCCGCTCAACAACGCGAACGGTGTCGGATGTCGGTCTATTTGCTGTAGGTCTACACCGATAAGAACATATTTCCCCTCGAACCAGCTGAGCGGTGCCAGCGGAACGGCCTGTGCCGGATAGGTTGGAAAGCTGAAGGGCAGGCTGTTCCCCGTGCGGTAGTAGACCATCTCCTCCGGCGAGTGGCCGCCACCAACTCCGGTTGATGCTGCGATCACTGCAACAAAACTTGGCATCCAAGCGCCGCCGCCTTCTCGACCGGGAAAGGCCCCACGGACCACGCCGTCGAGATTGTCATGCAGCAATGCTGCAAGGCCCCGCTTTGCCGACGGAGCGAACGCGTTTAGATAGTCGGATTGTCTTTCGGTAAGGCCGTCAGTCCGCGAAGCCGAGGCGATCACCACAGGCACACGGGCGGTTTCAATGGCAGTTTCGAGGCGGGCATCCTTTTCCGGCTCTGTTGCCTGGTCGAACAGTAGGTCGATGCCGATGGCAAGAGGGCGGGCGGACTCGATCCGGGCCACCATGTCGGCCAAGAAGCCACGGTCCAGTGGCGAGCGGTATGGAAAATTCGCCAGGGTCTGTTCTGTAATTGAGACCACAACGATGTTGGTTGGAGCATGGGTGAAGGGCGAGATGGAGACCATCATCACGTCGTGAACGATATTTTCCAACGGCGGTGAAACGAGAGCAATCGAGAGACCCAGCAGAACCAGATAGGCGAGCGATGCGGCAATCCCACCTCGCTGCAGGCTGACGATCCGGCCAAGTGTCCGCACGCCGAAAATAGACCCCCAAACCAGTGGAAGCGCCGCTCCCTACCAGCATACCCGTTCACGCGCCTCAAGCAAACCATCGCCCGTTTACATGGGAATGCGACTCCAGCACCGAACCGGTGTCCACCAACAACCATCTCGCGGAGCAGAAGGTCACTCGTCCCCAGCCGGGAGCATCAGCTCTTTTCGATCACATTAGCCTCTGCTACAGTTCCGTTGGGGAGGCGGTTCTGCCATGCGCAGCGCTTTCATTCTCTTGGTTTTATTGTTTGCCGCTTTTTCGGGACGGGCAGTCGCCGACAAACGCGTAGCTTTGGTGATTGGCAATTCGGCCTACCAGCATGCGGTGCAACTCGCCAATCCGAAGAACGATTCGTCCGACATGCATGCCAAGCTTGAAAGCCTTGGCTTCGAGGTCGTCAGCGGCCAGGAACTCGACCTCGCTGGAATGCGTCGCACGGTGCGCCAGTTCCTGGAAAAGCTCGACGGTGCCGATATGGCGCTGTTCTTCTATGCCGGGCACGGCCTGCAGGTGAATGGCATCAACTATATGTTGCCGGTGGACGCACAATTGTCCAGCTATAACGACCTCGACTTTGAGGCCCTTCCGATGGACCTCGTCCTTTCGGCGATGGACCGCAGCACGAAGGTTAACCTCGTCTTCCTCGATGCCTGTCGGGATAATCCGTTTGCGGAGAAGCTTTCCCGCTCGATGGGTACGCGCTCTGGTTCCTTAGGGCGTGGTCTTGCCCGACTTGGCAGCGGAGTCGGTTCGCTGATCGCGTTTGCAACGCAACCAGGTAACGTCGCGTTGGACGGAGCGGGCCGAAACTCTCCTTTCACGACTGCGCTGCTCGCGCACCTCGGCACACCTGGGCAGGATATCACGCGCGACCTCATCGATGTACGCCGCGACGTGCTGGCCGCCACGGATGGGAAGCAAGTGCCGTGGGAAAACTCCTCGCTCACGGGCGAAGTCGTTTTGAAGCCTCTCGCGACAACGGCCGAGCCGAAACAGGCGTCTGGTCCGCTTCCACAGTCTGCGCCGCCGGACAACGCGGTCGAGTTAGCGTATTGGGCAACCATCAAGGACTCAACCGACAAGAGCTTTTTCGAGGCGTATCTACAGCAGTTTCCGACGGGCGTCTTTGCGGCCATTGCCAAGCTAAAGATCGATGGTATCGACAAGCGTGTTGAGGCGGAACGGCAGGCTTCTACCAAACAGGTGGCGGAACAGCCGACTGCGGAGCGCACCGCTAAGGCAACGGACGATACCAAGGCGACGGAAATCACCAGCCTTGAACAACCCAATCCGCTGGCGCAGTCACCGGCAGGCTATATAAACTCTGGCGAACTTACGCTGGCCACTCAAGCGGAACTGGTTCGCCTGGGGTGCCTGGCCGGCGATGCGGATGGCAAATGGGGCTTAGGCAGCCGCAAAGCACTTGAAGAATATGCCGACCGGCAAGGTATCAAGCTTGCATCGTTGGAACCGACGGCGGGACTTCTGAAAAGCCTAAGGGCGATCGGAGCTCGTATCTGCCCGCTTGCTTGTGAAGATGGAATGGTTGTCCAGAGGGATCATTGTGTGCCCCAGACGAGCGGGCTAAGCGCCTTTAATGGCACATGGAAATTGGTCAGACGCGCCACAACGGACTGTGGCGATTGGCGAGAACTCTCAACATCCGTTTTCATAAGTGACGGCAGAATATCATCTGGCTCCGGGTTTACAGGAAGCGTCACTAGCAGTGGTTCCGTAAATATAAAACACACATTTGTATATAAAGGAAGAACAGGCGGGAACACGCTGACTGGCGTCATAAAGGGTGACAACGGGACCGGTAAATTTAAAGGTACCGGAGTTGGCAGCGGGTGTTCAGGAAAAATCATAATGGAGAGAATGTAGAAACGGAGCAGTCCATCGTCCGCATTCATGTTGGTGCTGATCGTGATTGACATTTATATGTTCTAAATTTAGCTTAAATGACTGAGATAAGGCATAGCAGCCTGGCGGCGCTCGGGCCGGAACCCGTCGGTCCGCTATCGGGGCGAGCTCGGCGGATAGCCGCCATTCGGCAGACGACCTCTGAGCGGACGTTGAGGCGGGTTGCATGCATACGGATGACCCGGGGCTGCAGGGCAGAGATGCCCTGCACGAAGTCCTTGTCGAACCGTGGCAGTGCAGGTCCGCGATCTCGAGCATCCGCTAGGCCAGATGCTGCTCCAGTGCCCCATGCGGGTAAGCTCTGCCTCGCTATCACCCCTTCACTGAGCCCCAGAGTGACGGCCGGATTCGCGCGCGCAATGGACGCGTGCGAGACGCTGTTCGATGCTGGCTCTTATGGCGCTGAGGAGGCTGCAACGTGGCGAGCGGATGCTTGCCACTTATTGCGATGCGCTCCGGCAGGCACATGATGCCATGATCGGCACCTCTGCATGCGCCAGAGCCTGATTCAACTGCTGTCGGACCTCGATGATTTCTACCGCGTCACCACGTCGGCTAAGGCATTCAAGCAGGCCGTGTAGGCTCCAGACGTTGCGTGGGTGTTGGCAAGGACGCGGCAACGTCGCATCAAGCCCAAGGTCGGCGCGATAGACAGCCTCAGCTTCGCCATATAGTCCGGCATCCATCAGCAATGCGCCAAGCGCGTGTCTCGTCGGCTGCATCCAACCCCATGGCTCATCATAGAGCAAATTGTCGTCGAGATCGACCGCACGCCGCAGGAAGTCCAGGCCTTCATGGACGCGACCGGACTTGTAGTGCAACTCCCCCAGCATCATCGCTTCGGCAACCTCGAGGATATCGGCGCATGGGTTGTTGAACAGCATGCGCTCGGGTTGCACTGCATCGCGCGCGGCCGCGAAAAGGCTAGCGCTTTCCTCTGCCTGGGGGATTTTACCGAGATTGGCCAGAGCTACGGTGCGGGCATAATGCAACAGGACGGTGCTGAACGAGTAGAGCTCAGCATCGTTAGGGAAGGCCTCTTCCAGGATGCAGGACCAGCGGCCAAAGCGGATAAGTACGTGCAACTTCATCGGCGCGAAGGCTTCAAACATCTCTGGCATGTAACGCACCACCGGCTCCGGCAGGTTTTCCGCCAGTGCCCTCGCGGCCTCGAAGGCATCCGAAGGGCGACCAAGAAACATGGCCCCGTAGATTTGAAAGTGAAGGTTGTGGATGCGGTAGACAGTGTAAAAGTTCTCACCGCCTGCATGAGCGAAATATGAACGATCCACCTGAGCCGCCTGCCAATTGCGCACCACGACTTTGTGGTAGTCGCCGCAAAGCACGTCAATATGCGTCGCCATATGCACAAGATGCCCAGAGTCTGGCACTAGGCGCACCAGCCGATCTGCATGCGGCAAGGCTTTTTCTGGCGTCGACGACATCTCCATCAGATGAATATAGAAATGCAACAACCCCGGATGTCCCCAGGCTGCTGGCTGGGTCGTGAAGGCGCGGTCCAAAGCCGCGCGCGCTTCCACCGTCGAGGTGCCAGCCGAAGGCTGCCCGGTCCGAGTATCCCACAGTGCCCAAGGCGTGCGGTTGATCAGTGCCTCGACGAAGATCGCGGTCACATCCAGATCGTCAGGGAACCTCTCGTACACTGTGCGCATCGCATCAGCGAAATCGTCATTCCAAGGGCCATAATCCGCAATCTCTGGATCCGTAGGGAAGCGCGATGTCAGCGCATCAAGCAAGGCGCGCTCGACTTCGATTGCAGACAGATCGCACGCTTCCGCCAGCAATACGTGCGCCCGCGTCAAAGCGACAATACGCTCTTCAGGCCCGAAGGAGGTCCATAGCTTGTTGTAGTTTGGACCCAGACAGTGGGCAATTCCCCACCGCGCCATGACGTTCGAAGGCGCCACCTCGAGCGCGCGCTCGTAACAGGCAATGGCTTCTTCGTGGTTAAATCCGTATTGCCAGATCAGTCCCCGGTCGAACCACATCTGCGCCTCGGAAAGCGTGTTGTCCAGCCGGCGGGAGAAGGTGCCTAGATCGAAGTACGTCATCGTATCCAACTCCATGGCTGTCGGCGACTAGCCGCCCAAACTACATCAAACCCCCGAAGGAAGGGAGTTCGACTTCAGGATGCCGCCCGATGTCACCGTGCGATCTTCATCAAGAGCCGCGACAGGTGCGCCTATCCCAGCCCCGACGCCGTTTTCGGACCGGACCGACAACGATTTCCCCTCAACGAGGAGCGATGTGGATGGACATCTCTGCATTGGCTTTGGGCGATAAGGCGGACTGAGACAGTTTACCCGATCAGCCTCAAGGGCTGACGCTTATCAATATGCGATGTGAAACACGGATCGTAGTCTGAACTGGGGCCGAGAGCGGAATGGCAGCTTCCAGCATCCAAAAGCGATGGCAGACATTCAAGCAGGTTGGGGTTGAAGTCTCTGACTGGCCCAAACACGACAGCCGACATCACGGCTAACAGGTCCGCTTGCACTAAGAAAGAAACTTCCGAAGCAAATCTCGACCAGTGGAGGGAGTGGGATTGGAACCACCGTGAACTCGTGCCCGCGTCGGGTTTTCAAGTCCGGCGCCTTGGCTCAGGCGCGTCGCGACTGAACAGATTCATGCGACGCGCCTTAGGTTATTGCTGCTATCCATCTCGTTGCACCAAAATCGCTGAGCGCTTTTGGGCGACATGTGAATTTGCGGTTCCTAGCCTTTGCGACGAGACCTGACCGCTTCCAGCAATTGGCGCTCGCCGGCGTGAGCATTTCGAAAAATGGCCACAACCATCACCGCCAGGATTTCGGCGTCCGGGTCCAAGGGGTCGAGATGCTCTTCCGCGCAGATCTGATCGAACACGCGTTCGCAAACAACCAGATCGTGGGGGCTGAGGCAGGTGCCGTTGAAGCGCCCACGCGGCATTTGCGCGAACCTTTCAGGGCCCGCTGCCCGACGAATCGCTGAGGCGACGGAATGCTCCAGCGATAATCTCGTCGACAGTGTATTGCGGTGAGTTTACTCGTTTCCTGACGATTGAGCGGTCAGCAATCCCAAAATTTCCGCGCACTCACGAGCTTTATACTGACCAATGGTCATCAGTTGGTAGTAATCATGTCGCTTGTTTTCCGGGATATGAAAGCCACGCCTAAAATCGGCCGCCTCCTGCGGAGTTCGAGTGCAGCCGATTTTACTGGCTGTGACTTTCAAACTTGCCAGTGAGCATCCGATCCTGGCCGCAATATCCTTCAACGGCTCGTTGTTAACGTATCCGTCAAGAATTATCTTGCGACGAGCTTCGCTGTTGAGCTTTGCGTTCATTTCGACGATCTCCCCAACTACGCTTCCATAATGCTCAACTCTATATGCAGCGAGCTGAAGAGTGTCGTTAGCGTCGCATCCAGAAACTTGTCTCGGGATGCATTTCTTGCTGTTACTCAGCGTGATCGCCGGGTCTGTCGAGGCGAGTTCCGCTGTAGTTGGCAGGGTTGCGGCTGTGATCATCGAACGGCTTGATCTGGCTGGTCTGTCGATATCGGCCTCAAAGTCTTGCCAGATGCGGAGGTACACCACATGATTGAGAGGGGCATGGGCATACCCGATTCGGATATGGCACCACGCGATGGACGCAAAAAGGCAAGGCAAGACCCCTGCGAAGCAGCCGCCCGAGCGTGATCGACGTCGTTGGCCGCGCGAAGCTCAACCTCATAGCGAGTCAGCTTCGCCACTCGGGCCGGCGCTCCAGCCTCTGTCCTTTTCAACGCTCGAACTGGCACCAGAGGATCAATTCGCCACTTGGCAAGCGCACATGGCACCGCTTGTCGAGGTCAAGTTGCCGGATGACAAGTCGCCGGACGATGGCTTTCCCGCCGACCACACGGCTTGGAACCTCGGTGGCATGCTGATCGTCCAACAGCACGCTCCGGCACATAGTTACATCCGCTCTGCCGCCAAGCTTCGGTCCAGTTCGATCGATCACTGGTATATCGCCTTGCCACGTACTGGCCGGTCGTGGACGGAGGTCGATCGCCGCGTTGAAGAAGGCCAGCCGGGCAAATTGGAGATCAGGTCGCTTGGCTATCCGTTTCGCGGGAGGGCAACGTACTCCGAAAGTCTCTTTCTCTATCTGCCGCGTGATTTGTTCTCTGATGTGGCCGCAACCTCGACGCGAAGAACAATTCAATTCTAATCGGCAACTTTGCCAGCCTCTTGGTTGACTACGTCAACAGCATCGAAGCAAGACTTCGCAGTCTCACGGCCGAAGATCTGCCCCGCATCGTGCACGCAACACGCAGCATGGTCATTGCCTGCCTCGCGCCGCCGGCAGAACATGCTGCCGCCGCCGAACAATTGGGTGTCGCGCTGATGGAGCGAGCGCGCCGATACGCCCAAAACAATCTGGATACGCCTCATCTGACACCGGATTCAATGTGCCGGGCGCTCGGCGTATCGCGCTCTCGTCTCTATCAGTTGTTCGAACCAAGCGGTGGTGTTCTCCATTACATACAGAGCCGCCGGCTTCTTGCAGCCCATATTGCGCTTAGCGATCCAGCGGACAGCCGGCGCATTGTTGAAATTGCCGAAGCCTTCGGGTTTAGTTCAGCCGCTAATTTCAGCCGGGCATTCAGTAAGGAATTCGGTTATAGCCCCCGCGAAGGTCGCGGCACGGTGGTGTTGCCGCGCCCTGCCCACTCTGCTTCGCTTGCCGAACACCAGAAGGCCTCTTCCTTTGAAGGTTGGCTCAAAGCGCTCGGAAGCTGAGCATAGGATCGGCGATGGTCGCCGCTTCACGGATCAGGATATTTCATGTCACGGCCACCGCGCTATCAATCATATAGCCAATTCACGTCAATTGCCGATTTATTAACCAACTGTGATTGTTGATTGTTATCGCCGAAAACCACAGCGGAGCACGCATTGCACCTACGTCGTACACGGCACTTGTTAAGACTGCGAGTTAAAAGTTTGCCAAGCTTGGCAGTTATGTTATTTCTGGACTGGGCAACGTGGATTCGCGCCGCTTATGGAGGTGGCTCTTGGTTCCAGAGGCATCAGGCGTCGGCACGAAGAGTGACCTTCCAAGTCAAGGCGAAGCGCTTCTCGCTGACCTTTTAGCGAACACGACCGAACTTTTATCGTTCTACGACCGCGACTTCTGTCTGACCCACTACGCAACCAAGCTCAGGGGCATGTACGGAGGCGCTGTGACGCCGGGTGCCGCCCTTTGGGAGATCTACCCGAGCTTCCTCGATGCGAGGTATCGCGACGAATTTCTTCGCGTGTTCCACGGCGGCTCACCGGCAAGCATCGATTTGCCGCGGTCATCGGGCGAAGTGCTGCGGTCCGTTTTTGTTTTCGCCACTGCAAATGGTGCGGGAATCATTGAATCGAGGGAGCGCGATGGGCGCAGCGTGACGGATGAGCAAGAGCATGTAATTCTGCTCCATCAGGCGACGCACGACGTGCTGACCGGACTGCACAATCGGCGGCGATTCGGCGAGCAACTGCAGCAGGCGCTGGCGGCCCTCGGCGAACTGAAGCCGAAAGCCGCCCTGCTGCAGATCGACCTTGACGATTTCAAAGCAGTCAACGACACGCTCGGGCATGGAGCAGGCGATACGCTTCTTCAGCTTGCGGCGGGCCGTATCCGCGACGCGCTGCAGGACGGCGAATCCGCATACCGGTATGCCGGCGATGAGTTCGCTGTCATCCAATTAGGAAAAGAGCAGCCAGCAGAAGCTGAGCGCCTCGCCGGATCGCTGGTCGACGCTTTCAAGAACCCGTTCGTCATCAACGGCATTCCCGTCTTCGTCGGCTCGAGTATCGGAATTGCTTTCGGGCCGGAGCACGGGACCGATGGCGAACAGTTGATGAAAGCCGCTGACATTGCTCTTTACGCGGCCAAGACGGATGGACGCGGCTGCGCTCGAACATTCAACCGTTCGATGCTTCTCTTGCTTGAGCAACGCGAGAATCTGAGACGCAGCCTTCGAACCGCGCTTGAGCGGGGCGAGCTTTATCTGGAGTATCAGCCGCTCATTCGGCCTCCCTCGTCGGTGATCGGTTTCGAAGCGTTGCTGCGGTGGCGGCACCCTGAGGTCGGAGTCATACCACCTAACGTGTTCATACCGATCGCCGAAGCCGACGGTCTGATGGACGAGATTGGACGATGGGTGCTCGAGGAAGCCTGTCGCCAGGCGTTGACGTGGCCTTCCTCGCTGACAGTCGCAGTTAACCTGTCACCAGCTCAGTTCCTTAGCGGTTCGCTGACGGACACCGTCGCCCAGATCATCGACGCAGTTGGAATCGAAGCCGACCGACTTGAACTTGAGATAACGGAGACGGTCCTACTTGAGAAGACTATCGACAATATCGATACGTTGAATACCCTGAACGTCCTGGGAATACGAATTTCGCTGGACGATTTTGGAACATACTACTCATCGTTAGGCTATCTTAAGAACTTTCCCTTCGATACTTTGAAGATCGATCAGTACTTTATTGCGGACCTGGAAACCGACCTCAAAAGCCAAACGATCGTGCGATCGATCATGAATCTGGCGCACGGCCTAGGGATAAGCGTCACCGCCGAGGGGGTCGAGACGTCGGGACAGGCGCGGTGGCTGATCAAGGAGAATTGCGATTGCCTGCAAGGTAATTACCTAGGACGGCCGCTCGGAGCCGAGGCGATCAGCGATTTCATCAAGCGGTCCCCGCCGAGGGTGGTACGAGCGATGCAGGAATCAAATCGGGCGCTCTAGTGCCTTGAACCCTTTGTTAACGATGAAGTGGAGATTTGTAGAACGATCGAGGCGGATACCGCGCAATTCTTTGGGTCGGTGCCAGACTGACTGACCACGGGCGGTGAAATTTTTCGTCGCGAGGCCATCATCCCGCGGGGGTTTAATATGGAACAAGTGAGGATGCCGATGGGACCTGTTCATCATGACCTGGCTGGCGGCGGACCGACCTTTGAACCCATGATCCAGATCGACATGGAAATCAAAGCTTTTGTCTCCGCTTGGAGACACTGCGATTATATCTCGACATACATGGCCCGGATGATCAGTCAGAACAGGTCTGACTCAGTCCGGCATTCAAATCTCTTTTCCTCCGCCTTCAACGAATTGCTGGAAGTCGCCTTTCGCACGCGCCATGCCGATGGCGAACTGGCATGTAGGGTGTCTCGCCATGGCGCGACGGATAGGATCGAGTTGACATTTCCTTGCGTGCCGGAGGAGCGCCAGTTCTACGAAGAAGCCGTGTCGCAACTTGCAGGAATAGAGGCCAGAGAGCGATACCTCAATTCGGTGTCTGGGGATCTCGCGCCGAGCCGCGAGGTCGTACTTCTGGAATTGACTGTCGACTACACCGCGACACTCTGGATCGAGGAAGCCGACGGCGATGCAATCAAGCTTGTCGTGGATCTTCCGCTCGAGGGCTTGCAAAATTGAGCCCTTACGACCTTCTCCCGCGCTTTAAGGCGCAATACGACGCGAACAACCAGGAGTTCTCCATATCGGGAGTGGTCCGGCCTCAGGCGATCGATGAGCTTGGGCCCAGCATAGCATTGCTCCGCGATGCGATCGGCCGTGTGCGCGGCATTCTCTACGTCAATGTCAGGCGCTTGACGCAGATGAACAACGCCGCTTTTCACACCTTTTCGAGGATTATGATCGACGCTTGTCGCGCTCGACCCGATCTCAAATTCGTCGTCATCACGTCAAGCGTCGTCGGATGGACCTCGCGAAAATTCGGTCGCCTGAGCGGAATTGAACCGAACATCACCGTCGAGGAGTATGACACCGAATTCTATCCAGGGCAGGGCTTCCTTGAGGAAGGCGGGTTCGTACCGATCCTGCGCACTCAGACAAAGATGACATGGCGCCACGAGCGCGCAATCTTGGCACGACACGGGATGAGGCCCGGGATCGTTATGGCCGACATCTGTTGCGGGATCGGCGATTTCGCCGTGCTCGTGCAGAAGGAATTCCAGCCATCGCGGATCGTTGCCCTCGACCACTCCATATCGAGCCTGAACTATGCCCGACAGGTGATGCGGGAGTTCGATATCCGGGGCATCGAATATACCTATGGCGATGCGTCGGAGATGCTGCTCGACGAAGCGCAGTTCGACTTGGTCACCTGCCGACATTCCCTGCAAATCTTCAATCGACCTGAACTCATCCTCAAGGAGCTCTACCGCATATGCAAGCCAGGCGGGCGGGTCTATATCACCAACGAAAAGAATTCGCATTGCCTCGGCGAGCCGCGCGCCGAAAGCATTCGCTGGACCTACGAGGAGGTGGCGAAGCTGTTCGGGCATTTCGAGATGGACGTCGAGCTTGGGCCCAAGAGTCGGCGATACCTGGTGGAAGCCGGATTCGAAGACATCCTTGTGGAGACCTTCATGGTCACTAACCTGGACGGCGATCCGCAGGATTTCGCCGATGTCATTGCAGCCTGGGCGGATGTCTATGCGGGCGAGATGGCGACCAAGCGGGGCGATGGACCGGAGTTCGTCGCACGGTTCCGGCAGGGCTTCGAGGACCACATTTTCGCCGCGCTCCACCCCAAGGGTTATGCGGGCTGGCCGATCTGGGTCGCATCGGGGCGACGGCCGCAATGAAAGCAGACAATGAGCGTACACCGCGCTTCGGCCTGCGCTCCTTTCGAGCGAAATTCGTATTGGTCGTTGGCGGCGCCGTACTGTTCGACCTCCTTTTGAGCGGTGGCCTGGCGCTTTGGAATGTTCAAAAGCTTTCGCGCGATGCCACATCGGAAGTCGGCGAGGGCCTGACTACCGCAAATCAGGAATACATTCGTTCCTATGCCGAATCGACAGCGCTGAGCGTCGACCTGCTGCTCGATCGAGTCCATGGCGACGTCAAGGCCCTGGCCGGCGTGCTACAGGCTCAAATCGACGATCCAGGCAGGCAGCAACAGGTCGGAGCCACGCTTTCGCAGGAGGCGCCCGGCTCCGTGAAGGTAGTCTACGACGCGCGGGGCGATTGGGCGCAGAACCTGCCGGGCGCGCCTTCCGTGGTCAGCGTCTGGGGCTACCTGCTGGGCGCCGACCACAGTCCGCTGCCAGGCGTTCAACGGGAAATAGAAGACAGCACCGTGTTGGACCTCGTTGCGCCGACGCTCATGGCCAGCGGGTCGTCCAAACTGCAGATGTATTATATTGGTCCAAAAGAACGGCCGATATTCAGGACCGTACCGTATACGGACCAGGCACAGACCTTCGACAAGCTCTATCCGGGCCACAACAAAGCGGAGTTCTGGGAGTTCTTCTTTCCGGGAATCTATGGTTCATGGCAGCAATGGGCCAAGGATCCAGCCTCGCGTCCGGTCCCTGACGATATCACCCAGACAGCGCCTTACACCGATGCAATCACGGGAAAGCTGATCGTCAGCTTTTTCCACCCGTTGTGGACGCGCGATCGCACCGGCATCGCCGGTACGGCGGGAGCAGACATCACTCTCGATCAACTCGCGGAAGTCGTCGAACGTGTGAAGATCGCTAAAACCGGGTTCGGCTTCCTCACGATGTCGACCGGCAACGTGGTGGCGATCAATCCGTCGGGTCAGGCGATCATCGGCCTGACGTCATCGAGCGATGCGGGCACCCAGGGCGTCACCGGCCTGGAAAGATCCCTGCGGGGAAGCAGGCAGCCAGCTATCGCGTCGCTGCCTCTCGACCAGAACAATGACGGTGTCATTCAGCATATCATGCTCGATGACAAGGGCGAACGCGTACCCTACATCGTTGTTCTCAAAAGATTGAAGCCGACCAATCTGTGGAGTTCGGGACCGATCAAGTCCGAAATGATGTCGGTCGGGATCGTCGTTCCCGAACGGGAGATCTACGCGTCCCTGTTTGCCGCGCAGCAGAGTATTTCGCGCGCAACCAATCGTATCCTGCTCTTTCAGATCGGTGCGATCATCGTTTCGCTTATGATTGTCTTCGCGGCCGTGCTCGGAATTTCGAAGCGGATCACCGCGGGCCTCAGGGCGCTTGCCAGTGCCGCCCAGCGGCTCCAGACCAAGGACTATTCAGTCCGCGTCAGCATTCCGACGCGCGACGAGGTTGGAGCCGCCGGCATCGCTTTCAACCGCATGGCCGAGCAGATCAGCTTCCACACGGAAAACCTCGAGCATCTCGTCGACGAACGAACCATGGAGCTCGGCGCCGCCAATCAGAAGATTTCCGCTCTCAACGAAAAGCTGCAGGACGAGAATGTCCGCCTCGGCGCCGAGCTCGCGGTTGCCAAGCAGATCCAGTTGATGGTCCTGCCGAAACAATTCGAACTCGAAGCGATTCCGGGGCTGGAGATCGCAGCCTACATGCGGCCGGCCGACGAGGTCGGCGGTGACTATTACGACGTCCTGCAGAACGGATCACGGACCAAGATCGGCATCGGCGACGTGACCGGTCATGGTCTCGAGAGCGGCGTGCTGATGCTGATGGTCCAATCCGTTGCACGCGCGCTGCAGGAGACCGACGAAGCGGACCCGCACCAGTTTCTGGATCGGCTGAACAGAGCGATCTACAAGAATATCGAGCGGACGAACACCGGCAAGCATCTTTCGCTGGCCTTTCTTGACTTCGAGGATGGGCGGGTAACGCTATCCGGCCAGCATGAGGACGTTCTCGTCATGCGTGCGGACGGGGAGGTCGAACGCATCGATACGCTTGATCTGGGTATGCCGGTTGGTCTGGAGAATGACATCTCGAAGTTCATCGACACGCGTGACATCCTGTTCGAGAGTGGCGATGTGATCGTGCTGCACACCGACGGTGTGACCGAGGCGGAGGATCAGGACAAAAGGCTATTCGGGTTCGAGCGCCTCTGCCAGAGCGCAAGAAAACGTTACGGCGGGAGCGCCGATGACATCAAGACCGGGATCATCGAGGATCTGATGGCCCATATCGGAGTCCAGAAGATCCATGACGACATCACCCTCGTGATCATAAGGCACACTTAGCAATGACAACGCTGTTCGGGACCCCTGATATTGCGATCGGGATGAAGGAGAGCATCAGTCGCGTGCGGCTTTTCGACGGCCCTCTCGACTTAAGTTGGCGTCATTGTGCCACGACCTCAGACTTCATCGCCGATCTTTTCGCGTTGCGCTTCCGGTCCTCCCGCAATGACTACATGGAAGTGCGGCACAGCATTGGATATCTGGTTAACGAACTCATCGAAAATGCCGTCAAGTTTCGCGCACCGGGTGAGATCGTGATCGAGGCGTCGATGGATTCGGAGTGCTTCAAGCTCAAGGTGTCGAATGACGTCGATGGTGAAGATGCGTCTGAGTTCCAAAGCCTCCTGGCGGACATCACGGTTGGCGACCCTATGGACCTGCTAATACAGCGAATTGAAGCCAATGCCGCCAACCCCGACGTGGGAGGCTCCGGACTAGGATTGCTGACGTTGATGAGCGACTACGGCGCGCGCCTGGCTTGGATATTCAGCGCCGCCGACGAAAGCGATCGGATTTGCGTGGAGACATACGCCTCTATTCCGATCTCGCAAATTCACAACTAAATGAAACGATGCCAAGCTATGGAAATCAAGACAGACGACTACCGCGTGTGGACTGAAGAAAGCGAGATTTTCTTTTATGGCGCAATGCGGCTTGCCAATTCCGACGCTGGTGCGCCTATCGCGGCGTTGGCGGCGAATGTTCTCGCCTCGAATCCCGCCTCTATTACGCTCGATCTGAAGGACCTTCACTTCCTTAACTCTTCCGGCATCAACCTGCTGGCGAAATTTACCATCGAGGTACGCAGGCATCCCGATGTTCGACTCGTCGTGCGTGGAACGCCCGACATACCTTGGCAATCGAAATCATTGCCGAACCTGAAGAAGCTGCATCCCGCCCTGGTGCTTTTGATGGACTAAGGCCTGTTGGTCTTCAGGCCTGAAGACCAACAGGCCTTAACTGGGTCGCCTAAATGGCCAAGGAAATGCGTGAGCCAGCGGCAATCCTGGGCAGCATCGGCCACTCGGTGCAAGAGCGCCGCACAGAGGTGAGATATGTACGCCAGGATAAGTATCTGGATACGAAGCTAACGACATTCCGGCCTCGTCCGTAGATGTTCGCGATAGTCCGGCGGGGGCTCGGCACAGGCGGCAGGCGTCCAGATAGCTGGGGTGTCGCTGCCTGTGCCGACAACGCCCCCCGCTAGGCGGTCAAAGGTGTCCGTCATTGAGTAAGCGTGCCAAGGTCAGCGGCGGCCGGCTGGAGTTCATTCCGCCGCAGATCCCGACTCTGGTCATGCAACCGCCCGAAGATGGGGGATGGGTTCACGAGGTCAAGTTCGACGGCTACAGGACGCAGCTCATTGTCGATCAAGGCGGCGTGCGTCTTTTCAGCAAGAACGGCCATGACTGGACCGCAAAATACTGGCCCATCGCGCTGGCAGTCGAGCTGCCATGCAGGGCTGCCATTCTCGACGGCGAGGTCATTGTAGCCGGTGAGCAGGGCGCTCCCGATTACCCTGCGCTGGAAGCCGCGATCTGGAATGAGCCGAGCCGGCTGGTGTTCGTGGCGTTCGACATCCTCCATCTCGATGGTCGCAATGTTGCCCCCTTGCCCCTGCTGCAGCGCAAGCACACGCTGTGGCAACTGGTTGAGCCTGGCGCCGGCAAGATCCGGTACAGCGAGCATTTCGAGGGCAGTGCGCCAGCGATCTTCCGCGCCATCGGGGAGATGGGACTCGAGGGCGTCATCTCGAAGCGCGCCGGCAGCCGCTACAGGAGCGGACCGTCGAACACATGGCTGAAGGCCAAATATCTCAAGGAAGCCGATTCTGAGCATCGATGACCACTTCTGGCGTCGGCACCAGCATTGTCCGCTTTTGGTAGGCGGTCAAGTCGGCCGGAATGGCCGACATTGGGCGCAAAGCTGTCGCTATCCAACGTGATCACTCACCTGTGTTCATTGGTAGCTTTCGCCATGAGTCGCTTGAGGCGTGCGCCCGAAGTACGTTCTCTTCAGAGAAACCGAGGAATCCGCGGTGTCAGCTGCCGGTTTAGCGATCGACTGTGTCGCACCTGACGGCACGAAAAGCATGTCACCAGATTGACCTGCGTTCGCACTGTTGGGCGCCGAAAGAGTGGCGCAAGGCGCTGTGGGCCTGCCCTCTCGGGCGAAGGGTGGGTGGATTGCAGGGGCTCGCGTCTCTGCCACGCGGCCCCTCGAAATTCGTACCATAGAACTATTTGCATCAGACCGAATCCGAAGGTGACGATCGGTTTGAGCGACGCATGAGGAAACAGTCGGATTGGGAGGTCAAAGTTGACAATTTTTTAGGATTGGAACAAATGTGGAACGTGCCAATTTTTTCGACTCGAAATAGCTGCTTTCGTGAAGAGCAATCGCTCAAGCCTTCTCAGGCATGGCATGCGTCGAACTGCGCAGCGGATATGAACCTGAAAGGGCGGTGCGAATGAAGCTGCCTGTGTTGCCGGTCTATTATTATCATGATCATTTCACCGAAATGCTCGACATCGTCAGCGGTACATATGGTGCGGTGCTGACGGATCGACACCGCGCGTTTATCGCTACTTTTGCTAAGATTTCGAAAGATGCGCAGTGCCTGCTGATCCGCATGATAAATCGGCGTGGTAACATTTTTCGACAGTCCACGTTTCGCTACGCCGAGATATCGAACCCTTGGCGCGCCGTCTCAGAACTCCGGGCTCTTGGATATGTGCGGTCACTCGCTGAGAACGACTATGCATCATTCATCGTCTGCCATGCGAAAGAAGCGCTCACGAAGGCTGGGAAGGACGCCGGCTTGACCGATCTGCGAACGTCCTGGGCGAAGCGAAAGGTGGTCGAGTATTATCTGGCGAACGTCTCATTTGAGGCAGCCTATCACCATTGCGGCGGCGATGATTTCATCGCGCTCGGCGACACGACCCCAGTCGAATTCCTGCTGTACTTGTATTTCGGGAAGACCGAGCGAGATTTGAAGAACTTTGCCCTGCGCGACTTGGGCATACTGCGCACCAACAAAAATGCGAACCTGAGTGCGCGCTTCACCGACGCCGACGAAGCCCATGCAAGCTTTCACTACAGCCGGCTGCTTGATCGACTCGAGATCAAATCCGAGGTTACCTTTCGCGCCTCTATTTCTGAAATTCTTGACGGTCCCGAATGCACTACCGACTACGCCGAGGAATTGAAAAGCAGAGCGGCGCACAGGGCGGGACAGTTTTTTGACAAAGGTGGCGAGAAAGAAATTGCGATACAGCTTTATCGTGCCGGCTCATCCTTTGAATGCAATGAGCGCCTGACGCGTTTGCTGTACTCAACGGGAGATAAGAAAGGGTCGGAAGAGCTTCTTCGCAGGATGATTGACGATCCAGCGAGCGATGATGAATTCGTCTTTGCAAATGATTTTTATGCCCGCAAGTTCAACGGCCGAAGAACAGGGCTTTGCACCGAACTGCTGCGGGCCGGCCGTACCGTCACAGTCGACGACAGCTGGCGCGGAAATCCAGAGGCTGGTGTAGCTGGCGTCATGCGACGGCAGGGCCGCACGGTCTTCTATGCAGAGAATCAGCTCTGGCACTGCCTGTTCGGTTTGCTGTTCTGGGAAGAACTGTTCGAGTCCGGCCAGCTGCATTCGAGCTTCGACTGGGTGCCGCATTGCCTGAAAGACAAGAGCTTCGCGCGTCTATTCACGCGCGAGATCGACGCGAAACTGTCTGCCGTGTCGTCGCGGTCCGCGCTCGCCCTAATTTTACGCACCATCGCAGGAAAGTGGGGGACGCCGAACGGGCTCTTTGCCTGGGATCATGTCGACGTGGATGCGATACGGCCCTTGCTTGCCGCTCATCCCGGCGGGGTAAGCACGATCCTTCGGCTCATGAGCGAAGATTTTCGCGCTATGCGCGACGGCTTTCCGGACTTGATGACCGAACTAAACGGCGAGGTCGCTTTTCTTGAGGTGAAGGCGGAAGGGGACGCTGTACGCCGCAATCAGCTCACACGCCTGCGTCAGCTCTCCAGCGCAGGCATCACGGCGGGAATCGTGCGGGTCGATTTTCGCTTCGATCCCGATCAAGAGTATGTCGTTGTCGACATCGAAACGACCGGAAGCTGGTCGAATGGCGACCGGGTTACTGAGATCGGTGCCGTAAAAATCCGCAATCATGAAGTTGTCGATGAATGGACTTCGCTGATCAACCCGCAGCGCTCGATCCCGGCGGCCATCACACGGCTCACTGGCATCACAAACGCCATGGTAAGAGACGCTCCGCTCTTCGCGGAGATCGCGGACAGCTTCTTGCAATTCATGGGCGACGGCATCTTCGTCGCCCACAATGTCAACTTCGACTACGGCTTTCTCTCCGGCGAATATGAACGGCTCGAGCGTCGCTTCCGGTTTCCCAAACTATGCACGTGCGCGACCATGCGCAGGCAATTCCCAGGTCATAAGTCCTACAGTCTTGCCAATCTTTGCGACGTGCACGACATCGACCTCAAAGGCCATCACAGGGCACTTTGCGACGCACGCGCCGCAGCTCATCTTCTCAACCTTATTAATGGGAAACGTGATCCCGGTCCTGCAACGCTCGCGGAGGAAGCTGCATAGGCTGGCGCAGCCGTGAGCTCGATTTGCACACGCGTCACATTGCCAGCAATCGCCGCTGTTGCGATCACGGCAGCACCAATCGCAGCGCAAATCATTGTAATCTCCGGGCCGGTGCAGGGCTCAATCATGAAGAGGATGTACTAACAACCGCTTCTGGTGAAGCGAGACCGATTGGCTCTGTCACTGCCGCGGCCCGGTATCGGGGACCGATCACCTTCTAAATCGACTTGCCAAATCAAAGCCCGCTGGCTTAAGCCGGCGGGCTTTCGACGAATTCATCGCCACGCTGGAGCGGTTGATCGGCGTCACCGCCATCCTGACCCGGCAGAGAATGAACAATGCCCGGCCGATATCGAACTTCAATGTCAACAAGGCGGTGACGGCAATGGCCTCCGACCGCAGAAACCGAGCCGCCCGCGTCTTTATGGGACTGTTCGCTGGCGGTCCGGCCAATCTGGAAGCCTATGGTTTCCATGCACGGGAGTTCTATCGCGCGATCAGCCTCCATGCTGGTCTGTCACACAACGATCAAGCCTCTGGACGGACCCTGCCGCCGGTTCTGCCGCCTGCAGGCAGGTGAAGGAGTACGAAATGCTGATCGCCAAGGACGTCATGACGTCGCCGGTCAACCTAGCGAGCAGCCTCGCAAACGAAATGCAAGAGGCACACGGAGGCGCCCCCGACGAAGGGTGCTAATGGACTCTTCACGTCAGCTTCTTGTTGACCTGCTCGTCCAGCGCCTTGCCGAAATCCTCCGCTGTCCAGCCAGCGTCCAGCGCACGATGGAACAGCGCCTGTTGCGTCTCCGGCGCAAGTCCGCCTATCGGCGGGTCGCGGTCGAGGTTGGTCGGGAAGGAATAGCCTTCGGCCGTGGAGGCGATCGCATTCGCGGCCGCATCCTTCGAGATCGCGCCCGCTGCAATCAGCTTCTTGATGATCGGATAGAGCGCGCGGCTCATTCTAGTGCGGTCGACGCTTTCCATCGCCCGGCCATAGCCTGACGAGACCTGCAGCAGATTGGCCATGCGGCGAATGTCTGAGGAGCGGTTGTTGCCGGCGCCATGGAACAGAGCCGGGTTGAAGAACGCCGCATCGCCCTTCTCCAGAGCGAGCTGAACATGATGCTCGGCGAAGTAAGCCTTGAACTCGGGAAGGCCGGTGGCGAGGTAGCCGTGCAGATATGCTTGCGAGTAGGGCAGGTAGAGCGTCGGTCCGCTCTCCAGCGGCATGTCGCAATGGGCGACGGCTCCCTGCAGAGTGAGCACCGGCGAGATGCGGTGAACATGCACCGGATAGCGCTCGATGACTTCCGGAGACTGGAAGCCGAGATGATAGTCGCGATGCGCCGACTGCGCCGCACCGCCGGGATTCACGCAATTGACCTGCGACGTCATCTGATAGGCCGGACCGAGCCAAGCCTCAGAGATGAGAGCGATGATCTCGTTGCCATAATAGGCCGCGAAGGCGGCGGGATCGCGCAGGCAGAATTTTTCCAGCGCGTTCCAGATGCGGTCATTGGCGCCCGGCTTGGCGAAATGGTCGCCGCCGCCCGTGCCAGTGGCATGTTGTTCGGCAATCATGTCGTTGAAGAGCGTCGTTGCGGCGTCGATCGGCGCGGTGTCGGCAAACGCCTTCTTGAACGCAACCACGCCCGGTCCGTCAGTCAGCGCCTCGACCCATTCGGCCAGCAGCGCCTTGCGGGTTTCGGGATCGCTCGCAGCCTCACGCACGGCGTCGCCATCATAGACCAGCACGTTCTTGTCGATGCTCGCGGCCAAGGGATAGTTGGCCGCATCCGTCTTCTGCTCGACGAGCGCGCGAAAATCCTCGATGTCGCATTGCTGTCTGGTCAGCCAGACCTTCGCGGACCTGATCCTGGCTAGATTGCCGGCCTTCATAACGCATCCTCCTGTTGCGGTTCTAATTGTGATTACCGTATACAACAGCCTGCTGTGCTGGTTGCCTCGCAAACACCTCAAAAACACCTCAAGCAATGTCCCGCGCTTTTCTTATCAAGGATATCGCCCTCCAGGCCGGGCTCAGCCTCGCAACCGTCGATCGCGTGCTGAACGACAGGCCGGGCGTACGCGAGCACACGGTGCGGCGGGTGAAGCAGGCCATTGGCGAGCTCGAACAGCAGCGCGACCAGATCGGCCTTTCCGGCCGCAAATTCGTTCTCGACATCGTCATGGAAGCGCCCACCCGCTTCAGCGAGGCGGTCCGCCAAGGGCTTGAGCAGGCGATGCCGTCCTTGCAGCCGGCGATTTTTCGCGCCCGCTATCACCTCGCCGAAACCCGCAATGTCGAAAATACCGTCGGGATCATCGATGCCTTGCAGCGCAGGGGCTCCAATGGCGTGTTCCTCAAGGCTCCGGATGTCGCGGAGGTGAGAGCTGCGGCCGCACGGCTTGTCGGCGCCGGCATCCCCGTCGTCACGCTGGTGACGGATCTCCCTGATACGGGGCGGCACGCTTATGTCGGGATGGACAACCGCGCGGCGGGCGAGACGGCCGCCTACCTCCTTGGCGAATGGCTCGGCGGCGGCCCGGCGCGCATTCTGGTGACCATCTCAAGCAACCGTTTCCGCGGCGAGGAAGAGCGCGAGATCGGCTTCAGGCAGGCGCTGCGCGAGCGCTATCCCGGGCTTGGCCTGGTCGAGGTCAGCGAAGGCCATGGTCTCGACCGCGACACCGGCCGGCTCGCGCGCGATGCCTTGCGCCAGCATTCCGACATTGCCGGCGTCTATTCGATCGGCGGCGGCAATCTGGCTGTCATCGAGGCTTTCGCTGCGCTTGGCCGCTCCTGCCGCGCCTTCGTCGGTCATGATCTCGACGCCGACAACATCGCGCTGCTCCGGGCAGGCCGCATCAGCGCCGTCCTGCATCACGATCTCGGTGAGGACATGCGCAACGCCTGCCTGCATGTCATGCGTGCGCACGGGCTGCTGCCGAAATCGCCTGTGTCAGGCATGGCCAACATCCAGATCATCACGCCGTTCAACCTGCCGCAGGCGGGGTCAGCGCCGTAGCTGCCGTCGAGGTGCAGACCGGCTCGTCATGTCGGGCTGCTGGGTTTATGTGGGCAAGGTTGGCGGCGCGCCGCTCAAAGAGGAATTCGGCAAGGCCGTCGGTGCAGATGCCTGTGGCCGCGATGCGGCCGTGGCAGTCGAGACCGCCAAGGACTACATGAAGCGCAATCGCGCTTCATAGCCCCAAGGCAATCTTCCGTCCTTCGTGGAAGGCGTAGGGCGCCTGGCGCGGGGCGACGCCATCGCCGACCTCCATGAAAGGCTGGGATGTATTTTCCAACTCTTTTGCCAGCCAATTCGTTGCCACATTGGTGGTTGCCAGAACAAGGCAATCGCCCGGCACGAGGCTTTCTTCACCGGTGTTGTGGTCGACGAGGGTCGCGCCGTCCCCGTGCCACTCTAGCACGCTGACATCCACCAGCCAATTGACGCCAAGCTGGCGCAATGTCCGTCGAAGCGGAAAATCGGCAGCGGTGCGTTGCAGTTCCTTGCCGACCAGCGGATCGGGCGTGAGAATGGTGACTTGGTGACCTTCCTCGGCAAGTTTCCAGGCTGTGCCACCGCCGCGCCAACCGCCGCCCTCGTCGAGCAAAAGCACGTGCTTACCCGGCCGCGCAACGCGGGCCATAACGGCTTCGATCGAGAAGACATTGCCTTTTTCGATGCCTGGCAGGCTCGGCATTGCCGGCAGAGCCTTCTGAAAGCCGGTTTCAGGAGACACCGATCCCGTGGCCAGGATGACAGTATCAGCCTGGAACGAGGGAATTTCCGACGCCTCGACGTAGGTGTTCAGTCGCACGTCGACGTTCAGCTTGTTGAGCTGGCGCTCATACCAACCAAGAAGGTCGAGGATCTGTCCTCGGCGCGGCTGCAGCCCTGCGAGCAGAAAGTTCCCGCCCAGCCTGCTGGAGGCTTCAGCCAGCACCACGTGGTGACCCCGCTCGGCGGCAACCCGAGCCGCTTCAAGGCCGGCGGGGCCGCCGCCGACGACAAGCACCCGTTTCTTGATGGCGGCTGCTGTGAACCGGTCACCACCCCATTCAAACTCGCGCCCTGCCGAGGGATTGATAAGACAGCTGATCCAGTAGTCGCGCGAACGGCGACCCCAACACATCTGGTTGCAGGATATGCATCCGCGCACATCCTCTGGGTGGTCTGCCGCGGCCTTGCGTGCCAGATGTGGGTCGGCGATCTGGCCCCGCACGATCGAGATTAGATCGGCAGCTTTCTCGCCGAGCACGGTTTCGGCGTTTTCGGGCGTTCGGATATGGCTTTCGGCCACTACGAGCGCCGTCTTGACTTCACCCTTTAGGGCCGCCGCGAGATCGGTGCCAAGCTTCTCAGGATAAAGAAATGGCGGAATTATCTTGTAGAAATCAAGGTAGCTCCCGGTGCCGCAGGTCACGTAATCGATCAGCCCCTGCTCATCATGCAGCCGAACGATTTCCGCCAGTTCCTGCCGACTGAGCGCGACTGTGTAGTCGGGCTCATCGCTGACCGACAATCCAACGATAAACTCTCGGCCGCATGTTTCGCGGATGCGGGTGAGGATTTCGCGGGAGATCCGCGTGCGGTTTTCGAGCGAGCCTCCCCACTGGTCTTCACGTTGGTTTGTCCAAGGTGTCCAGAACTGATCAACCAGTCCGAGATAGGCGGCCCAGACTTCGACACCATCGAAACCGGCTTCCTGACAGCGGCGCGCGGCCTGGACGAAGCCGTCGATGGTCTCCCAGATCTCGTCTTCGGACATGGCGTGGGACCCGTCGCTATCATGGTAGCTTGGAAGGCCCGAAGGCGACCAATGCGCATGAAACGAGTTGTCCGAATCCCCATGCGCACCAACGTGATAGAGCTGCTGGATGGCGATCGCTCCATGGTCCTTGATCGCGCGCGCAACCGGCTGGAAGTGTGGAATGACGCTATCGTCGCCAGGCCGAAAATTGCCGCGTGTCAGGACGGCGGCCTGATGAACGGGCATGGGTTCGACAACAATCATGCCGGCCCCACCGATGGCTCGCTCGGCATAGTAGGCGACGTGTCGTTCGGTCGGCACGCCATTCTCCGCCATGTTGGCGGTATGAGCCCCGAACACGATCCGGTTTCGCAGCGTGCGACTGCCCAGCTTTACCGGCGAGAACAGATGCGGAAAGAGTTTTGACATAAGTATCTCACCAGCGGTCGGAGGGCACGGCTCGTGCGGCAGTCAGGTGGCTTGTCCTATAGTCACGGATTTCCGAAGCGCTGCGGCAAGGCCGTCCGCCACGGCAACTTCAAACCCGGCTGCGCGCATGGCCTTGATCGCTGCAGCGGTGGTGCCGCGGTAGTCGAGGAAGGTCTGGACGATGTCTTTGGGATTGCAGCGCGCGCCGCGAGGAGTTTTCCCGTTCCAATCAGCACCGCGCTGACGCTCCTTCGGGCAATATCCGGGTTCATTCCTCGGCTGACGGAATCGTCCATCATCGCCGCCGCCAAAAGCGCCGGAAACGCCGGGCCGGAGCCGGTGAGGCCGGTCATGTAGTCGATGTCTGCTTCGGTTTTGACTTCATCTGAAGCACCACAGGCTTCCAGAATCCGGCGAACGACGTTGCGATCATCCGCCGTGACGCCCCGAGAACCGATCCAGGGCGTGTAGGAGTTGCGCACCTCTGCCGCCGCGTTCGGAAGCGTGCGGACGACGCGGTCAGTCTTGAAACGTTTGGCCAATTGATCGAGAGGGATCCCGGCCATGACCGACATCACGAGCTTGCCGGGCGCAGAAATCTCGATGGCAGGCCAATCCTGGGGTCGGACCGAGACGATGATGACATCAGATCGATCCACCAGTTCCTGATTGTCCCTGGTCCAGATAGCGTTTGGCAGAAAGCCGGGTTGCCCGCTTCTGTAAGAGAGCGCGAGGTGCTCTGCGGCAACTATTTGCGCATCGACAATGGCCTCGGCGAAGGCGCGTCCAAGCCAGCCCCGTCCACCAATTATCCCGATGCTCATGGGTTTGCTCATTGTCGCAACTCTTCCTCAGTTCGCCAAATAGTCATGTCTGGCGAAGAACCGATCCAGTTCGCGCTGCTGCGGGGCCTCGCCTGTAAAAATCTCCACGTAGCCGGGAATGCGCTTCATGCGGGCCGTGAGATCTTCCCTGGTCTGCATTGAGATGTAGCCGATCTGCGCGAGGTAGACGGTGCGCGCTCGAACATCGGCCAAGCTTTCCTTGTAACCGAAGCGGACGAACATCTGGCTCATGGCGTCGAGACGCGTCTGGTCGGCTTTCTGGACCTCCGCCAGAATGTCAGGCGATTGAATCGCCCAGCTTCTGACTGCGAATTCGAACTGGGCATCGAACAAGGATTTGTCGAGCCAGCAGTCGAAAACGTTCAGCATCGCCTCGGCAACCGTCTCGGCATAAGCCTCGGCCTGCTTGACGAGATTGCCGGTGTTCTTGTCCCGCCAACGCGTCACGAGGCCAGCCAACAGTTCCTCTCTGTCTTTGAAAAACCAATAGAAGCTGGTGCGCGACAGGCCCAGCTTCTTGGCCAGTGGCGAAATTCTCACCGTGTCGACGCCGGATTCCAGAAGCAGGTCGTAGGCGGCCTCAAGCCATCCCTCCGGCGATCCACGCCATCCGCTATCGTTCGAAATCTGCTCCATAAGCGGCCAGCCTAACAAAAGGTCAAACTGAAAACCAGCGAAATGTACACCTATGTCGACTCTGTCGACCTTGCCGAAGCTAAACTTGACATATGTGTACATTTCCGACTAGCGTTCGCGCTTGTCCTCCCAGCCCGGAGCCGGTCAGATGTCGAGCGATCCTCTTCTGCAGCCTTACAAACTCAAGCATTTGACGCTGCGCAATCGTATCATCGTGACCTCTCACGAGCCGGCTTATCCGGAGGACGGGATGCCGAAGGAGCGCTATCTCGCTTACACGCTAGAGCGGGCGCGGGGCGGTGTGGCGATGACGATGACAGCCGGGTCCGCAGCCGTCTCGAAGGACAGTCCCCCGGTTTTCAACAACCTTCTCGCCTACAAGGACGAGATCGTGCCATGGATCAGGCAGATGACCGATGCGGTGCACGAAGAGGGCGCCGCCATCATGATCCAGCTAACCCATCTTGGACGGCGTACACGCTGGGACAAGGGCGACTGGCTTCCCGTTGTGGCACCGTCCCATCACCGTGAAGCATCACACCGCGCATTTCCCAAGAAAATTGAAGACTGGGATATCGAGCGCATCATCAAGGACTTCGCGGACGCCGCCGAGCGGATGAAGGCGGGCGGGATGGATGGCGTCGAGCTCGAGGCCTACGGTCACCTGCTCGAACAGTTCACGTCTCCTCTCATGAACGACCTTGACGGCCCCTATGGCGGTTCCCTTGAGAACCGCATGCGCTTCTGCATGGACGTCTTGAAGGCGATCCGCTCAAGGGTCGGCGAGGACTTCATTCTGGGCGTGCGCTATACGGCGGATGAATGTCTCCCCGGCGGCACCGGCAAGGCGGAGGGCATTGAAATCTCCAAACGGCTTAGGGAAAGCGGACTTGTCGACTACCTCAACGTGATCCGCGGTCACATCGACACCGATGCTGGCCTGACGGACGTCATTCCGATTCAGGGAATGGCGAATGCGCCGCATCTTGATTTTGCCGGTGAGATTCGTGCGGCAACCAACTTCCCAACCTTCCATGCAGCGAAAATACCGGATGTAGCGACGGCGCGCCACGCCATTGCATCGGGCAAAGTCGACATGATCGGCATGACACGCGCCCACATGACCGACCCCCACATCGTGCGCAAGATCATCGAAAAACGCGAAGACGAAATCAGGCCCTGCGTGGGTGCCAATTACTGCCTTGACCGCATCTATCAGGGCGGGGCGGCATACTGCATTCACAACGCCGCGACCGGCCGCGAACTGACCATGCCGCACATTGTCCCCAAGGCAGAAAGCCGCAAGAAAATTGTCATCGTCGGTGCAGGTCCGGCCGGCCTCGAGGCCGCCCGCGTGGCGGGTGAGCGGGGACACGAGGTCGTGGTCTTCGAGGCCGCCAGCGACCCTGGCGGACAGATCCGCCTGACAGCGCTGAGCCCGCGCCGCAAGGAGATGATGAGCATCATCGATTGGCGCATTGCCCAGTGCGAAAGATACGGGGTGACCATCAAGTTCAATGCCTGGGCGGAAGCCGAAACCATCGAGGCGGAAAATCCTGATGTCGTCATCGTTGCGACGGGCGGGGTGGCGCACACCGACGTCCTTTCCAGGGGCAACGAGTTGGTGGTGTCTTCATGGGACATCATCTCCGGAGACGTAAAGCCGGGTAGCAATGTCCTCATCTTCGACGACGCCGGCGACCATGCCGCACTCCAGGCCGCCGAATTCCTCGCCGGTGCGGGAGCGAAAGTTGAGATCATGACGCCGGATCGGTCCTTCTCCCCCGAGGTGATGGCTATGAACCTGGTGCCCTACATGCGGTCCCTGCAAAAGCTCGATGTGACCTTCACGGTCACCTATCGGCTCGAGTCTGTGGAAAAGAATGGCAACCAGCTCATTGCAAATGTCGGTAGCGACTACGGCGGCATATCCAGGCAACGCATCGTGGATCAGGTTGTCGTCAACCACGGCACCATTCCACTCGATGACATCTATTTCGACCTCAAACCGAAATCGACCAATCACGGCGAGATTTCGCACGATGAGCTTATTGCCGGACA
The DNA here is from genome assembly GCF_040319795.1 of Mesorhizobium sp. M0862. Classification (NCBI taxonomy): domain Bacteria; kingdom Pseudomonadati; phylum Pseudomonadota; class Alphaproteobacteria; order Hyphomicrobiales; family Phyllobacteriaceae; genus Mesorhizobium; species Mesorhizobium sp. M0862. The sequence goes on from NZ_JAMYOJ010000001.1 coordinate 275,257, forward strand.
AGCGCAGTCGGTGGTGCGGAATCCGCAGGGCCAATTCCAGCTCTTCCGGATCGGCGATGCCGTTTCGGCTCGCAACACCCACGCCGCGATCTACGACGCACTGCGCTTGGCGAAAGATATCTGACATCCAGCAACGGACCATAGCGTGGCTCACAACAAGGGCTGCAAGATGAACAGAAGTGAGGCCCTGCAATATTTTCTAGACACCGCTTTCGTGGCGTTTGACCAGTTCTCACACGATCTGCGATCGCGCAGATCGATCATCCAGCTCTTCGCCCAATCGGAAGTTATCGGGCTGGAGCGGACCAATGCAGGGAGCCGTTTACCGGTCTGTTCCTATCTCGGCCCGGCGTTGGCGGAAGAGGTGATCCCGTCCACGCTCCGCAACTTGGTCGAACGCTTCAAGGCAATCGAGCCGCTGCTCGAATGGCGGCCGAAATCAAATCCCGCCCCGTCGGCCAGCAGCAATTTCCATGATAGTCACGCCAACGCGATGATCCTTGGCCCAGGCGGCATTGAGGAAAGGAACGATCTGTGGCTCGGCGTCACCTTGATGGCTCCTCACGCCCGGTATCCCGACCACGATCATCCGCCGGAAGAAACCTACCTCGTGCTTTCGCATGGGGAGTTCAAGCAGGCTGACAAGGACTGGTTTTCGCCTGGCATCGGTGGGTCATTCTACAATCCGCCAGGCATCAAACACTCGATGAGATCGCTGGAGACGCCGTTGTTCGCTTTCTGGGCGCTGCTGGTGGACCAGACGCATCATTGATTGGCGTTCCGGGAGCAACTCTATGGAGCTGTTCGTCGATGCCTTGGCACCATCAATCTTCGATTGAGCGCGGAGCGCCGCGCATCGAAGATGCACGGGATCGAGGTCCATCGAATGCTTTCTATGCGGCGACGCTCACACGACCGATCGGGCGAGAGCAGCAGGCAAGGATATAGCCATCGGCGATGTCCTCGTCCGTGATGCCGCCATTGTGCACCATGTGCACCTGCCCTTCGGTCTTGAGGACCTTGCAGGTTCCGCAGATTCCCATCGAGCATCCTGAAGGGATCACCAGGCCCGCAGAGCGTGCTGCTGCAAGAAGGGTATCAGTCTCGGCGCATTTCGCTATGACACCAGACGAGGCGAAGATGATCTCAGCCTGATTCTCTTCGTTTGGCACCACGTCGTCAGGTACGTCCTCGGCCTGCCCCGGCTCTGCCGCGAAGCTTTCCTGATGGTAGCGACTCATGTCGTAGCCGAGACCCGCAAGGGCCTCGCGCACGGCCCGCATGAAAGGCTCAGGTCCGCAACAGAACACCTCGCGCTCCAGATAATCCTGCGCCATCAGGCCCAGCATGATCTGGTTGAACATCCCCCGATAGCCGGTCCAGGACCGGAAGGGATCTGCCTCTTCGACGACCCATTTCAAATCGATGCCGACGAGGCGCGACGCCATCAGTTCCATCCTGTCGCGCAGGATGATGTCGGACGGGCGGCGCGCGCAGTTGATGAAAACAATGTCCGGCTCGCGCCCGGAATCGTAGAGCCAAGTGGTCATCGCAACCATCGGTGTGATGCCGGAACCGGCCGAGATGAAAAGGTATTTCTCGACCGGATGATGGACAATCGAGAATTTTCCAGTCGGCCCTATAGCCTTGATGCGCGCGCCTTTGCGCAAATTGTCGAGCATCCATCTGGTGCCGATCGACCCTTCTTGCGCCTTGACCGTGACGGTGAGGGCAGTCGGACGCGAGGGCGAAGACGAGATCGTATAGGTGCGATAGGCCGGCCCCCCAGGAATTGGCAATTCCAGGGTGACGAACTGTCCCGGTTCATGATTGAACAGCGCGCCTGACGGACTCTGAAAGCTGAAGGTCACGACATTCGGCGCTTCCGGAGTACGGGTGACGCATTCCAACTCTTCTGCGTCGGTCCAGAACGCGAGTTTTTTGAATGCGCTCATCGGCTTATTCCGCTGCAACTTGACGGGGCGCAAGCGCGCGCTCAAGCCAGGCTGCATACCAGTCGACAAACTGCGTCACGCCGCTTTCCTGCCCGGGCGAATAGGGGCCAGGGATATAGGCCGGCGATAAGATTCCCAGCTGGTTGTTTTCGACAATCTCGCGGTCTTCGTCATTGGTAGCGATCCAGACCTCGGTCAGGCGCTTGAGGTTGTAATCCACACCTTCGACCGCGTCCTTGTGCACAAGCCAGGTGGTGGTGACTTCGGTTTCAGTGGCGCTGATCGGCAACACCCGGAAGGTGAGGGAGTGGTCCGGCAGGAAGTGGTTCCAGGTAGAGGGATAATGGAACACGAGTAGCGAACCGGCGTCGGGCGGCGCAACCCGGCCAAGGTTCTTGGTGACGGCCGCCTTGCCGTCCATCGTATAGCTCATGGCCTTTTCCTGAAGCGGCATACGCGCCAGGCGGTACTGCCCGTCTCCGGCGAGTTGGAACTGCGCCGGCGCACCGGCGGCCGAGCAACGGTCGAAATGCGCCTGGAGCTTCGCCGATACCCTTCCATCAGCCTGAACGCCGGCGACTTCGGGATCGAGCGGGAAGGAGCGGCACAGCGCCGGATGATTGCTGCTGCAGTGATAACATTCGCGGTTGTTCTCCCACACCAGCTTCCAGTTGCCTTTTTCGATGATGGTCGACGTGTACGCGACCTTAGAATCCCTAAGGTCGTGGACTTCGAGATATGGCTGAGCCATCTGGGCGAAAGCCTCGAAATCAGGTGGAGTGGTGGACAGGCAGATGTAGATCAAGCCGTCGAGATTGCGAAGATTGACGGGCTTGAGACCATGTTTTGACGCATCGAATGCTGGGCCCATGTCATTCGCCCAGATCAACCTACCGTCAAGTTCGTACGTCCACTGGTGATAGGGGCAAACCAGCTTGGCCACCTGGCCTTCGCGTGCCTTGCAGATCAGCGACCCGCGATGACGGCACGAATTGTGAAAGGCGCGGATTTCGCCGTCGCGGTCTCGGACGACGATCACTTCATAGGTACCCACGCGCATCGTTACATAGCTCCCAGCTTTCGCAAGCTGGCACGCCGGGGCCGCGTAGAGCCATTCCTGGTAGAAGATGTGCTCGAGGTCGAGCTGGTAAATCGTCGGCGATGTGTAAAATGGCTGCTCAAGGGCATAGCCCGAGACGCGGCGCGCTAGCAATTCCTGGATCGAGGGGGAAGGGGTGTTCATGCGGAAATTCCATAGATGGCAGACCTATTTGGAATGAAATTCTCGGGCTTGAACGCCTTTTGCGCAACAGCAGTAATTTTCAGCACGAGTTAGTTCAGCTAATGTCTTCCACGCCGCGAGCTCCTATGAGCCAAGCGGTTACAAAGGGGTTTGATGCCAAGACCGTACGATCTCTCCTCGGTGACCGCACTTATCTGCTTCGAGGCGGCCGCCCGAAATGCAAGTTTCAAGAAGGCCGCTCAGGAATTGAACGTGACACCCGCGGCTATCAGCCACCAAATCAAGGCGCTTGAGGGTGACTTGGGATGTAGCCTGTTCCTGCGCAGGAGCCGCGGTGTTGAGTTGACCGAGAAAGGGGCGTTCTTGTTCCTTGCGGTGCAACGCGGGCTTGAGACGATTTCCGACGCCGTTAGTCACACGCGCGATCGGCCGGAAGCCGCAGACGTGACCATCCGGATAACGACGGCCGTCAGTTCGCTTTGGCTTACACCGAAGATTTCAACCTTCTGGAAAAGCCATCCCACCATCACTGTCTCACAGATCGTGAGCGACGTGCCTAGAGCAGCCATCCGTTGCGATCTAAGTATTCAATACGGAGATGCGCAGGAGAATCTCGAAGAGTGTCACAAACTCTTTCACGATCGCATCGTGGCGCTGGGAACGCCAAAATTCGCCGCTGAGCATGGCATTAGCCGAGTTGAGGATCTGCTCAAGGCACCTTTGATTCATACGAATAACGAGGAAACCGACTGGGAGAACTGGCCGGACTGGTTTCAAGCGCTTGGACACACCATCCCAAAGGGCCGCAGGTTTTCAGTCAACAACTACATGATTGCCCTCCAGGCCGCTCAGGATGATATCGGGGCGGTGTTGGGATGGGATGGATTGGTCAAAAGTCTGATGGATCAGGGACGGCTGGTCGCACTTGTGCCCGACAATATTCCATCGCCCAGGGCATTTTATCTGAAAATCCATCCCAGGGCAGGCCCGAAAGCCCGGCTCTTCGCGGAATGGCTCGTAAAGAGCACATAGCGGTTTACCAAAATGTTTCTGCGCGGGACCGAGACAGGCTAACGCGAAGGGGTGCCGTCCGCTCGTAATTGCTTTGACTGATAATACTCCCGAGGCTGCCGAGCCCACAAAGGGTTGGGCTCGCGCTGGTTGAGCTAAACGTCCGCGTGGCAGACTTGCATGTCGCATTCGGCATGTTCAGTTCCGTTTTGTGTAAGGCTCGGTCGCCAACGAGTGTCAGTGTGCTGCCATTCGGGGATTTGACATGAGCAACATCGCAACGTCAGGCAGAACAAGATCAGGAGGTCGTGCAGCGCGACAAATCCTTCGTACAACCCCCGACTTTCAAATGCTGCCCGGTTTGACCCGTGGCATCCCCGTCTGTGAGGTTATGGATGGATCCCAAGTCGAGAAGATCGACAATGCCTCCATGCACATCCTCGAAAACATCGGCGTGCTTTTTCGCGATCCGATCGCGCTGGAGGACTGGAAACGCGCCGGCGCCAAGGTCGAGGGGGAGATGGTCTACCTCGACCGTGGATTGGTGCGTGAACTCATTTCCACAATCCCGTCGGATTTCATCTACCACGCGAGAAATCCCGCCAACAATGTCCGTCTCGGCGGACGGCATTCGGTCTTTGTCCCGATGACGGGCGCTCCCTATCTGCGCGACCTGGATGATGTTCGGCGCAATCCTATGCTTGAAGACCTGGCGATGTTCCACAAGCTGAGCCACATGATGCCCGCACTGCATTCGTCGGCACATCACATCGTGGAACCTTATGATCATCCGATCAGCCAGCGGCATCTTCGCATTACCTATTCCTCGATGAAACATTCCGACAAGATGTTCATGGGGATGACGACGAGCGCCAAGAACGCCGAAGATGTGATGGATATGTGTGCGATCCTCTTCGGCGAAGATTTCATGGAAACGCATCCCGTCACTACCGGCAACTGCAACGGAAATTCCCCGCTGGTCTGGGATGAGGTCATGCTGGGTGCAATGCGGGCGTTCTGCCGGCGCAATCAGCCGGTGCTGTGCTCTCCGTTCGTGCTCGGCGGCGCCAACACGCCAGCCTCCGTGCCTGCGACCGTCGCACAGCTTAACGCCGAGGCACTCTCGGCGCTGGCGTACACCCAAGTCATCCGCAAGGGGACGCCGGCGATCTATGGCCACTACCTGTCGACCGTCAGCATGAAATCCGGCGCCCCGATGGCAGGCACGCCCGAGATTTCCCTAATGAACTTCATGATAGGGCAAATGGCGCGCCATTATAACCTGCCATGGCGCACATCGAGCCATCTCGGTGGGGCCAAGACCTTCGATGCGCAAGCCGGCTATGAAAGCGCAACGACGATGTCGGCGGTCTTGCATTCCGGCGCGAACTACATCTGGCATTCTGCGGGTTGGAATGAGGCCGGGATGCACTGCTCGGTCGCAAAATTCGTCGTAGACGCGGAGCAATGCGCCATGGCCTATCGAATGGCCGAGGGACCTAAATGGGACGATTTCGATCAGGCGCTAGCCGCGATTCCGGATGTCGGACCGGGTGGACACTATCTGGGCCATCCTCACACATTGGAGAATTTTCAAAAAGCGTACTTCATGCCCGAACTCTTTGACAACAACTCGGTCGAGCAATGGCAGGCGGAAGGCGCCCTCGACACCACGAAACGCGCCCTGAACCACGCCCGCAGGCTGCTGTCGGAGTACCAAGAACCCAAGCTCGATGAGGCCAAGGACGAGGCGCTGCGGGACTACATCGCTCGTCGTGAGGAGGAAATTCCGGCAGCCGATGAACTCAATCAAAGCTACTAGTTTTCTGATGGCTGGCGAGAGTCAGCGTTGAAACGACAATGGAAGAGCGGCTGAACTGTTGCTCATGAAGAAGGGGAAGGCTGTGATGAAGGGTAAAGTAGCGTTGGTGACCGGCGCGGCGGGCGGTATAGGGTCGGCGGTTGTGCGAGCCCTTCGTGCGCGGGGTGTGAAAGTCGCGGTCGCCGATCGAGACGTCTCGGCGGTCGAAGCCGACGCCCATTTTCCGGGCGACCTCTGCGACGCCGCCTATTCGGGCGCACTTCCAGAAGCGGTCGCCAAAGCCCTCGGTGGCCTTGATATCGTCGTCAACAACGCAGGTGTCATCACGCGCGGCAAAGTCACTGAAACGACTGACGCAGACTGGTTGCTGTCCCTAGGGGTCAATGTCGAGGCGCCGTTCCGCATCAGCCGAGCCGCGATACCGCTCATGGGCAAAGCCGGCGGAGGCGCGATCGTCAACATCTCTTCCTGCTGGGGCGTACGACCCGGCCCCAACCACGCGGTCTATTGCATGACGAAGGCGGCCATCGCATCGTTGACGCAATGCATGGCAATCGATCACGCGCCGCAGGGCATCCGGATCAACGCCGTTTGCCCCAATGAAGTGAACACGCCGATGTTGCGCACCGGCTTTTCGATACGCGGCCTTGACCCAGATACAGCAGTTGGAGAGCTAAACAAAACCGTACCGATTGGCCGCATCGCCGAACCGGAAGACATTGCCGATGTGGTGGTCTTCCTCGCATCCAACGAGTCGCGCTACGTCTGCGGCGCGCTTGTTGAAGTGAACGGAGCGAAGTTCTGATTATGGGCCGCTTCACCGGAAAGGTGGCGCTCGTCACCGGCGGGCGCAGCGGGATCGGTCGCGCCATTGCGCTTCGCCTGCGAGAGGACGGCGCGCGTGTGTTCACCGCACAGCGAGGCGATCATGCCGAGTTTGAAGCGATGACGGCCGACTTCGCCGACGGCGGAGCCCCTGAGGCAATTGTCGACGATGTCGTCGGTCGCGCCGGGCGCCTCGACGTGCTGGTCAACAATGCCGGCATTATGCAGGAAGCCCGCGTCGAAGACATGTCGCTCGCCGACTGGGAGCGAACCTTGCGCATCAATCTGACCGCGCCGTTTCTGCTGATCAAGGCAGCCCTGCCGCACCTTCGTGCCGTGAAGGGTAGCATCGTCAACGTTGGCTCGATCGAAGGTCTCGGCTCCAACCCGAAGCACGCCGCTTACTGCGCTTCGAAGGCTGGTCTGCATGGGCTGACCCGTGCCGTGGCGGTCGATCACGGCGGGGAAGGCATTCGTTGCAATGCAGTCGCGCCGGGCTGGATAGACACCGACCTCAATGTTGATTTCATCGACAGCATGCCCGACCCGGTCGCCTTTCGCCGCGACATCGCCCGAATTCATCCCGTCGGGCGCACCGGCAAGCCGGAAGAGGTTGCAGCCTTGGTTGCCTGGCTGGCCTCCGAAGAGGCGGCTTTTGTTACTGGACAAGTCTGGACCGTGGACGGCGGCCGGATGGCGAAGCTCAGTCTACCACAGTGACTAGCGGGCGCCGAGCGTTGCGCCGCCGTCGATGACGATGTTTTCCATGGTTATGTGGCGGCTACGGCTCGAAAGCAGGAAAAGGACGAGATCGCAAACGTCATCCACCTCGGCCATGCGGCCGAGCGGGATGCCAAGGCGGTAGCGTGTCGGGTCACCCTTCAAGACGCCTTCTCGACTGCCTGTTGTCGTCTGAAAATGTTGCTGCATTTCGGTGTTCGTCGAGCCCGGCGACACGATGTTGCAGCGAACGTCATACTCGGCCAGCTCCAATCCAAGACACTTCATCGCATGGATGATGCCGGCCTTCGAGGCCGGGTAGGAGCCGAGCCCCATGCGCGCCGAAGTGCCTGAATTCGACCCCAATGTTACGATGCTGCCCGCATGTCGCGATGCCATATGCCGCGCGACCGGAAGCGTGATTTCCAGTGTGGAGATCAGGTTGAGATCGATAACCCGACGCAGGCTTTCAGGGTCGCAATGCAGCAGACTGCCTGTCTCCAGCATACCGGCGGCATTCACCAGCCCGATGATATTGGGATCGGTATCGATCCAGGTCGCCAGTCGAGCGCCAAAGGCTCGCGCGTCGCGAAGATCAAGAGCTTCGGCAACCAACCCGGGTGCGGCGTCGCCCACACCCGCGGTGAGCGCCTCAAGTTTCTCTTGAGACCGTCCTACCGCGATCACTCTTTTGCCCTGGCGCAAGGCTGCCAGAGCGATCGCCTTGCCGATACCCTGGGTCGCGCCGGTGACAATGATCGTGCCTGTTCTCTGCATCGGATTGGTTTTATTCATCGCGCGCTTTCCATTCCTTCCAACGCAGCAAGAAGTTGGCGCCAATCTGGCGAAACGGTTGCGGTGGCAGTTTCCTAGGCCGCGCTTGGGCCGTAAAATAGTCCGTCACAATGCTGGTCTGTCCGCAGGCCAGTTCGGCTGCGCCAATGCCGGTCAAGGTCCCGCGCGTCGTTCCAAGACCGTTCTGGACGCAGCCGGAATAGACGCCGTCGTCGACCTGGCGCATCACGGCAACGCCGTTGAGCGTCAAGCATAGGTGTCCGGACCACGCATACTCCATGGTCATGCCCGCGAGGCTCGGGAAGCGCTGATCAAATTTGCGCTGCATGACTCTGGCGGCGCGCTGGAGGTCGGCTTGCGTCGCCTCGCAGTTCGGCCTCAGCACTGCGCAGGTGCGTGTCACGACTCGGTTTCCGCCCTGGCCGAGGTCGATGCGACGCACGGTGGTGCCCATGGGATCGGAAGGTGTAACCCCCCAGCGTGGCTGGCCGCCGAGGCTTTTGAGCGCTTCAGCATCCAGTTCGGGTGTCATCACGGCGAACAGAAATATCTGCATTAGCCGGTCTTGCTCGAAACCGAAGCTTTCCAGATGTCCGTTGACGGTCAGGATCACACGCGGGGTGCTCACCGAGCCGGTTGGCGCAATCACGCGCCAGCATCCGCTCTCGCGCACGAAGCCAGTGACCGGGCTGTCCTCGAAGATGGTGACGCCTTTGCTCACGAGACCAGCACCGAGACCGCGGACGTATCCGGCCGGCTGCAGCATCACCGTACCGGGCGTGTAAAGCCCGGAAACGTAATGCGACGAGCCGGTGACCTCACGCATGGCCCGTTCGCCGAGCAGTTCGCTCGGCTCGCCGAGCTTTGTCAGGTGGCTGGCGTAGCTCCTGTTGTGTTCATCTGCAGCGGCGCTCGCTGCACCGTTGATCTTGCCAGCTGGGTCAAAGAAGTTCCGGTCTATGCCGTATTCTTCGACGGCATCGCGTGCATAGGCGATGGCGTGGCGATTGAGCCCGATCATTGCGCGGTCGTCGCCGTCGCCGGAATAATTGTCAGACTGCACTTCGTGCGGCAGGTCGATCATGAATCCTGAATTACGCCCGGTGCCCCCTTCGGCCAGTCGCCCGGCTTCGAGAACAGTGATACGCGCTCCCGGCTGCAATTCTGTCAGCCGCCTTGCCGCTGACAGGCCGGCGAAACCACCGCCGATGATGACGAAATCGGCGGTGCTGTCGCCCTCAATTCGCGGGAGCGACACCTGTTGTCCAAGGATGGCGTTCCAGGCCGCCGGTCCTAGACGTACCGGCAAGCGCCGCGCGGAGTATGAGCTCAATCCACAGCCTCATCGGCGTCGTCGGCAAGGTCGACCCAGATGGTCTTGATGCGAGTGTACTGGTCGTGCGCGTGAATGCCATTGTCACGGCCACCGAAGCCAGACGACTTGAAGCCCCCGAAGGGTGTCGTGATGTCGCCTTCGCCGAATGAGTTGACAGTCACGGTGCCTGCTCGAATGGCGCGGGCGCCGCGCAACGCGCGCTTGACGTTGCTGGTGAAGATCGATGCAGCAAGGCCGTATTCCGTGTCGTTGGCCAGCGCGATCGCCTCCTCGAAGCTGCCAACCGTGAGTACCGAAAGTACCGGGCCGAACACCTCCTCGCGAACGATCTTGGAGTTCGTGTCTGTGACGTCGATGATTGTGGGTTCGACAAAGCCGTCCTTGGCCTTGCCGCCGAGAAGCACTTTTTGCCCCTTCTCAAAATAGGAACACACCTTATCGAAATGCGCCTTCGAGACTAACGCGCCGACGCGATTTTCCGGATTGAGCGGATCGCCCATCGGCCATTCCCGCGCGTGCGCCACCACCCGTTTCATCAACTCGTCTTTGATGCCGCGCTGGACGATAAGACGTGAGGCCGCGCTACAGTTTTCGCCCATGTTCCAGAACGCGCCGTTGACAATGTGGGCGGCGACACGGTCGAGATTCTCGGCATCGTCGAGAACCACGGCTGGATTTTTGCCACCCATCTCGAGGGTCACCTCCTTGAGATTGGAGTCGGCCGAATATTGAGGGAATCGCCGTCCTGTCGCGGTCGAGCCGGTGAAGGACACCATGTCTACATCCATATGGCGTCCGAGAGGTTCACCAACTTCGGCGCCGCCACCTGGCAGCACATTAAATACACCCGCGGGGACGCCCGCTTCCATCGCGAATTCGGCAATTCGCAGTGCGGTCAGCGTCGTTTCCTTGGCCGGCTTGACGATGACGGAATTGCCTGCCGCAAGTGCCGGACCGATCTTCCACGCCAGCATCAGCAGTGGGAAATTCCAGGGCAGGACGAGGCCCACGACGCCGATCGGCTCCCGAACGATCATTGCAATATGGTTGTCGGAGGTTGGAGACACCTGATCGTAGATCTTGTCGATAAGCTCCGCATGCCACTGCAAGCAGTGGATCGTCTCGGGCACGTCGACGTTCTCGCAGTCATAGATTGTCTTGCCGCTGTCGAGGCTTTCGAGAACCGCGAGTTCGCGGGCGTTGCGCTTTATAAGCTTGGCCATGCGGAGCAGAATCTGCTTGCGTGCTGTCGGATGCAGGCGCGACCAGCGACCGTCCTCAAAGGCGTCTCGTGCTTTCTGGACGGCGAAGTCCACGTCCTCGGCGGCGCATGCCGCGACCTTGCCAAGGACTTTTCCAGTCGCTGGATTGGTCGTATCGAAGGTTTTTCCGGAGATCGCGGGCCGAAAGCTGCCGTCTATGAAGGCCTGGGTCGGGAACTCGATCTTGGCGGCAAGCGCTGCATATTCTTCGTGTGTGAGAAGATTGCCCATTTTCATGCCTCCGCCTGGATTTTCGAGATCGTCCGCTTCAGTACCTGGACGACCTGTTCGAGCTCGCGCATATCATCCCTGTTCAGCGCCCGCAGGGGCGGCCTGGGGGGGCCGGCCTTGAAGCCGGCCATCTCGCAGCCATACTTGATGCACTGAATGAACTTGCCGCCTTGTTCAAGCACGCGCATCAGCGGCATCATGGCCGACATAATGCGTCGGCCCTTGGCAAAGTCACCATCGATTGCGCAAGCCTTGTAAAGCGCGATGTGTTCTTTCGGCAAAAAGTTAGAGCCGCCGCAGACCCAGCTGCGCGCGCCCCATGCGAAGAATTCAAGCGCCTGGTCGTCCATCCCGCACGACATCTGAATATGCGGATAGTCTCGCGCCAGAAGATGGACGCGGTTGATGTCGCCGGAACTTTCCTTGATGGCGCAGAAATTCCGGCTTCGCCCCACCCTGTCGAGAAACTCTTCGCCCATGTTGATGCCCATGCGGCCGGGATAGTTGTAGAGCATGATCGGAAGGTCGGCCGCGCGGTCGATGGCAAGCGCATTCAAGGCATTCTCGCGTTCCGTTGGGACCGAATAGGGAGGCGAGCCGATCAGGATGGCAGAGGCGCCGATGCTCGCTGCGGTGTCGGCCATCGTGATCGAATCGGGTAAGCGGATCGCGCCGGTGCCGATGATCAGTTCTACCCGATCTCCGATGACCTCCTTGGTAAGCTTGGCCATCTCGATCCGTTCATCCATGGTCTGGGCGTAGTATTCGCCTGTCGATCCGCCATTGATGATGCCTTGGACACCAGATTCGATCAGATGCTCGACCATCATGACAAAACTATCCCGATCAATCGAACCGTCGTCGTGATGCGGAGTGATGACAGGTGTGTAAATACCCTCGAACTTCATAATTCCCTCACTTTCACTCGGCGACGGGTGCGCGACCCAAAGGAATCTGGATGCTGGGCACGCGGACAAAACTCTCGATTTCTGTTCGAGACAATTCCCAGTGCGCAATCGCTAGGGCGGCGGAGCCGTCAGAATCGGCAGCCTCGATCAACTCGATGAATTCATCGTGCTGGTCGGCGGCTATGGCGCGCTGCGCTGCCAGTGCCGGATTGCGCGGATTGTAGAAGGTCATGCCAATGCGGGTGTGGTCGATCAGCAGCCGCCGCAGGCTTGGTATCAGAAAATCATTGTCAGCCATCTCGCCAATAACCGCATGGAAGCGTTCGTTCATAAGGGCTCTACCTGCGGTGTCTCCATCGCGGATGGCGGCACGAAAGAGCAACTGGATATCCTTCAGTCGCATCACTTGTGCCGGCTTGGCATTCTCCGCAGCCAGCCGCGAAACAGCCGAATAGATCATCGGTGCGGCAACGAAGAAGTTGCGCAACGTCTTGTGCGTCATCGGGGCAACTTGAGCTCCGCGATTTTCGTGCAAGACGAGATAACCTTCTCCGGCCAGCTGGCGCAGCACTTCGCGAAGCGGCGGACGCGAGATTGAATAGGCATCGGCCAGTTGCGTCTCGTCGACGTAAAGACCGGGTTCCAGGTCTTGGGTCAAAATTCGCCGCCGGAGCGCATCCAGGCAGATCGCTTTCCTACTCCGATTGTCCTCTTCCATAGCCCCCGCTCCCGATCGCCTCGACGCGAACCTTAGTGAAGGTTCTTTGTAGCGGTATAAAATACATATTGTCTACAGCTTCGTTTTGTGTTTTTTAGCGCAGGTAAGATCGCCAAGACGGGCGACTGGGAACTGGGGCCGATCATCCTGCTGCGATTCCAACTGGCGAGCGTTTGCCACGTTGTGATCATGAAATTGCAGCATTCTAACGCTCTATACAAGCAATCTGAAGTGCGCCAAAATATATATGAGAGCATGCTTATCGAATTGCTACATTCACATCACTACAGAGGAGAATAAAGTGAAGAATATACTTCCTTTAACGGTCGTCATCGCTGCAACATGTTTTGCTGGGTCAGCTTATGCAGATTGTGGCGATGTTTCATTGGGTGAGTTTAGCTGGCAGTCCAGCCAGGCCATGACGAATGTCGATCAGGCGATCTTGCAGACAGGCTATGGCTGCAACGCGACCGTCGTGGCCGGTGATACCGTCCCGACCATCACCGCTATGATTGAAAAGGGCCAACCGGATATAGCCTCTGAGGCGACACCGAGTCTGCTTGGAGCAGTCTACACGGATGGGGAGAAGGAAGGCCGGATCAGCCAGGTTGGCACGGCAATCAGCGACGGTCAGGTTTCGGGTTGGTACATTCCGGAATACTTCGCCAAGGCGCATGCGGACATTAAGACAGTCGAGGATGCCATGAAGCATCCAGAACTGTTTCCCTCAAGCGAGGACTCGTCGAAGGGCGCTGTCATCCAGGGCCCGCAAGGCTGGGGCGACACCGTTGTCACCGCTCAGCTCTTCAAGGCTCTGAATAACCCCAACTTCGTCATGGTGCCGACCGGATCGGCCGCTGCTCTCGATGGTGCCATTTCGAAGGCATATGAGCAGAAGCAGGGCTTTATCACCCAATACTGGGCGCCTACCTCCCTTCTCGTCAAATACCCAATGGTGCGCCTCGAGATGGCACACGATGAAGCTGAATGGGCACGCTGCACCTCCAAGCAGGACTGCCCAGACCCGAAGCCGAACTATTGGAAGCAGGCCGAGATGGTCACGTTGGCAAGCAAGTCGTTTTCGGATCGCGCCGATGCGGCTGTCAAAGACTACTTGGCCAAGCGCAGCTGGAACCAGGCAGAAGTTAGCAAGGTGATGGCTTGGATGACCGATAACCAGGCAAACGGTGCCGATGGTGCCAAGTGGTTCCTGAAGAACATGCCGGAAGTTTGGGAGAAGTGGGTTCCCGCCGAGGTCGCAGCGAAGGTCAAGGCCGCTCTCTAAAACCTGAGACTACCGGAAGGCCCCGGCGACTCCGGGGCCTCCCGGATCGCAGGCCGTCGTCCAATGGACCAAAATGCCCTTTGCCCGTGCGATGGACAAGGCGGAATTTAAATTCGCCGCCGCCGATCCGGCATGCACGGTTTCGGCGCAAGGTGGCGCAGAAGGGGGAATAGATATGGATTGGCTGTTCAAGTTCCCTCAGGTAAGTCCCGAGGCTCTTCTCGCTATCAAGCGCGGCATTGACGGTTCTCTCAAAGCGCTGACTCGCCTGTATGGCCAGTCTATCGAGAACTCTTTCTATCCACTGCAGCGTATGCTGACTTTCTTTGAGAACGTCATGACAGGTGCGCCGTGGCCGCTCATCATTCTGGTGCTCGCCGGCATCGCTTGGTTTGCGTCCCATAACAGGAGCGTGGTCGCGGGAGTGGTCGGCACGCTGATCGCTATCGGTCTCCTGGGCCTCTGGCACGATGCTATGCTGACGATCTCGCTTGTTTTCGCCGCGACGATCTTCTCCATCGGTATCGGCATTCCCCTGGGCATCATGATGAACCGCTTGGAGCGTTTCGGCGGTGTCCTTAAGACACTCCTCGACGTCATGCAGACCATGCCGCCCTTCGTTTACCTCATTCCCGTTGTCATGCTGCTCGGCATCGGCCGCGTGCCCGGTTTCATTGCCGTCGTTATCTATGCCATCCCGCCGATCATCCGCCTCACCGACCTTGGCATCCGGCTTGTCGATAAGGAAGTGCTCGAGGCGGCCGACGCCTATGGCTGCTCACGCTCCCAGAAGCTTTGGAAGGTTCAGTTTCCACTCGCGATGCCCACGATCATGGCCGGTATCAACCAGACCATCATGATGGCGCTGGGTATGGTGGTCATCGCCTCTATGATCGGCGTGCAAGGCCTTGGACTCAACGTGCTTCAGGCCATCGCCAACCAGTATTTCACACAGGGAATATTCAATGGCTTCGCTATTGTCGGCATCGCCATCATTTTCGACAGGATCAGCCAGGCATATGGTCAGCGGCTGCAGAAGCACCGAGGCGGCGCGGCATGAGCAGCAACGAAACTTCGATCGAGATTCGTGATCTCTATAAGATATTCGGGCCTTCGCCTCGGCAGTACGTCGATTCGATTAAGAACGGTCTGACGAAGACCGAACTGAGCAAAGTCCATGGGCATATTCTGGGCCTGAACAATATCAATATCTCGATGCCGGGAGGTAAGATCCAGGTTGTCATGGGCCTTTCGGGGTCCGGGAAGTCGACTCTGATCCGCCACGTCAACCGGTTGATCGAACCAACCTCCGGTTCCATACTTGTTAACGGGCGCAACGTCCTGGACATGCCGGAAACGGAGCTGCGTGAGTTTCGGCGCAACCATACTGCCATGGTTTTCCAGCGGTTTGGCCTGCTGCCGCACCGCAGCGTCATCGACAACGTGACGTTCGGGCTGGAAGTGCGCGGGATGGAAAAGGCCAAAAGCCGCGAGATCGGCATGCGCTGGATCGAACGGGTCGGTCTCAATGGGTTTGAAGCGCGCTATCCCAATGAGTTGTCGGGCGGTATGCAGCAGCGGGTCGGACTCGCTCGCGCCCTGAGCAACGACGCCTCCATTCTGCTGATGGATGAAGCCTACTCGGCTCTTGATCCGCTGATCCGAACCGACATGCAGAAGATGTTGCTGGAACTGCAAAAGGAATTGAAAAAGACCGTGGTGTTCATAACTCACGACCTCGACGAGGCACTTCGGCTTGGCGATTCGATCGCGATTCTACGTGACGGGGAGATCATCCAACAAGGTGACAGCCAGCGTATTCTAATCCACCCCGCCGACGACTACATCAAGCGTTTCATCAAGGATGTGAACCGCGCGCGTTACCTGAAGGTTGACGCGGTGATGGAGGCGCTCGGACAATCCGACACCGGTTCAATGCCAAAGTTGAAGTCCGGTACCACGCTCGAGGTCGCCGCCGGAGAACTGACGAGTTCATCCTTCGATACGGCTATCATCATTGATGACCGTGATCGCCCTATCGGAGCGGTTTCCCTACGCCTGATCACGGCGGCCATCTCATCGGAAGGCGAGGCGGAGGTGAAATGATCGGGATCCGCCATCCGATTGTCGGGGGCAATACGTCAAACAATAAGCTCGGGAAGCTATCCGACCACGCCTTTACCGGCAGGGAGACAAGAGCTTCAGCCGGCACAAAGCAGCACACTCGGCAAGCCAGGATCGAGCAGCCTGACTACAATCTTGTGCGTCAAAAGTCCCTCGAACCAGGCTTGGCACGATCGCAGACGCCCCAACGTTTTTTGTTCGCTTTGGTTGATGACTTCACGCATTTCGCGTTTTCATGCGCGAGCGAGCCGCTTCGTCTCGCCAATCTTGTGAGCGGAAAGCAACTCTACACATGGTCGCTTGCCTCGGCGGACGGAGCATCAGCTAGAAGCTCCAACGGTTTCGAGACCAAGGTGCATCACAGGTTCGATAGGCTTCCGGCATGTGACATGCTGTTCGTGCTCTCTGGAATAGACATGCAGCACAAAGATATCCGCCTGCTGGTCTCGGCAGTAAGACGGGAGCGCGCCCGCGGCGTGCAAATCGGGGCCTTGTGCTCGGGTGCACACATCCTGGCCCGGGCCGGCCTTCTGGACGGTGCGCGCGCCGCAATCCATTGGGAGTACCATGACAGTTTCCGCCAGGAATTTCCCCAAGTAGACTTGGTCCGCAGCGTATTCGTCGCGGACGAAAGGTGCATCACCGCGTCAGGCGGCACTGCTGCCACAGATTTGATGCTTCACCTGATTGAGAGGAAGCATGGTCGAGATCTCTCGATCGCCGTGGCCGAGCAGATGGTTTACAGCGGCGTTCGCACCGCCAACTCTGTACAGGGCTTCTCGCTACAGGCGCGCAGCGGCATCCGAAGCAGGCATTTAATCGAGGCAATTCAGATCATGCGCGAGCGAATCGAGGAACCGCCGTCTGCCGCTGAGATCGCCCGCCGCATCGGAATCACGCCTAGGCAAGTGCAGCGTCTCTTCGAGAGGTACCTCCAAACGACACCCAAGAAGTATTTCTTGGAAATCCGGCTCGAGCGCGCGCGACATTTGATCCTGCAGACGGAAACCGCTGTTACGGAAGTTGCCTTCGCTTGCGGGTTTGCGAGCCACGGTCATTTTTCCAGGCTGTACAAAGCCACCTATGGGGAATCGCCGTTTGCGCACAGGCAGGGAGGGCGGCTTGTCCGTCGTCAGGAATGGCCGACAACGCGCAGCCGGGAAGTATCTGAAGAGTCCAGTCGGCACGGCCTCCAAAGGCAGTTTTCCGGTATCTGATCAGCTTGCTCCACAGCAACCAAACTTGGCGTGGCTCGCTAGAAGATTCCGACGCTCGACATCTGTAGGCCAGAGAGGGAGATTTGCACGTGAGCATCGAAGCGCGCATAGGCATCATTGGCGGCAATGGCTGGCTCGGGAGCGCCATAGCGCAAGCAGCTGTTTCAAGCGGGTCGATTGATCCGACCCGCTTGACGTTATCTGGACGATCAGATCGCCGCGTGGACATTCCGGGTGCAAAGTGGACCCATGACAACAAAAATTTGGTCGAACGTTCAGACGTAGTAGTTCTTTCGGTCCGCCCAGATCAATTTCCAGGAGTGCTCATTGATGCCCGCGGCAAGCTGGTGGTGTCCGTAATGGCCGGTATTTCGGCGCAGACGATTGCTGACGGCACGAATACGCACGAGATCGTCCGGTCCATTCCCAATGCTGCCGCCGCGATCCGCCGGTCCTTTACCCCGTGGTTTGCAACGGCTTCGGTCTCGGCTGAAAACAAGCGCGTGGTCCACCAGCTGTTTGAGGCTTGCGGGGAGTCCGCCGAGGTACCGCTTGAATTCCACGTCGACTATTGTGCGGGTATGACAGGCACCGGTGCGGCTTTTCCAGCTCTGCTTGCCGAAGCGCTCGTAGCACATGCCGTCAGCCAAGGGCTTCCGCCCGATTTTGCCAAACGCGCCGCCAAGGGTTTGGTGGCCGGTGCCAGCCAGCTGTTTGCTAGCGGCGATGTCGACCCGGCAGACATCGTCAAAGAAATGATCGACTATCGCGGCCTCACCGCCGCGGCGTTGCAAGCCATGCTGGATGGAGGGTTCAACCATGTCGTGGCAAGCGGACTGGAGGCCGCCGCCGCTAAGGCTGCGACAATCATTCGTAATTGAAGCACGAGGAGAAATCAGGATTTGGAAAGCCGATCGACATTGCTGGAAACGTTTGTGGCGGCCCTCGATGAGGCGTTTGCAGTTGCCCCCATGGAGGCGGAAGCGGAAGCCTCAGTCGCCCGAATTTTTGAAGCACTTCGCGTAGCGGGCACAAGCGGCACCGTACAAGGCACGCGAATCCCGGTTTGCCGGCATCTTGGAAATGCCTATTCCTTTGGGCGGTCAGGATCAGCGCAGCTCGCTCGCGTCACGGATGCATTTGCTGCGTTAGAGCCAAATCTGAAATGGGCTGTGCGGCCAGCAAGTGGGCCTTTTGCCAGCGAGAACTGGTCGACTGGTCACGCAAACTCGATGATCATCGGGCAAGGAGGTCTCGAGCAACGCAAGGACGTCGCCGTCGGCGCTTCGCTGCTCGCCCCCGATGTTCGATACCCTGATCACAATCACGGGCCCGAAGAAGTGTACCTCATCTTGTCACCAGGCCGTTTCCAGCACGGCAATTCGGGTTGGTTCGAGCCGGGTGTCGGTGGGACACTCTACAACGAACCGAACATCCGGCACGCTATGGCCTCAGACAACGCTCCATTGCTGGCTTTCTGGTGCCTATGGGTCGGCAGCCAGCCCCCTGCTGACCTTGGCAGACCGGTTAAGTCGTCGGAATAGAGATACTTATCGCGTGACCAAGAGATTTGCATTTTTGCTGGTTCGGGATTTCA
Organism: Mesorhizobium sp. M0862; assembly: GCF_040319795.1. Classification (NCBI taxonomy): domain Bacteria; kingdom Pseudomonadati; phylum Pseudomonadota; class Alphaproteobacteria; order Hyphomicrobiales; family Phyllobacteriaceae; genus Mesorhizobium; species Mesorhizobium sp. M0862. The sequence continues at coordinate 294,306 of NZ_JAMYOJ010000001.1, forward strand.
CGCTTTCGCCCCTCTCGCTGTTCATCGACACACTGCGCCTGGCAGGCGATGAAGGGGACAGGAGCCGTCGGGTCGAATTCGACTGGCAGATCATCGGCGATCATGGCCTGCCGATCAGGGCGAGTTGCGGCGTCGAATTGCTCCCTGGCAAAACCTCGGGCAGACCCGAGGATTTCGACAACATTGTCGTGGTCGGGGGCCTTCTCGACAAAAGCCGCGGACTAAGCTCCGATGGTGAGCAGTTTCTTCTTCGCGCTGCCGAGAAGAAAATACCGTTGACCGCGCTCTGCACGGGAAGTTTCGTCCTTGCCCGATATGGCTTGCTGGATGGATACAAAGCAACCGTAAGCTGGTTCCATATCACAAATTTTCGGACGTCATTTCCCCAAGTCAACGCAAACGCCGACAGTCTTTATTCGGTCGATCGTGATCGCGCGACCTGCGCTGGAGGTACGGGCGCGGCCGATCTGGCAGGTTTCTTCGTTTCCCAATTGATCGGCCAGAAGGCCGCGGAGAAGGCGGCCAAGATCCTCGTCCTTGACCGTATCCGCAGCACCCGCGATGTCCAACCACTTGGCGATCTATTTCCAAATGCATCGAGCCGGGTGGTAAGACGAGCTTTGCTGTTGATGGAGAGCAATCTGGAAGAGAAAATGTCTGTCACAGACATAGCCGGTCGGGTCGGTTGCTCCCGGCGGCAATTGGAAAGGCTCTTTGCGGCTGAACTCGAGCTGAGCCCGATGGCGTCCTACCTGGCCCTGAGGGTGCACTGCTCTAAATCCTTGCTTGAAAATAGCGATCTGCAGATTGGCGAAATCGCGTCCAAGTGTGGCTTCACGAACGCCGGACATTTCAGTCGCGTTTTCCGCCAGCACACCGGCGTTAGGCCGACCACGATCAGGAGCGGCTGATTTGTTGCCTGCTTTGACAGAGGCCGTGAGTAACCGTGACGGGCCAAGCACAAGACCGCCCGTGCGGCTGGCTTAGGGCACCTCGTGAGGCGCCTGGAGAACGGCGGCGTGACTGTCTCGGTCGTGCCGACAAGCGGGATACCCATAGTCAATCCGCCATCAAGGGTTCGATCGTCGCCTGTCATGGGGTTGGTCGTCGAAGAGCAGGAGGGTGATGCTTCGGCCGCCAAACTCACCGACATCGAAACCAGACCTGGAGACAGCGGCTCAACTGATCAATGCAGCGTCGAAAGGACACCTCGTGAGCTTCTCGTACCCGTCCTCGGTTATCAGGACCTGCTCTTCGAGTTTTACGCCTTCACGGCCCCCGACGGCACCAATGTAAGCCTCTACGCACAATGTCATGCCTGGCTCGAGGATGTAGTCGAACGCTCCCGGAATGAAATCTTGAGGGTAATAGATCGCAGGATATTCGTCACACAGCCCGATACCATGCATCATGACCCCGTATCGTTGATCTACGAATTCTTCAGGTAGTTTGTGGCCGCGCTGGGTGAGCTCAGTGAAGGCGATGCCTGGCCGCAAAAGTTCCATGTTGGTCGTTATGTGCTCAAGAGCTATGGCGTGAAGTCTGCGTTGTTCATCGCTGGGGCGCCCATCACCGCAAAACCAGGTTCGCGAAAAGTCTGCGCACATACCATATGGTCCCACCATATCGGTATCGAAGGCAACCAGATCTCCTGCCGCTATCCTTCGGGGTCCTGCTTCCTGCATCCAGGGATTTGTCCTCGGGCCAGAAGTGAGTATTCGTGTCTCGATCCATTCGCCTCCGCGCGCGATGTTTTCTGCATGGAGAACTGACCACAATTCGGTTTCTGCAATACCTGGTCGCAAAAGCTGGCGCATTTTCGCAACCGCGATTTCGCACGTTGCCAGGGAGCAGCGCATGGCATTGATCTCGTCGATACCCTTTACAGCCCTTGCATGCTCCATGAGTTGCATACCGTTGCAGATCTCGATGCCGGCGGCGTCCAGTGCGCGCAAGCCGGGGATCTCGATCTTATCGACTGCAAGGCGGCGGTTCTTGCCCCCATGCGTTCGCAACAACTCATCAATTTGCCCTGCAAAACTTTTGGCAACGGCTTCCTCCTGATCGCCAGCCGCGAAATAGTAGAAGCCCGCACCGTCCATGCGAATCTCGTTCACCAATAGCAGATGCTCCGAAAGGTGCCCGCAGTGATGGAGGTCCCAAAGAACAACGTAGCCATCTGCTGAAACAAAAACGGCCCGTGACGGATTGTGCGTGATCCAAAGATGCATGTTCGAGGAGTCAGTTGCATATCGGATGTTCAATGGATCGAAGCATAGCACGCCGGCGTAGTCCCGCTTGCGTAGCTGGCTCACGATCCGTTGGAGGCGCGTGCTTCTCATCCGATCGAGGGTGGGAGCCGAGAGACCCAATGCAGCCCACTCGGCAAACGCGATGTCCGTCGGTCCTATTTCGACACGATCATTGTCGTCGATGCTCCCATCAGGCCTTCGCGCGATCTCTCCCCTAGTGGGATCGATTTTATGACTGATGATCGAAAACGAGGACATGTTGGCGAAGTCTCTTGGGTTCGGCAAAGAATGCCTGTGCCTCTGTTCTGCGGGTATCGGCAGTATGGGTACTCAGTTGCGGACGTTGTGCTTGCGCTTCATGAAATCCTTGGCCGTCTCGACCGCTACCGCCGCGTCGCGGCAATAGGCATCGGCGCCGACGGCCTTGCCGAATTCCTCGTTGAGCGGCGCGCCGCCAACCAGGACGACATAGTCGTCGCGAATGCCCTTTTCCTTCATCGTGTCGATGACGACCTTCATGTAGGGCATGGTCGTGGTCAGCAGCGCCGACATGCCGATGATGTCGGGCTGGTGCTCTTCAATCGCTGCCATGTATTTCTCGACCGCATTGTTGATGCCGAGGTCGATGACGTCGAAGCCGGCGCCCTCCATCATCATGCCGACGAGGTTCTTGCCGATGTCGTGGATGTCGCCCTTGACGGTGCCGATCACCATCTTGCCCTGCTTGGGCGCGCCGGTGGCGGCGAGCAGCGGCCGCAGGATGAACATGCCGGCTTTCATCGCGTTGGCGGAGAGCAGCACTTCGGGAACGAACAGGATGCCGTCGCGAAAATCCTCGCCGACGATGCGCATGCCTTCGACCAGCGCCTCGGTCAGCACCTTGTAGGGCACCCAGCCGCGCTCGAGCAGGATGTTGGTGCCTTCCTCGATCTCTTCCTTCAACCCGTCATAGAGGTCGTCGTGCATCTGCTGCACCAACTCGTCGTCGGAAAGCTCGGAAAGGATGATCTCGTCGTCGGCCATGTCGGGTCGCCTCACGCATAGTTCAAAGGAGGTCGGCACCCCATGCTCGATGGCGCACCGACCAGGCTTCCGGTTGGAGCCTTGGGAGTCTGCTAGGCTGCCAGCCAGACTTTCTGCAAATCCATCTGGAAAGTCTGATGGATTGCATAATTCTGAACTTTTTTGTTCATGTGACCAAAGAGGCTTTGCCAGAACGGCTGGATGATGACCCCAGAATCCTGCAGCACGTCTTCGATGTCCTGCATCAGTTCCTTCCGCTTGGCGGCGTCGCTGACCGAGAACGCCTTTTTGAGCTTGGCATCGAAGTCGGCGTTTGCGTACGCAGTCTCATTCCACGCCTCGCCAGTGCGATAAGCCAGCGCCAGGACCTGCACCCCGAGCGGTCGCATGTACCAAACGGTCAGCGAATAGGGATACTTCGCCCAGTCGTTCCAGAAAGTCGAACCCGGAAGCACCGTGCGCTTGACCTTGATGCCGGCCTCTCGAAGCTGCGCCGCAATGGCGTCACCGGTGTTTTTCTGCCAGTCTTCGTCGATCGAAATTAGTTCATGCTCGAAGTCGGCATGTCCGGATTCAGCAATGAGTTTCTTCGCGCCCTCGACGTCCCGGCTCTTCTTGGGCAAGGCATAATATTCCGGATGGATCGGCGCGACGTGATGGTTTTCGCCGACCGTTCCCCGTCCTGCATAGCCGAGTTGAAGGATGGTGTTGTTGTCGACCGCCATCTGCAGCGCATTACGGACCTTCTTGTCGTCGTAGGGTTTGTTGGCCGTGTTGGTGCGGCACACCAGCGTCGTTGCGGTGGCGACCTCCGATTTGACCACGTCCATCTTGTCCAGAATGTCGATGAAGTCAGCCGGTGTCTCCATATTCACATCGATCTCACCGGAGTCGAAGGCTGCCACCGTTGCCTGGAAGTCGGTGCCATAATCGATGAATTGCACTCCATCCAGCAGAGCTTCGCCGCCCCACCATTTGCCATTCTCCCGCCGCTTGACTTCAGCCTTGCTGCCGACCGCGTAGGATACCAGTTCGAAGGCGCCCGTTCCGATCGGCTTTGCGACCGGGTCGGCGCCGCCGGCATCGAAACTGCGATGGACGATCAGTCCAGGGTAGTCGGTGAAATTCGCGATGATGGCGATGTCCGGGTCGCTCAGCTTGAGCTTGACGGTATGGTCATCGACCTTGACGATCGCTCCATCTCTCGCCTTGCCGGTCTTGGTATCGATCAGTCCCCCGACGCGCGCGGCCATCGAATTGCCGGAGACGCCCTTCTCGCACCAGCGGGTGATGTTGAGGACTACGTCATCGGCGTCGAAAGCGTCGCCATTGTTCCAGGTCACGCCCTTCCGGACATGGAAGACATATTCGGTGGCATCCTCATTGACCTCCCAGCTTTCCAGCAGGACAGGTTCAAATGTGAATTCATGTGTGTAGCGAACCAGCGGTTCGAGCCAGCAGCGAGAAATGTTGGCAAGTTCAACCCAGTCATAGGTACGTGGGTCTTTCTGCGCCTTGACCGGCATGGACACGCGCAGAGTCCCGCCCTTCTTCGGCTCGGCCGCGCGTGCGGGCTGCGGCAATGCCACGCCGATCAAGCCGTAGGCCATCGCAGCCGAGGCGCCGAACGTGCTTGCAAGCGCGAGAAACTCGCGCCGGTCCATTTGTCCGGCTTTGACGTCGCTCGCCATCTTTTCGATGGCAGCCGGAACGTGATTCCCATTGCTTCTGAACAGTCCCATTTTCTTCTCCCTTGCTAGTGTTTCCCGGATATTGATCGCGTGGGTTCTTGGGCGGATGCCTAGGCGAGGCTTGGCGAGATTTCCTCCTGGCGATGCGCCACGAATGCATCGAGTTCCTCGCGCACGGCTGGATCCATCTGCGGCTGCTCGTAACTCGCGATGATCGATGTCGCTTTCTCACGGCAGCGCTGCGCCATATCCTTGGAGCCTTTGACCTTCCACTGCTCATAGCTGAGGTAATCGAGGATCTCAGGCGCGAAGAATGCGTCCTTAAAGCGCTTGAGCGTGAAGGAATCTCCGAGATAGTGGCCGCCGGGGCCGATGCGCCGCACTGCCTCGAGAGCGTCGTCGAAATGCTCGAACGAAATCCCCCGCGCGTATTTTTCGATCAGCAGGTTCTGTTCGGCATCGGCGACAAACTTCGCCATGCAGCATACGAGGCCGGCCTCATCCCAGCCGCCCGCGTGCATCATCAGGTTCGCGCCTGCGCTCGCCCCCGACATGTAAGCGATCGCCGACTCGTAGCCGGACTGAGCATCAAAGGTCTTGGCGGATGACTGGGATGCAGTCGTTCGCCACGGCAGACCATACCGCCTTGCCAGTTGGCCGATGACGGCGTTGATCAGAGTGACTTCGGGCATGCCGGACATCGGGGCGCCGCTGCGCATCGACACCGAGACTGAATATTGCCCATAGATCATTTTGGCGCCGGGCCTGACCAACTGGGTGTAGGCGAGGGCTGCCAGCGCCTCGGCGTTCAACTGGGCGATTGTGGCCGGGATGTCGGCGGGAGTGTTTGCGGCACCGAGCACAAAAGGCGACAGCAGGACGACCTGGTTCGCTTCGACGAAAGCGCGGAGCCCTTCCAGCATGGTCGAATCCCAAACCAGCGGTGAGTTTCCCGATACGTGCCCCATCATCACCGCGTTCTGGTCCATAAAAGCCGTGCCATGGACGATCTGCCCCATGGCGACCGAGTCCTCGGCTCGCTGTCTCCCGGTCGTCAGACCGAAGAAGGGCATGTTGGTTTCCACCAGGCTCGAATGGTTGATGTGCAAATGGCGCCATGGAACAGCGATGTCGGTCGGCTCACAGGTGAACCCGCCGGCGATATGGAACCCCGGCAGCATCTGGGTCAGCCGGTTCATGTTCCGCAGATCCTCGATCGTGGATGCGCGTCGCACACCCTGAAGGTCACGGACGTTTGGCGCGCCTTGCATGGCGCCGAAGGTCATTGTGTCCGGCGCGATCTCGAAACGCTGTGACGGATCGCGAGATGTCATCTCAAAACGGGATGGCGCCTTGGAGATCAGATGCATCAGCATCTCGCCATCGAGGCGCACACGCTGGCCTTGGACGTCGGCGCCAGCCTCCTTCCATTGCCGGATCGCCGTTTCATCGCGGAATTCGATTCCGATCTCGCGCAAGATCGCCAACGAAGCCTGGTGAATGCGCTCAAGCTGCTCAGCCGTGACGGCCTCCACAGGCCGAATGCCGTACTTGATGGTCGAGACGCGAGGCCTCTTCTCTGCTTCCCGGGCGGCTACGACCGACGCGCGTCCTCCGCGGCGCCGGATTGCGGGAGTATCAGTGTCCAACATCGCGTTTTCCCAGAGGGGCGCAAAAGGTCCCCGTCAAAAGAGCCTTCTTCGGTCCGCGTAAGGAACGCGGCCCTGCTCATTGACTTTGATGATAGGGTTCGGCGAACGCCCTGAGGACTCGCAAAAGGTTTCGCTGGCGTTAAACTCAGTTTATACCTGGGTCGACGGCGCAGGTGCCGGTTACCTGGTAAGGATAGCCGACGCGGCGGGGTCAGGAACCGGGGCGCGACGCCGGTAGCCGGTCTAAGGGCGCAATTCCTTCGACTGAGCGAGGAACCAGTCCACAAGAACCTTGCACTTCTTGTTTTTGCCGGCATCTTCATTTGACAAGAGGAAGAAGGCGCGGTCGGTCTTGATCTCGGTCGCGATGGGCCGAACCAGCTGGCGGTTGTTGAGCAGGTGTTGGGCGGTCAGGGACCATCCCAATGCGATTCCTTCGCCTGCAAGAGCTGCTTGAAGCGTCAGCTGATAGTCATTGAATACAATGTTAGGCTTTGTCTCGTTGGCATCTCCGCCTGCAAGCGCGACCCATTCCGGCCAGCTCATTCGCTTGCGAAAAGCATCGGACGAATGAATGAGCTGGTGTCGAACCAATTCATCGACGCTCTTTGGAGCGGCATGTGCCAGAAGATATGCGGGGGAGCAGACGGGAAAAATGATCTCGTCGCATACGAACCAACTATTCGTACTGTCAAAATCCCGTGGGCGCACCCATACGGTGACGTCCACTTCGTGATCGGGCTCGATATCCCGATCGGTGGCGACAACCTTGATCATAACGTCCGGATGTTCTTCCTGGAAATGATAGAGTTGAGGCGCAAGCCAATGTGCGGCTAGGGATGTCGACGCAGCAAAAGTGATGTATTTCTTTCCGCGATCGGAGATGGTCTCAAGCCTCTGTTCCAGACGGCGGAAACTGGTGCGCACCTCATCGTAGAGCTGCCGGCCAGCCTCCGTCAGCTGCACGCCTCGATTATCACGGGCAAAGAGCGCGGTCCCGCAATGCTTCTCGAACGACTTGATCGAGTGCGAGACGCTCGGTTGCGTCACGTTGAGCTCGCTGGCTGCGCTTTTGAAACTCAGGGTTCGGGCAGCCGCTTCGAAGACAAAAAGCGAATGCGTCGAAGGCACCAGGCTACGAAGCTTTGACATGAAGCAGTTCTATATCAGACGCCATCTTTTCCGTCTACGAGATGCCCGCCAACTGGTCTATTCGAACAGGGAAACAATGCGACCGCGGATTGTTGCCAAGCCTTCGTCATCGGTCGCCTGAACCCAGCGAGTTGGCAGTGAATTCGTTCAACCAAACGATGACGAAAGAGCGCAAAGTCGTTCAGCCACCCCATCCCGAACCGACTATGTCCGGTTGGTACACTACGTCAGGGCCGGAGTTGGCGCTGCTACCTCAAGAAGGCGACGTTGCATGTGACTGCCTGGTGATTGGCGGCGGCTGGATGGGGCTGCACGCGGCCCGTCGATTTGCCGAACTCAACCCGCAGTCTTCGGTTGTCTTGGTAGATGCCGGCCGCATTGGCAACAATGCATCCGGACGGTGCATGGGTTTCGTCATCGATCTCGCGCACAATCCCCGGAAGCGCGATTTCGTCGAAGACATCAAAGGGAACAAGGAAGAGTTGTTCGTTAACCTGGACGGGATCGCCTACATCCGAAGCGCTGTCGAAGAGCATGGGGTCGATTGCGACTGGGACGCGCAGGGAAAATACCACAGCGCGGCCACCGCTCACGGCGTGGAGGACCTGCACCGCTTTTCGGCGGCGCTGGATAAGCTTGGCCAGAACTACAGCTGGGTGGAGACCCCCGAAATTCAGGCGATCACCGGCAGCAAGCACTACATCAAAGCCTTGCATCATCCCGGCACCGTCTTGGTCCAGCCTGCGAAATATCTCCAGAATGCGACAAGAAGCCTGCCCGCGAACGTCACCGTTCACGAAAACACCCCCATCGTGGCGGTGCAGTTCGGGGCACCGAAGCACGTCTGCGAGACCCCCACCGGAACTATCAGGGCGTCGAAGGTCATCATTTGCGCGTCAGGCTATCTGACCAAGTTCGGTTTCTTCGACAACCGCGCCATACCGCTGTACACATTTGCGAGCATGACACGACAGCTCACCGAGAGCGAGCTTTCGCAGGTGGGGAACAAGAGAGCTTACGGACTTATCCCAGCCAACAGCTTCGGCACGACGGTTCGTCGCACGATCGACAACCGGCTTTTCCTTCGCAACGTCTATTCCTATGCGACGGACTTCAAGACCACCACGCAGGACGTGATGAAGGCTCGGGTGCAGCAGCAGATCGCATTCGATCGGCGGTGGCCGGAGCTCTCGTCGATGGGATTCGAGGCCAGTTGGGGTGGCCTTCTTACTCTCGCGCAAAATGGCGGAATGGTCTTCGGCGAGTTGGCGGAGAAGGTCTACGGCGCCGCATTCTGCAACGGTACAGGCGTCGCGCGAGGAGCTGCCTTCGGCAAGGCCATAGCCGACCTGGCGTCAGGGCGATCGTCGCCGGTAGTCGACATCCTCAAGACTCGCGCAAGTCCCAGCAAGCCGTATCCCAGGCCTGTCACAGCGATGGGCGTTCGAATCGTAACCGCGGTCCGTTTCCGACAGGCCGGAGCTGAAGTCTAGATACAACGAGAGAGATCATGGCGGACCTGAAGGGCATAAATCTGGCAATGCAGACACCGTTCGATGAGAATGGTGCGATCAACTATTCGATTTTCGAGGATCTGATCGACAAGTACGTCGCCGCAGGTGTTCACGGGCTGGTGCTTGGCTCAGGGACCGGGCAACATCCCTATCTTACCGAGGCCGAGTGCAACCGCCTCTACGAAGTAGGCGCAAAGCGAATAGCTGGTCGCTGCAACGTCATTTGCCAGACCTCCGCTTTGAATATGGACGAAGTCATCAGAAGGTCGCGTCACGCGGAGTCCGTCGGCGCCGACGCATTGATGGTGCTGCCACCCTACCTGGAGGGTCCGAGTGATGAGCAGGGAATCTTCGACTTCTACAAAGCGGTCGATGCCGAACTGGGTATCGACCTGGTCGGCTACAACATCCCACAGGCCACCGGCATTTCGGTTTCACCACAGCTGTTTGAGCGCCTGAGCCAGTTGAAGAACTTCAACTACATCAAGGACAGTGCAGGGGACTTTACTGTCCATCAGGAATACCTGCAGACAAGCGGCACGGTCCTCAATGGCTGCGACACCACCACACTCTACGCGTTGATGGCCGGGGCACGCGGCGTCATATGGGGCGGTGCGAATTACATGCCTTCTGAAGCGGTCGAGCTATATAGATTGGTGGACCGCAATGAGTACGAACAGGCGCTAGCGCTCTGGCAGCGCATGTTGCCCTCGTTGCTCTTTATCTGGAGGTCGCCCTATACGCCGTCGGTGCTTCGAGCGGCGCAACTGCGCGGCTACGGGACAGGAAATGTTCGCAGCCCATTAAGAAAGCTATCGGCAGATCAGGAAGCGCAGCTTCGCCGTTCGCTTGAACCGTTGGGCGTCTAGAGCGAAGAGAGGCGAGGGCTTCGTGAGAATCGTTCATGTTGGTGCGAGTGGCGTGATCGGCAAGGCCGTGTCGGCCGAACTCGGCAGACGGCATGATGTCATCGCTGTCGGCCGAAGCACCGGCGATTTCCGGGTCGATATCGACGATCCCTCGAGCATAAGTCGAATGTTCAGCCAGATCGGCGAGTTCGATGCCCTGGTATGCACAGCGGGCACGGTTCATTTCGCCCCGCTCGCGGAGTTCACCATTGAGCAGTATGCAATCGGCTTGCAAAGCAAACTTATGGGGCAGGTGAACCTTGTCAGACTTGGACTTAAATTCCTTCGCGAGGAAGGATCGTTCACGTTGACCTCCGGTCCAACGAACGACGATCCGATACCGCTTGGGACATCGTCCGCGATCGTCAACGGCGCGCTCGAGGGATTTGTCCGAAGTGCTGCAATTGAGCTTCGGCAAGATCGTCGGATCAATCTGGTGGGTCCGACTATGCTCGAGGAGTCCTCTGCACTCTACGGTCCTTACTTCCGGGGTTCGAAGGCCGTCGCGACGAACGACGTGGTGCTTGGTTACGTCAAATGTGTCGAAGGCAAGCAAACAGGATGCGTTTACAGGATTGGATGGTCACGAGATCGCTGACCCGAATGTGGCACAACGGGCAGATCTGCGAGCTGGCGCAGGGAAATACTCTGGATATGAAGACCTCGGCCCGCTTGTTGCATTGGGCACGTTTGAGCGGCGACACATCGATCACCACTCTAGAGCGCCCCCGTATTTTCACAGAGCCATTCAGCCAGATCGCTATGCTCGTCTACCCGGACTGTCACCTTGCCGACGATAACCGCAGAACAATGACCGGAACCATTACCGCGATTGGTGTACGTCTACGAAACGCAATCCGCTGCGTCGGGAGAGGCAATAGCGTTTCCGGATCGAACTGATTGAGATGCTTTCATGCCGGAATTCGTGCACCGCGTTGCAAGCCACACTGTGCATGAACGTCTGCTTCCGGACTGCAAACATCCCGAAAGCCGGAACGTCCGCCCTCAGCCCAGATCAGTCATTGCCAACGCAAGCGTTGCAAGATCGGTGCCCCAATCTTTCGGCTAGCCGCACTGGCCTTTGTCGCCGATTCATGCTACAGGCGTGCTACGATACGATGAAAATAGATAAACAGAATCAATGCTTAAGGCGATCGTGCGCTGCTTCTCTTCGGGCGCGCCATTTCCGCCGAAACTGTGATTTCCTGCGATCCGCTAGCCGGTCTTGGCCTCACATATGAAGAGCAGGTCGCGGAACACGTTGCCGAGCACCGCCTCATTCGAGTGCTGGAGAACTGGACGCCGCCTCCGGGCTTCTTCATTTATTACCCCAGTCGTCAGCCTGACTGCGCTATAAACTCGCTGCGATGTCTTGAAATGGCCGGTACGCGGGGACTGTTATCTGGGCGCGGCGACGCAGAACGCTCGCTCGCGCCGCTGCGCAGCAGGCTCACTTTTCTTCCGCTTTCCCGGTCAGGGCCCAATCGGCCTCGCCCCAGCCAGATACCGCTCATTGTCGAACGGCTCGGCGTGGGTGCTGTCCGGGCTCCACATGTGGCGGTGGGTCTCCGTCAGATTGCCGAGATAGACATGCAGTGCGCCTGAGCGGGCGATGCCGGTGTTGGCCACCGCATGCACGGTATCAGGGGTCATGTGCACCACCGCGGGCGCCGCGATGTCGTGGCGTTCCGGCGCATCGATCTCGCTGCCGTCGACGGGATAGATGAAGTTGGTCTCGCTACCCTTGTAGATGCCGATCAGCGCATCCATCAGATGGTTGTGCGGCGGGCACCGCAGGCCGGGCGACAGCGTGATGTGGTAGATGGTCAAGTCAGGGCTGGCATGCAGCAGCACCTCATCGTCGTCTTCCTCATGCGCGAGCACGCCTGATGCATGGAAGCGGTCGGTGTGTTCGCGCAGCACCGCCTTGACCCGTTCGATGGCATGAGCACCTTTGGCTGCGTTGACGATACCGGCGGTTACGGCGTAGAGAGGCGAGTTGGCGGCAAGAGACATTTGTCGTCATCTCCATTGGGAAGCTCAACCAATACAGCTGAGATGCTCAGGCTAGCGAATGCCGACAGACCCGTCAACCGGATGGTCGAAACGGGCAAGCAGACTACGCGGGCAGACCAAACGGGCAGACCAAACGGGCAGGCAGATATGGCTCTTCCGAAATCAGTGTCACCGTCCGCCGTCAAGGCGCCGTCGACCGCCGACATATTGCGCAGCGAGGAAGCTTATGAGCAGCTGAAGAGCGACATCGTCGCCTGCGTCCTGCAACCCGGCGAAAGCCTGACCGAAAAGCAGATCGGCGACCGCTACCAGATCAGGAAGGCGACGATCCGCTCGGCTTTGGCCCGCCTGACGCAGGAAGGGCTGATCAAGAGCGAGCCGCGCCGCGGTTATGTCATCGCACCGCTTAGCCTGCGCGACGTCAACGAGATCTTCGACCTCCGCAGCCTGATCGAACCGGAAGTGTTCCGGGTGGCCGCGGCAAACCTCACCGAACGCGGGCTCGACGACATCAGGCTGGCGGCGCAGAAGGTGCTGAAGCCGGAGACGCTGCGCAGCCATGTCGCCTTTCTGGCGGCCGACCGCGCCTTTCGCCTGGCCCTGGCTGAACTCTCCGGCAATCTGCGGCTGGTTCGCCTGCTCGACCAAACGCTCGACCAGTCGGAGCGTGTCCTCCATCTCGGCTTCAAATCGCGCGACTTCACGCAAGCGATCATCGGCCAGCAGAAGGAGTTGGTGCTTGCCTGCGAGCTGGCCGAGGTCTCGGCCATCGCAAAGCTTGCCCGCTCGCAGTGCCTGTCGCTCAAGAAGCAGGTGCTCGAGACCTTGCTCGCCGGCTCCAAGCTGCAGGACGCCAATTTGCAAAGCTTCGCCTGAGGCGCGAAGCCTGCGCTCTCTGGCCGATGCTTACCCGTCGATGAAGCGGATGTCCGCATCGGCAAGGCAATAGGGCGCGTAGCGGAAATCGCGGATATGGCTGACCTTTCCATCCTGCCAGTCGACCAGCATGAAGCCGCGCACGGCGTCATCTCCCGCTTGCGGGTTGCGGATCAGGATGGCCGGCCTGCCGTCGACGAAGCCGAGCGACAGCGCCCAATCCTGGACACGGTCGTAATTGCCGAAATAGTTGGAAACCTGCGCTTTGCCGCGCATGCGGGTGCGGTTGACGACTTCAAGCTGGATATCCTCGGCGATCAACGCGCGCACGGCGTCGAAGTCGCGCGCGTTGAACAGGTCGACATAGCGGCGCAGGCGCCGCTCGTCGTTGATGTCGAGTTTTGGGGCAGGCGCTTGCTCCTCCTGTGAGGCCAGCAGGCGCAGCTGCGACCGCCCGCGATGCAGCGCCGCCTTGGTCGCGGCCAGTGTCGCGCCGGACACTTCGCAGGTTTCGTGCAGGCTGAGGCCAAGCACGTCGACAAGGATCACGGCGCTGCGCTGCACTGTTGCCAGCTGCATGAAGCTTCGCAGGCTGGCGGCGGTGGCGAGCCTCGCATCGGCGCTGGCGGAGGGGTCTTCGATCGTCGTCATGTCGGTCTCGCTCATGCGCGCCTGCTCCCGCTGGCGCCGGCGCAGATGATCCTGCGCGGCATTGTGGGCTATGCGGAACAGCCATTGCTCCGGACGCTCGACGGCGGCGTCGCCGTCGATGGCCTGCAGTGCCTTGATCAGTGTCTCCTGGACGATGTCCTCGCCATCGATTACCGAGCCGGCCATGCGGGCGCAGTAGCGGTGCAGCTTCGGTCGCAAGGAGCCGAGCATCGCCTCCAGGGCAACGCGGTCGAGTTTTGCTGTGTTCATCCTGTCCGTTCCCAAAATGCCGGTCTTTGCATTCAAGCCGGCACGACCTCGCCGGCCAGCATACGATAATTGCCGACGATCTTTGCCGGCGATCTGGCAAGCGGCGTCGAGCGGCGTCCGGCATGATCGGCGCTGAAGGCCTTGAAGGCTGCGAGCCCGGTCAGGCCGTCGCCATCCTGGCTGACAAGATGGATGAACTCGCCATTCTCCAGTTCCAGGACGAGGTAGCGCACGGATTGCGGATTCGTGTCGTCGAGTGCCTCGAACACCTGTGCAACCAGCATACGGTTCTCGGCGATGCTTTCGTCCTTCACGCCGTAGCGGATGAGATTGTAGCCCATTGTCGTCTCCTGTTTTCAAGTCTGCATCGAGAAGACGTTTCGCGGCCTCGAAAAGATTCGTCGCCCGGCGAATCTTTTCGATCGTCCGGATCGTCTTTCCCGTGGACGGCTGCGCGGCAGCCATCGAGGAGCAGGAGAGACCCATCATGCACATCCAGTTTGCCGAATTGCCGGTGTTCGACCAGGACCGCGCCAAGGCCTTCTACACCGGACATCTTGCTTGCCAGGTGGCGGAGGACCAGCTGATGGGCGACAGCGGCTGGCGCTGGATCGAGCTGACATTTCCCGGCGCCGTCACCAATTTGCATTTCGTCAAACGCCCCGATGACACGCCGGGCACTGAGCCCGTGCTGGTGCTCGTTGATGGCGATGTCGAGGCAACGGTCGCGGGCCTGAAGGCGCGCGGCGTCGAAATCATCACCGAGCCGCAGGAAGCGCCTTGGCAGCGGGGCCGCACGGTCGCCGAATTCCGCGACAGCGAGGGCAACCGCATGGTTGTGACCGGCAAATGATCGGACCCGGCGCAAAGCCGAACTTTGACATGAGAACAACAGGAGAGATGGACATGACCCCCCAAACGTCGACGCTGAAAGTACCGGGCGCGGCCTCTATTATGAGATGCGCGGTTCCGGCCCCGTACTGTTGATAATCCCCGGCGGACCGCAGGACGCCGGCGTCTTCGCCGATGTCGCGGGCCACCTCGCCGACCGCTACACGGTGGTCGCCTATGATCCGCGCGGGAATTCGCGCAGCACCTTCGACGGAGAGCCGCAAGAGCAGGACCTCGATGTCCATGGCGACGATGCCGCGCGATTGATCGAGGCGCTTGGCGCCGGACCGGCCTATGTGTTCGGCACCAGCGGCGGCGCCCAGATCGGGCTCAACCTCGCCGCCCGCCATCCCGGCCGGGTTCGTGCGCTGGTGGCGCATGAGCCGCCCAGCATGATGCTGCTCGACGACCCGTCGCCGTCACTGGCCGGCATGCGCGACCTGCACGACACCTATCGCAGCCAGGGCGTCGAGGCGGCGATGCAGAAATTCTTCAGCGAGAACAGCCTGTCGGAAGGGCCGGGTCAGGATGAAGCCGGGCCGCAGGACGGACCGCCTTCGTTCGAACCGTCGCCCGAGGAGGCCGAGACCTTTGCCAGGGTCAGCGGCAATTTCGAATACTGGCTGGCGCATGGCGTCATGCCGCTGTCGCTCTACCGTCCCGATATCGAGGCGCTGCGCGGCCGCCCGGTCGTGGTCGGCATCGGCGAAGAGTCCATCGGCCAGCCGATCGACGGCATGGGCAAGGCGCTGGCCGACAGGCTCGGCAGCAAGCGCGCCGCCTTCCCCGGCGACCATATGGGCTTTGCGCCCTATCCCGACCGCTTCGCCGAGACCTTGCACCTGACGCTCAGAGGCGCGTGAGATCGTCAGTCCAATAGGAAAGGAGCGTCCGCATGCACAATGCGGACGCCCTTCTCCCATGAAATTACCGGCTAAGATTGCTGTATCAGACGGCCTCCCAGCCTTCCTTGCCACCGGCGCGGAAGATGGCGTCAATGACCTTCTGGTTGAGTACGGACTCCTCCAGCGTGAAGACACGCTCCTTGCCGCCCTGTGCCGCCCTGGCAAACGTCTCGACCTCGCGCCGGTACTGTTGCGTGCCGGGAAAGCGGAACACCTGCGCCTCCGTATGGTTCTGGTTGTGCAATTCGATGCGGTGATGGTCGTAGAGCCCGGCATTGAATGGCGAGAACACCTCGATGAAACCCTTCTCGCCGTGGAACACCATCACCTGCCGCGCCGCCATCTGCGTCGACAGATAGAAGGACAGTTCGAAATCGCCGAAATCGGCGCGGATCGAGGAATAGATGTCGGTGCCGAATTTCTTGTCGCGCTCGATCGTCGCCTGCACGCGCAGCGGCTCCTTGCCGCTCGAAAACCGCGTCGACACCGTCGGATAGACGCCGATATCAGGCAGCGCGCCGCCGCCGAGATCGAGCTGGTTGCGCATGTTGGTGGGATCGACATTGTAATAGGAGAAGGCGCCCTGCACATGGCGCAGCCGGCCGATGGCGCCATCGGCGATGAGATCGCGCACCTTGATCCATTGCGGGTGGTAGATGACCATGAAGGCCTCGCAGACCAGCACCTTCTTCTGGTCGCGCAGCTTGATCAGCGGCGCGATGTCCTTGGCGTCGAGCGCCAGCGGCTTCTCCACCAGCACATGTTTTCCCGCTTCGATGGCCTTGGCCGTCCATTCGACATGCTGCGAGGTCGGCAGCGGGATGTAGACGCCGTCGACGTCTTTCGAAGCGAGAAGCTCCTCATACGAACCAAAGGCATGCCTGGCGCCGAACCGCTCGCCCAGGGCCTCGGCCTTCGACAGGTCGCGGCTGGCGATCGCGGACAAAACGCCATTCTCGGCCTCGACGATTGCCGGCAACAATTGCTCGCGGCCGATCTTGGCCGTCGACAAAACACCCCATCGGAACATCAGGCTTCTCCTATCGATTTACAGGCGAGGAGGTTTGCCCGAAATTGCGGGAAAAGCCAATGCGGATCGCTGGTCCTGCTAGCCTCGCTTGCCCGTCAGCGTCATGTCGAAATTGACGATATTCGAATAGATCGGCGTGCCGACATCCATGCCGTACCGGGAGCGCAGCACCTTGCCGGTGACGTGGAATTTAATGACGCCGCCCTTCAGCCCGCCGAGCTCGGCAGTGAACTTTTCCGCAAACGTCTTGCCGCGCGCCGTCAGCCGGCCGCTGACCAGCGCCGTGGTGTCGCTGGTTCGGGTTACGCTGGTCGAGCGGAACTGGATTTCGGGGCTGTTGGCCACGTCGAACACCGCATCGGAGCGCAGGAAGGCGTCGATGCGGCCCTGGCCGGTGCCGACGCTTTCGGGATAGATGGTGAAGTTGACCGCGGAACGGCCGACATCGCTGTTGTCGATGCGGATGGAGCCCTTGAAGCGGCCAAAGGCGCCGTCGAGGCCGCCGCCACCGACCTTGCCGATGGAGAAGCGAATGCTGGAGCTGGCCGGGTTGACCGTGTAGCTGCCGGCGGCGTCGCCGAGGTCCACAGCGGCGGAGACAGGCATGGCAAGGCAAGCGGCAACAGCCGCCAATCCGAAGATGCGCGCATACATGGGTTTTGTCCTTCTGGGGCAGGCGAAGTGTTGCGCCCTCACTCCAATGAACGAATGCGCGGCGCGCCCTATTCCATGTCCTGATCTGACGAAGGCGTGATCATGCGCGTGAGCACGCTGTCGTGGAGCCAGAAATGATGCCGCAGTGCCGCCAGTGCATGCAGCGCGACCAAGGCAATGCCGGCATAGGCGAGATACCAGTGTGCTACCGCCCAGAAGTTTTCCGCCGCATCGGACACGCCGAGCGGCAGGTTCGGCATCACGAACAGGTTGAACGGCATGCTGGGTATCTCCAGCATCGACACCGAAACCAGTGCCCAGCCGGACAGCGGCACCGCGAGCTGGAAGCCATAAAGCGCCAGATGCGCCAGCGGCGCCGTCCGACGCTCCAGGCCTCCGACCGAGGCCGGCAAGGCCGGGGCCGTATTGCCGAGCCGCCAGGCAATGCGCAGGATGAGGAGGCCGAGCAGCAGGAAGCCGAAGGATTTGTGCAGCTGGATCAGCTCGAAGGCGGTGCGCTGGCTGGTCAACCGCACCATGATGAAGCCGAGCATGAACTGGCCGATGAACAGGATGCCGATCAGCCAGTGGAGGACGATCGCCGCCCAGCCGTAGCGGGTTGAGTTGTTGGTGATGAATGCCGGCATGGCTGGTGAACGAATGGCAGCTGGGCTTTCTTCCACCCTCCCCCTTGTGGGGAGGTGGCTAAGCACCGACCTTGAACAAATCAACAAACGCCCGCAGCGCCGGGCGCATCTGGCGGCGGCTGGGGTAGTAGACGAAGAAACCGTCGAAGGGCGGACACCAGTCTTCCAGCACGCGGATCAAGCGACCGTCGGCGAGCGGCGCGCGCACATAATCGTCGAAGACGAAGGCGAGCCCAGCGCCGTCGACCGCCGCCTGGGCGATCAGATGGTCTTCGTCGAGGATCAGCGGACCTTGCGCCGCGATCTCGATCTCTTCGCCATCCTTCTCGAATTCCCAGCGGTAAAGAATGCCGCTGGAAAAACGGAAGCGGATGCAGCGGTGGTCGGCAAGATCGCGCGGATGGCGGGGTCTTGGCATGGTCGCGAAATAGGATGGCGCGCCGACCACGGCGCCGCGAAGGTCCGGTCCGATGCGCACCGCGATCATGTCGCGCTGCAGGCTCTCACCGAGCCGCACGCCGGCATCGAAGCCGCCTTCGACGACGTCGGTGAAGCGATCCTCGATGACGATTTCCAGGACGATGTCGGGATAGGCCGCGGCAAAGCCGCCGAGCCTGGGCGTCAATGCCAGGTGGGCCGCGGTGCGCGGCACGGTCAGCCGCAGGTTGCCGGCCGGCCGGTCGCGCGCCTCGATCGCCGTTTCCAGCGCCAGATCGATCTCGGACAGCGCCGGCCGCAGCCGTTCGAGCAGCTGCGCGCCCTCCTCCGTTGGTGCCACGCTGCGGGTGCTGCGCGCCAAAAGCCGCACGCCCAGCCGCGCCTCCAGGCTGGACACGGCATGGCTAACTGCCGAGGGCGCGATGGCCAGTTCGCGCGCCGCGCCGCGAAAACTACCGCATTGGGCGACTGTTGCCAGTACAGCGAGTTGAGAAAGATGCGCTCGGTTCATTACTCTATTTTATAGAACAGCCCGTGCGAATGACAGCCAATTATCGAACGTAAAGCTAGGCGCTATCTCTGTTTCATCGCAACAAGGAGATGCGCCATGAAAACCCGCAAACTTGGTACTGAACTCGAAGTCTTCCCCGTCGGCCTCGGCTGCATGGGCATGAGCTTCGCATATGGCGGTCAGGCCGAGGCGGATGCAATCGCCACGCTGCGCCGCGCTGTCGAGATCGGCGTGACGTTTTTCGACACCGCCGAAGTCTATGGTCCCTTTGAGAACGAGATCCTTCTCGGCAAGGCGTTGAAGCCGGTGCGCGACAGGGTGACGATCGCCACCAAATTCGGCTTCAAGATTTCCGAGGAAGGCTCAGGCCTCGAACGCATGGTCGGCGTCGATAGCCGCCCGGAGCACGTCAAGGCGGTGGCCGAAGCCTCGCTGAAGCGGCTCGATACCGATGTTATCGACCTCTACTACCAGCACCGCGTCGATCCCGGCGTGCCGATAGAGGACACGGTCGGTGCCATGGCCGAGCTGGTGCGCGATGGCAAGGTGCGGGCGCTGGGCCTGTCGGAGGTCAGTGCCGCCACCATCCGCCGGGCGCACGCCGTGCATCCGATCGCTGCCGTGCAGAGTGAGTACTCGCTTTGGAGCCGCGACCCCGAAGACGAAGTGTTCGATGTCTGCCGCGAACTCGGCATTCGTCCCCTACAGCCCGCTCGGTCGCGGCCTGCTCACCGGCACCATCGCCAAGCCCGAGGCCCTCAGCGACGACGATTGGCGCCGCACCTTGCCGCGTTTCCAGGCCGACGCCATGGCGGCAAACGCCAAGGTCGTTGCGACGCTGGAAAAGCTGGCGGTGGAAAAAGGCGTCACATCGGCGCAGCTGGCGCTGGCTTGGGTGCTGCACCAGGGCGACTTCATCGTGCCGATCCCCGGCGCAAGAAAGATACGCCATCTCGAGCAGAACACGGCGGCGGTCGGGATCGAGCTGAGCGCGGCCGAGGTGGCGGCGATTGGCGACGCACTGTCGCCGGATAAGGTGGTTGGCAAGCGCTATACGGAGGAACTGTTGGCGCTGGTGAATGGGTGAACAAGCGGGGGAGCTTGGCGCCCTGAGAAGTCGGCGCGCGGCACCCCCCTCTGTCCTGCCGGACATCTCCCCCGCAAGGGGGGAGATCGGCTGTCGTCGCTGTTTTCGCCAATCACCAACGTTGCAGAAAGTGCGCCAACGATGAAGCTGCCAATCTCCCTCCTTGCGGGGGAGATGGCCGGCAGGCCAGAGGGGGGTGCCTCGCGCCGCCATTTCGTATTACCAAGGCACCACCGTAATCTCCGGCCAGCACGCCTTCGCCCTCGCCCCCTTGGCCTCATGCGTGCGCCTGTTATCCATCAGCCGGTTGGGCGTGATGCGAAACGCGAAGAGGTCATCCAGCCCGAACGGCGCCACGACCTCAAGCTGCCCATCGGCATCGTATCGCACCCCGACCGCATGCGTCTTCGAGGCGAAATAGCTCACCGACTCGCTGGAACTCGTATAGCGCGGGCAGGGCTGGCCGAATTTCTGCGGATACCACAGATGCACCCGTGCCTGGTTGCGCACCTCGGCCGGCAGAGCCAGCCCCTCGAAATGCTGCGCGGCTCGACGGATGACCGCGTCCTCGGCCTCGTAGGACAGGTCGCTGTCATCGAAGTAGAAGAGATCGACATCCTTGATGCCGTAGCCCGGCGGCTTGCCGGTCAGGTGGTTCCAGACGCTGTTGTAGAGCGCGCCGGACACCACCAGCCAGTCCGGCAACGCCAGCGTGCGGGCCCGCTCCAGCGCGTCGCTGACGAGCGCATCCGCCAACACCATGGCGAGAAACGCTTCGCGCTGGGCTTCGAACGGCAGACCGGAATAGCGCAGATGGTCCATCGCCCTTTGGAGAGCGATTCGCAACTGCCGGCAATCCTCAGAAGCAATTCCAGGAAAAGTGTGTAGCGGTTTTACTGGGAAGCGCGCCGCGCTTTCCCTAAGACGCGCTTTCCCTAAGAATTGCCTGAAGTCGAAATACGTAGGGCGGCGTTAGCCGCTCTACGTTCTCAGCATGCCGCCCGTTTGCTTGCCAACATTGTCGACGATGCGCTTGGCCAGCGCCTCGAAATCCTCGTCGGTGAGCGTCTTTTCAACCGGCTGGATAGATACTTCGATGGCAACCGACTTCTTGGCGGTCCCGAGAGATGCCCCCTCGAACACATCGAACACCGAAACGCCGGTGACCAGCTTCTTGTCGGCGGCGAGCGCCGCGCGCACCAGCGCGCCGGCCTCCACCGTCTTGTCGACGACGAAAGCAAAGTCGCGCTTCACCGCCTGGAAGGCGGACAGCTCCAGCTTTGGCTTGGTTTTCGTCGGCTTGGCCTTCGGCTCGGGCACGGCGTCGATATAGACCTCGAAACCGCAGATCGGTCCGGAAACGTCCAACCCCTCCAGCGTCTTCGGGTGGAACTCGCCGAAGGTGCCGAGCACTGTCTTCGGGCCGAGCTTGATCGTGCCGGAGCGGCCGGGATGATACCAGGCCGGACCGCCTGGCTCGATCTGCAGCCTGTCGACCGGCGCGCCGCAGGCTTCCAGCGCTGCAATCGCGTCGGCTTTGGCGTCGAACACGCCGACCGGACCGGAATTGCCGGCCCAACTGCGGCCGGAACCGTCGAGCTTGGCGGTGCCGCGGCGCACACCGGCGGCAACGCGCCGCTGCTGGTCGGGGCCGTCGCCCTCATAGGTACCGGAGACCTCGAACAGCGCGACATCGCCGATCCCCTTGTCGGCATTGCGCTGCGCGGCGACGATCAGGCCGGGCAACAACGAGGGCCGCATATCGGACATGTCGGCTGCAATCGGATTAGCGAGCTTCAGCGCCGTCTGGCCGCCGCCGAACAGTTCGGCGTGTTTGGCCGGGATGAACGACCAGGTGAGAACCTCCAGCATGCCCCGCACGGCGAGCGAGCGCTTGGCAATGCGGGTGCGCACCTGCAGCGTCGTCAGGATCTTGGAATTGACCGCGTCATGAGCGCCGAGCGGCTGCGGCGCGATGTTGTCGACGCCGTGAATGCGCATGACTTCCTCGACCAGGTCGGCTTTGCCATCGACATCGGGCCGCCAGGACGGCACCGCCACATCGACGATGTCGTCCGAGCCCTGCGGCTCGAAGCCGAGGCGCGAAAGGATGTCGAGGCTTTCCGCCTTCGGCACTTCGGTGCCGGTCAGCCGCTTTACTTCCGAGATCGGGAAGGAAACGATCTTAGGCTTGTAGCCGGCATAGCCAATGACCTCGGTTTCCGTCGGCTCGCCGCCGCAGAACTCCAGCACAAGCTTTGTCGCCAGCTCGACGCCGGGCACCATGAATTCTGGGTCGACGCCACGCTCGAAACGGTAACGGGCATCGGTGATGATGCCGAGCGTACGGCCAGTGCGGGCCGTGGTGATCGGATCCCAAAGAGCGGATTCGATCAGCACGTCCGTGGTGCTCTCGTCGCAGCCGGAATGCTCGCCGCCCATGACACCGGCGATCGATTCGACGCCATTATCATCGGCGATCACGCACATCTGCGGCGTCAGCGTGTATTCGCGCCCGTCGAGCGCCAGCACCTTCTCGCCGTCGCGTGCGCGGCGCACGACGAGATTGCCGGCGACCTTCTTGGCATCGAACACATGCAGCGGCCGGCCACGGTCGAAGGTGACGTAGTTGGTGATGTCGACCAGCGCGCTGATCGGGCGCAAGCCGATGGCGATCAGCCTTTGCTGCAGCCATTTCGGCGACGGCCCGTTCTTCACGCCTTTCACCAGGCGCAGCGCGAAACCGGGGCAGAGCTCCGGCGCCTCGATGGTCACCTTGACCGGCGTTTCACCTTTGCCAGGGACCGCTTCGACCGGCGCGGTCTTGAGCCGGCCAAGCCCGCTTGCCGCCAGGTCCCGGGCGACGCCGTAAATGCTGGTCGCATCCGGCCGGTTCGGCGTCAGATTGATCTCGATCACCGGATCGTCGAGATGCGCGTAAGCCGCGAAGCTGGTGCCGACAGGCGCATCGGCCGGCAGGTCGATAATGCCATTGTGCTCATCCGACAGCTCCAGCTCGCGCTCGGAACACATCATGCCATGGCTCTCGACGCCGCGGATCTTGCCGACGGTCAGCGTCACGTCGATACCGGGCACATAGGCGCCGGGCGCGGCGAAGGCGCCGATCAGGCCGGCGCGGGCATTCGGCGCACCGCACACCACCTGGACAGGGGCTGCGCCATTGCCGGTGTCGACGGTCAGCACCCGCAGCCGGTCGGCGTCGGGATGCTGCACCGCCGTCAGCACCTTGGCGATGACGAACGGCTTCAGGCCGGCCTTGTCGTCGACATGCTCGACTTCGAGGCCGATCGAGGTCAGCCTCTCGACGATCTCGTCGAGCGTGGCGTCGGTGTCGAGATGATCCTTGAGCCAGGAAAGGGTGAGTTTCATCACTATGTTCCGTTTTGTCTGTACCCGCCCGGACCTTGTCCATCGGGTCTGGGCACGCTTGTCTTCAAATGGCGCGGCAAGTCGTCGGGCATATGCACGAAGGGCAGCTGCTCGCGCACATAGGCATGGTGCGTCGGCCGGAAATAAGCCGGCATGTCCATGGCGCCCAGCATGAAATAGATGTGGTCTTCCAGCCGCTCGTCGACATAGGCGATAGGCGAGCCGCAAATGCCGCAGAACGAGCGTGTAACCGGGCCGTTCTCGTACATCTTCAGTGCCTTGCCGGTGAAAGCCACCTGCTCGGTAAGGAAGCCGACAAAGGCCGACACCGGCGCGCCGCTGGCGCGCCGGCAATCGCCGCAATGGCAATAGCTGACATGGTGCGGTTCGACCGAGGCCTCGAACCGTACCGCGCCGCAGCGGCAGCCACCGGCGTGCGGCGCCGTCATGCGGAAAGACCTCCGAACAGCGTCGGCATGTCGAGCGGCCGGAAACCGTAATGCGACAGCCAGCGGACATCGGCGTCGAAGAAGGCGCGCAGGTCCGGCATGCCGTATTTCAGCATGGCGATGCGGTCGATTCCCATGCCCCAGGCAAAGCCCTGATATTCGTCGGGATCGAGCCCGCCGGCGCGCAGCACATTGGGGTGGACCATGCCGCAGCCGAGGATCTCCATCCAGTCGGAGCCTTCGCCGAAGCGCACTTCGCCGGGCCGCGAGCGGTCGCATTGGATGTCGACCTCGAGGCTTGGCTCGGTGAACGGGAAGAACGACGGCCGGAAGCGCATCTTGACCTGCGGCACCTCGAAGAAAGCCTTGCAGAATTCTTCCAGCACCCACTTCATGTTGGCGACATTGGCCGATTTGTCGATCACCAGCCCCTCGACCTGATGGAACATCGGCGAGTGGGTAGCGTCGGAATCCTGCCGGTAGGTCTTGCCGGGAATGACGATGCGGATCGGCGGCTTCTGCTTCTCCATGGTGCGGATCTGTACCGGCGAGGTGTGCGTGCGCAACAGCTTGCGCTCGCCCTTTTCGTCCGGCTGGAAAAAGAAGGTATCGTGCATCTCGCGCGCCGGATGCCCTTCGGGGAAATTCAGCGCGGTGAAATTGTAATAGTCGCTCTCGACATCGGGACCTTCTGCGATGGCAAAGCCGAGATCGCCGAAGATCGCCGCGATCTCGTCGATGACCTGGCTGATCGGATGGATGCGGCCGCGCTCGGCCGGCGATTGCCGCACCGGCAGCGTCACGTCGACCGTCTCGGCGGCAAGGCGCGCCGTGACCGCCACATCCTTCAGCTCGGCCTTGCGTGTCGTCAGCGCTTCAGTGACGCGGTTCTTCAGGCCGTTGATCGCGGGGCCCTTGACCTGGCGCTCCTCGGCGCTCATCGCGCCCAGTGTCTTCAGCAATTCCGAGATCGACCCCTTTTTGCCGAGAGCCGCGACGCGCACGGCTTCGATAGCAGCCTCATCGGCGGCCGACGCGACGTCGGCCATCAGGGAGTTTTCGAGAGTATCCAAGCCGGTAGCTATGTCGTTCACGGTCAAACTCGCTGTGTTGGGAGTCAACTTTGAGGTGAAAGTCACTTTCAAGTTGAAAGTTCAGCCATAAGAAAAACCCGCGCCAGCCGTGCCAGCGCGGGTTCCCCAATCAGAATTGCGAATGCTGGGAAGCGCTGGGCTCGGAGCCCGATCCCGAAAAGTTGCAGACCTTTCGGAAAGATCGCGCTCCTCGCTAAATTTCCCTGAGCATGATGTTGTCCAAAAAGTCAGCAACTTTTTGGCATCATGCTCTAGGCGACAGCGCTTTCAAAAGCATTCGGGGTGGTGTTCTTCAGATATTCGAGCGCGACCTTGGCCTTGGCCACGAGTGCGGCGAACGCCTGCGGTTCATGGATGGCCATGTCGGACAGGATCTTGCGATCGATCTCGATACCGGACTTGTTGAGGCCGTCGATGAAGCGGCCATAGCTCAGGCCATGCTCGTGCGTCGCGGCGTTGATGCGCTGGATCCACAGCGCGCGGAACGAGCGCTTGCGGTTCTTGCGGTCGCGATACGCGTACTGCATCGACTTTTCGACCGCCTGCTTGGCGATGCGAATGGTGTTCTTGCGGCGGCCGTAGAAGCCTTTCGCGGCTTTCAGGACCTTCTTGTGCTTGGCGTGCGAGGTGACGCCTCTTTTTACGCGTGCCATGTCATGATCTCCTTAAACGCTGTTCCTGAAACCGAATGCTCAGAGGCCGTTCGGCAGAAAATTCTTGATGACCTTCTTGCCATCCGGTTCAGCCAGAACCATCGTGCCGCGGGCATTTCGAATGAACTTGTTGGAACGCTTGATCATGCCGTGACGCTTGCCGGCCGCAGCCGACAGGACTTTACCCGTACCTGTGATCTTGAACCGCTTCTTGGCGGCCGATTTGGTCTTCATCTTGGGCATTTTGCTACTCCGTATTGGTGGCGCACAATCGCGCTTCTTGTTCGCTTCGGGCGGACCAAAAGCCCGAAAAGCAAATGAAACCGCCACGGCATGCCCTGCCGGGCGGTTTTCTTGGAACGGCGGTCCTATACGTCAAAGCGGGCTGGCGCGCAACACCCGAGCGGCTGCGACGCTCTGTCCGCGATCAGGGCAGCCTGAACAGCACCGGCAGAATGCCCGATTGCTGGGCGCCATCGATGGTCTCGAACACCGGCAACGCCACCAGAAACACCAGCCCGTCGAGCAAGGTGGTCAGCAAGAGGCGCGGCTTGAAGCTGCCGGTGTCGCCTTCCTGGTAGAGCGACAGCTGGGGGAAGAAACGCGGCACCCGCGCCAGATAGGCTGTGTAGGGCGCGCCGAGAACCTCCTTGAGATACCTTTCCTCGCGCAGGATGACGATGTGGAAGGCGCCGGCGCACAAAAGCGCAAACAGGACGATGCCGGAGAACGAGCCGATCTGCGCCCCGACGCCGGCGGCGGCAACGGTCGAGAACACGTAGAGAGGATTGCGGGTGATCGAATAGGGGCCGCCGGTGACCACTTCGGAGGATTTGCGCCCCCCGATATAGAGTGTCGACCACAAGCGGCCGACGACGCCAAGGAAGATCAGCAGCACGCCGACCATCTCGATCGTTTCATGCACCGGGGTATCGGGCGGGAAGGTCGACTGGCCGAACAGCAGTGCCGCAAACAGCACCACCACCAGCACCGCAAGCACCATGCGACGCATGTGCTGGTAGCCGCCCAGCTCCTTGATGGGCGCAGGGTTGATTTCATTGGCCATGTCGGGAATCCGATTGTCGAGAAGCTTTGCCGGCGATCGCGGCGTCTGGACAGGAGAATCGGCGTCCCGCCGATCGCCGGGACGCCATGAGACAGGATTCAGGCGGATTTAGAGCGCAACGCCCGAACTGATCTAGCGCGGCGCCAGCACCATCATCATCTGGCGGCCTTCCAGCTTCGGCTCGGCTTCGACCTTGGCGATGGTAGCCGTCTCCTCGCGCACCTTGTTCAGGAGCTGCATGCCGAGTTCCATATGCGCCATCTCGCGGCCGCGGAAGCGCAGCGTCAGCTTGACCTTGTCACCTTCCTCGAAGAAGCGCCGCACGGCCTTCATCTTGGTTTCGTAGTCATGGCTGTCGATGTTCGGGCGCATCTTGATCTCCTTGATCTCGATGACCTTCTGGTTCTTGCGCGCCTCGGCCGCCTTCTTCTGGTTGGCGTATTTCAATTTGCCGAGATCGAGAATTTTGACGACAGGCGGCACTGCATTGGGCGAGATCTCGACCAGATCGAGCCCTGCCTCTTCGGCGAGCAGCAATGCGTCGTTGATGGAAATATCGCCGCGGTTCTGGCCATCGGCGTCGATCAGCTGGACCCGGGGAACCCGGATATCACGGTTTGAGCGCGGGCCATCCTTGGTGGGCGCCGCTGCTTTGAAAGGTCTGCGAATGGTCGTGGTCTCCTTGGCCGTTTCGTTCAGGGTTTCAATCTAGAATGTTCAGGACGCGCCAATGTGGTGAGCGCGCGGGCGGAGTCAATAGCACAGCGCTGACAGAAAATCACCCTGATCGCAGGCCTGCACCAAACAAAGGATGTCGCGAGCACTTTCCGCCTCGCCTGTGCCTGTGTCAAAAGACCAGCGAGTAAAATCAGGCTCCCACAATCAGGTCCCCAGAACCAGGATTGATCCACAGCCATGACCGCGACCACCCCAACCCTGCTGGATGTCGACGGCATCGATATCGCGGTTCGCCATTCCTCGGGCGCAACGCCCGGCGTCGTCTGGCTCGGCGGCTACAAATCCGACATGCTGGGCACGAAGGCGCAAACGCTGTCGGATTGGGCGGCCAGGGAAGGCCGCGCATATCTGCGCCACGACTATTCCGGCCATGGCGAATCCGGCGGCGCCTTTGCCGACGGTACTATCTCGAAATGGCTTGGCGAGAGCCTCGCCGCCTTCCGGCATTTCACCGAGGGCAAGCAAATCCTGGTCGGCTCGTCGATGGGCGCCTGGATCGCGCTGCGCATGGTGCAGGAGCTGCGCAAGGCGGGCGACAGCAATGTGGTTGGCCTGGTGCTGCTCGCGCCGGCGCCGGATTTCACCGCCGAGCTGGTCGAGCCGGCTCTGACGGAGGCACAGAGGCGCGAACTTCGGGAGAAAGGCTTTTTCGAAGAACCTTCGGACTATTCCGCCGAGCCTTACATCTACACAAGCGCGCTGATCGAGGACGGCAGAGCGAACCGGGTCATGATCGGGCCGATCGATACCCATTGCCCGGTCCACATCCTGCAGGGCTTGGCCGATGCCGACGTGCCGGCAAGCCATGCGCTGAAGCTGGTCTCGCTGCTGCCAGCCGACGACGTCACTTTGTCGCTCATTCCCGACGGCGACCACCGCCTGTCGCGGCCGCAGGATCTCGACATGCTGCTGAGGGCGGTGGCCGACATGGTTCGGCGGGCGGGGTAGGCAAGAATGCGCATTTCCATCCCGATATCCGCCTTTGTCGCGGCAATCGTCGGCTTCGGCGGCACGCTGGCCGTCGTCATTGCCGCCGCCAAGGCGGTTGGCGCCACGCAAGCCGAAACCGCGAGCTGGGTGACGGCAGTGTGCGTGGCGATGGCGATCGAATGCCTGTGGCTGTCCTGGCGCACGAAAATGCCCATCATCACCGCCTGGTCGACACCAGGCCTGGCGCTGATGGCGGCATCGAGCGGCTTTACCATGGCCGATGCGGTCGGCGCCTTCATCGTCACCGGCTTGATGTTGATCGCCACCGGCCTGTTCAAGCCGCTGACCCAGCTTATATCAAGGATACCGACGTCGGTCGCGTCCGGCATGCTGGCCGGCATCGTCGTCACCTTCGCGCTCAATGCCGTCAAGACCATTCCGGTCGACCCCTGGCTGATCCTGCCGCTGATCGCGGCCTTCTTCGTCATTCGCCTGTTCAACCCGGCGCTGTCGGTGCTGGCGGTGCTGATCGGCGGCGGCATCGCCGCCTTCCTGACAGGCCGCGTCGGCGGACTGCCGGCGCCGGAACTGTCGACGCTGACGCTGATTGCTCCGCATTTCAGCGCCGCAGCTGTCATCGGCCTGGCGCTGCCGCTCTACCTCGTCACCATGGCGTCGCAGAACCTGTCGGGTCTCGCCGTCTTGCGCGCCGCCGGCTATCACCCCGAACCCGGCCCGCTGATCGGCGTCACCGGCCTGTTCTCGCTGCTGTCGGCGCCGTTTGGCGGCTCGACCACCAATCTGGCCGCGATCTCTGCGGCGATCTGCACCGGGCCGGACGTCCATCCCGACCCGGCCGAGCGCTGGAAGACCGGACCCTTCTATGCACTTGCCTATTTGATTTTCGCGGTTTTCGGCGCCTCGCTGGTGGCGATCTTCGCAGTGCTGCCGCAGAGCCTGATCGTTCTGGTCGCCGGCCTGGCGCTGATGGGATCGCTCGCCAACGCGCTGTCGATCGCGCTCAAGGACGAGGACCAGCGCATGGCGGCTACTGTCACCTTCGTTGTCACCGCGTCGGGGCTGACTTTGTTCGGCGTTGGCGCCGCCTTCTGGGGCCTGGTCGCCGGCCTCCTTGTGCTTTTCCTCGAAGCGCTCAAAAAGCGATAATCATTTCAGGCTGTTGTCCGGTTTTGGCGGGCGTTGTCTTGAATCGCCGTTTTTCTCATCCCATTTCGAATCCACGCAGCCGCTCTTGGCTGTCTCCAACCGAAGGAATGGGAGAAAATGAACACATCCGCATTGATCCGCCCGGCCTGGACGCCGGCGACCATCGCGTTGATGGTGATCGGCTTCATGGTGTTCTGGCCGCTTGGCTTCGCCATGCTCGCCTACATCATCTGGGGCGACCGGCTTGACGGCTTCAAGCGCGACGTCAACCGCGCCACGGACGGCATCTTCGCCGGCTGCCGCCGCGGTTCCGACAAGGCCGCGCGCTGGGGCCACGGTTCGGCCCGCACCGGCAATGTCGCTTTCGACGACTGGCGCGAGAAGGAACTCGAACGCCTCGCCGAAGAGCGTCGCAAGCTCGACGAGATGCTGAGCGAGTTCGATGAGTACGCCCGCGAATTGCGCCGCGCCAAGGACCAGGACGAGTTCGACCGCTTCATGGCCAACCGCAACAAGTCGACGGCGCCTGCGAAAACAGGCTCGGCCGAAACGGCCAAGCCCGCGACCCCCAAGCGCAAGGGCCCGAACCTGCTTGACGACTGAGGCTGCGCGCATGACCCCGAAAATCGGAACCGATTTTCGGAAAGGTTCATGCGCCGAATTAGAGTGCTACAGCGTCCTGTGCGCGTCAGAGACGCGCGGCGCTGTAAGACAGGCCTTGGCATGATGGACGGCGTCGCGCGAGCGGCGCCGTTTCTTTTTTGTTCTGGTCGTTTTCCTCGAATCGCGTATCGTTCAGCCATGTCCTTCGGCTTTTTCCGCAACCTGACCAAACCAAAACCCTCGCCTGTCGAAGAGCGAGAGCACGTCGTTGCCGGCCGCACACTGCCGCTCAGGATCGTCGAGAGCGCCCGCGCACGGCGGCTGACGCTTCGCATCGATTCGGGCGGCCAGGGGCTGCGCATCACCGTGCCGCCGGGCCTGCGCCGCGGCGAGGTGGAGAAATTCCTTCACCGCCACCAGGGCTGGCTGGAGCAGCGTCTGGCCAAGGTCCCGACACGGCCGCAAGTGCGCCCCGGCATCAAGATCCCGATACGCGGCGTCGCGCATCGCATCGTCCACGAACCGTCGAAACGCGGCACCGTCACCGTGTCGCGCGACGAGCGCGGTCCGCTGCTGATCGTCCATGGCGAGCGCATACATTTGCCGCGCCGCATCGCCGATTTCCTCAAGCGCGAGGCCAAGAAGGACATCGAGAAGCTGGTGGTCAAGCATACCGAAGCCATCGGCAAGCGCGCCAAGGCGATCCGCTTCAAGGACACGTCGAGCCGCTGGGGCTCCTGCACTTCCGACGGCAATTTGTCCTTCTCATGGCGCATCATGATGGCGCCGACGCCGGTGATAAACTACCTGGTCGCGCATGAAGTGGCGCATCTCAAGGAGATGAACCACGGCCCGAAATTCTGGAAACTGTGCGAGCAGCTCTGCCCCGACACCGACCGCTGCAAGGACTGGCTGAAGAGGAATGGTGGGGCGTTGCAGGCGATTGTGTTCGATTAGCCTGCGCCAGCGCCGCGCTCAATCATCATTGGCCGCATTAAGCTCTTCAGGCCGCAGCCCTTCGTCGCCATGGCGCGGCCATGGCAGGAAATTCTGCTCGAACGCATCGCTGCCGAAATAATCCAGGACCCGGTGCGCTTCTGCCCCGTCGAAGGCGGCCTTTTGCATCAGATGCGCGATGACGTCGCGCGCTTGCGCGATCTTCTGCCTGAGTTCGGCTATGCTCTGGTCGGCCATTCGTCTGCTCCGCCTTGCTTCTCCCATCAATAGGTAGCGCCTTTGGCGTTGCCGGCAAACAGCATGCTTTTTCTCGACTCTTGGCCGGTTTCGTGCCAAGCCCCGCGCCATGGCGCTCGATATCAAGATCTGTGGATTGAAGACCGATGAGGCAATGGCCGCGGCATTGGCCGGCGGCGCCAGCCATGTCGGCTTCATCTTCTTTGCTAAAAGCCCGCGCTATGTCGAGCCTGCGGCAGCCGGCCGCCTGCGCGAGGCGGCAATCGGCAAGGCCAGGGCGGTCGCCGTGACCGTCGATGCCGATGACGCGTTCCTGGATGAGATCGTCGCCAAAATGCGCCCCGACATCCTGCAGTTGCACGGCACGGAGACGCCCGAGCGGGTGGCAGAGGTGAAAGCTCGCTACGGCCTGCCTGTCATGAAGGTGTTCTCCGTCAGTGAGGTAGCCGATCTCGAGCGGCTAAAGCCGTTCATCGGCGTTGCCGATCGCTTCATGTTCGATGCCAAGCCACCAAAGGGCTCGCAACTTCCGGGCGGCAATGGCGTCGCCTTTGACTGGCGCATCCTGGCCGGCCTTGACGCCGGGCTCGATTACATGCTTTCCGGTGGGCTCAACGCCGCCAATATCGGCGACGCCCTGATATCAGCCAATCCGCCCGCGATAGACATTTCGTCGGGGGTGGAAAGCGGCCCGGGCGTCAAGGATCCGGCGCTGATCGAGCAGTTTTTCCGGGCCGTCAGGGCCGCGCGCGACGACCGCGCTGCCTGAGGCACTTCTTTCGAACCCGAGCATGTTCCGGAGAAGTGGGAACCGGTTTTCCGATAAGACATGCTCAGAACCAAGACCAGGAGATCGGCGATGAACAAGCCGGCGACACCCAATTCCTTCCGCACGGGACCCGACGAACAGGGCATGTTCGGCATCTTCGGGGGCCGCTTCGTGGCCGAGACGCTGATGCCGCTGATCCTCGACCTCGAGCGGCACTGGAACGAGGTCAAGAACGATCCGGACTTCAAGGCCGAGTTGACCAATCTGTCGACCCACTATGCCGGGCGGCCGTCAAAGCTGTATTTCGCCGAAGGCCTGACCAAGCATCTTCGTGAGGTTTCCTCGGCGAAGGGCCTCGGGGGCGGCGCCAAAGTCTACTTCAAGCGCGAGGATTTGAACCACACCGGTTCGCACAAGATCAACAACTGCCTCGGCCAGATCCTGCTGGCCAAGCGCATGGGCAAGAAGCGCATCATCGCCGAGACGGGCGCTGGTCAACACGGCGTTGCCGCGGCCACGGTCGCGGCGCGCTTCGGCTTTCCCTGCGTCGTTTACATGGGCGCCACCGATGTCGCCCGCCAAAGCCCCAACGTCTTCCGCATGAAGCTGCTCGGCGCCGAAGTGCGGCCGGTGACCGCCGGTCACGGCACGCTGAAGGACGCCATGAACGAAGCGTTGCGCGACTGGGTCACCAATGTCGAGGACACTTATTATCTGATCGGCACCGCCGCAGGTCCGCATCCCTATCCGGAGCTGGTGCGCGACTTCCAGTCGGTGATCGGCATCGAGGCGCGCGCCCAGATCCTCGAACAGGAAGGCCGGCTACCCGACACCATCATCGCCGCTGTCGGCGGCGGCTCGAACGCCATCGGCCTGTTCCATCCGTTCCTGGATGACAAAGAAGTCCGCATCATCGGCATCGAAGCCGGCGGCCGCGGCCTTGACGGCATCGAGCATTGCGCCTCGATGAATGCCGGCGCGCCCGGCGTGCTGCACGGCAACCGCACCTATCTCCTGCAGAACGCCGACGGCCAGATCCTCGACGGCCATTCGATCTCAGCCGGCCTCGACTATCCCGGCGTCGGCCCCGAACATTCCTGGCTGCGCGATTCCGGCCGCGTCGAATATGTGCCGATCCTCGACGACGAGGCGCTGGAAGCCTTCAAGCTGACGACACGCGTCGAAGGCATCATCCCGGCGCTGGAATCCGCGCACGCCATCGCGCATGCGGTCAAGATCGTGCCGGATATGGACAAGGACCAGATCGTCATCGTCAACCTGTCGGGACGCGGCGACAAGGATGTGCACACAGTGGCCTCGATGCTGGGCATGGAGATCTGATCATGGTGACCCGCATCGACCGCCGCATGGCAAAACTGAAAGCCGAGGGCCGCCCGGCGCTCGTCACCTATTTCATGAGCGGCGACCCCGACTATGACACCGCTTTGTCGATCATGAAGGCGCTGCCCAAGGCCGGCGCCGACATCATTGAAATGGGCATGCCGTTTTCCGATCCGATGGCCGATGGACCGGCGATCCAGGCCGCTGGCCTGCGGGCGCTGAAAGGTGGCCAGACCCTGGTCAAGACGCTGAAGACGGCGGCTGATTTCCGCGCCACCGACAATGAAACGCCGATCGTGCTGATGGGCTACTACAACCCGATCTACATCTACGGTGTCGATCGCTTCCTCAAGGACGCCATCGCCAGCGGCATTGACGGGCTGATCGTCGTCGACCTGCCACCGGAGATGGACGAAGAACTCTGCATTCCGGCGCTGAAGGCCGGCATCAACTTCATCCGCTTGGCAACGCCGACCACCGACGACAAGCGCCTGCCCAAGGTGCTGCAGAATACGTCGGGCTTCGTCTATTACGTGTCGATGACCGGCATCACCGGCTCGGCTTTGGCCGACACCGGCAAGGTTGCCGCCGCGGTCAAGCGCATCAAGGGCCACACCAACTTGCCAGTCTGCGTCGGCTTCGGCGTCAAGACCGCCGAGCAGGCGCGCATTATCGGCGCCAATGCCGATGGCGTCGTCGTCGGCACCGCGATCGTCAACGCGGTCGCCAATGTGTTAGGACCGAAGGGCGAGAAGACCGCCGACCCGGCCGAGGCCGTCGCCACCCTGGTCAGCGGACTGTCTCAGGGCGTGCGTTCGGCCCGCCTTGCTGCTGCCGAATAGTTTCCCTACTTAGGTCTTGTGCAAGTCGTTATCCCAAAACCGGTTCCCACTTTTGGGCGACATGCACGAGCCAACTCTTCGTCAGGACAGGAGCCGAAGCGATGAACTGGATCACCAATTACGTTCGCCCGAGGATCAATTCGATGCTCGGCCGGCGCACCGACATGCCCGAGAATCTCTGGATCAAGGATCCCGAGACCGGCGAGATGGTGTTTCACAAGGACCTGGAATCCAACCAGTTCGTCATCCCGTCATCGGGCCATCACATGAAGATTTCGGCCAAGGAACGGCTGAAATTCTTCCTCGACGACGGCAAATACGAGCAGCTTGAAAACCCCAAGGTCATGCAGGACCCGCTCAAGTTCCGCGACGAGAAGCGCTACACGGACCGGCTGAAGGACGCCAAGGCCAAGACCGGCCTGGAAGACGCCATCATCAACGCGCTGGGCACGGTCAAAGGCCTGCCGGTTGTGGTGACGGTGCAGGATTTCGCCTTCATGGGCGGCTCGCTCGGCATGGCCGCGGGTGACGCCATTGTGCACGGTTTCGAGGTCGCCTTGCAGCGCAAGCGGCCGCTGATCCTGTTTGCCGCCTCCGGTGGCGCGCGCATGCAGGAAGGCATTCTGTCCCTGATGCAGTTACCGCGCACCACGATCGGCGTCGACCGGCTGAAGGAAGCCGGCCTGCCATACATCGTCGTCTTGACCAACCCGACCACCGGCGGCGTTACCGCCTCCTACGCCATGCTGGGAGACGTCCACATTGCCGAGCCCGGCGCGCTGATCGGCTTTGCCGGCCCGCGCGTCATCGAGCAGACCATCCGGGAGAAACTGCCGGACGGTTTCCAGCGCTCCGAATATCTGATGGAGCACGGCATGGTCGATATGGTGGTGTCGCGGCTGGAACTGCGCGAGACGATTTCACGGCTGTTGAAAATCCTGCTCAAACTGCCGCAGGAGCAAAAGCCGCTGGAGCCGGAAATCCTGCCGCCGTCGGTCATCCCGACGGAAGCCCGCCCGCAGGCCTGACGCGACATTTCTGGCCGCAAACCGCGATTGCGTGCACCTGCGCGCATGCGTAGGATTCGCTCATGACAACGCTTGCCGCAGATCGTGAAATCGAAGCCCTGATGGCGCTGCATCCGAAAGGCTTCGACCTTTCGCTCGACCGCATCACAAGGCTGCTCGAACGCCTCGGCAATCCGCAGGAGCGGCTGCCGCCGGTCGTCCATATCGCCGGCACCAACGGCAAGGGCTCGTGCGCGGCCTTTTCGCGCGCGCTGCTCGAAGCCGGCGGCCACCTTGTCCATGTCCACACTTCGCCGCATCTGGTGAACTGGGCCGAGCGCTACCGACTGGCGGCCGAGGGCGGCGGCCGGCTGGTCGACGACGAGACCTTCGCCGAGGCCATCGCCCGCGTCGCCCGGGCCAATCAAGGCCAGAAGATCACCGTCTTCGAAATCCTAACCGCCGTCACCTTCATCCTGTTTTCCGAACATCCGGCTGCCGCCGCCATCATCGAGGTCGGCCTTGGCGGCCGCTTCGACGCCACCAATGTCGTTGCCCGGCCGGCGGTGTCGGTGATCATGCCGGTGTCGATGGATCACGAAGCCTATCTCGGCGACCGGGTCGAACTGATCGCCGCCGAAAAGGCCGGCATCATGAAGCGCGGCTGCCCGGTGGTCATCGGCGCGCAGGAGAGCGAGACGGCGCTGCAAGTGCTGATCGAAACCGCCGAGCGGCTGGATTGCCCGACCTTCGTCTACGGCCAGGATTTTCTCGCCTTCGAGGAGAACGGCCGCATGGTCTATCAGGACGAGGACGGCCTGATGGACCTGCCGCCGCCGCGCCTGCCCGGGCGCCACCAGTTCGCCAATGCGGCGGCGGCGATTGCCGCGGTCAAGGCCGCCGGCTTCGAGATCAGCCATCGCGCCGCTGAAAAGGCGATGGCAAAAGTCGCATGGCCGGGCCGCATGCAGAAATTGGCACAGGGCCGGCTGGCGGACCTCGCTCCCAAGGGCGCCGACATCTGGCTCGATGGCGGTCACAATCCGGGCGCCGGCGTGGTGGTGGCGGAAGCCTTGGCCGAGCAGGAGGAAAAGAACCCGCGGCCGCTGTTTTTGATTGCCGGCATGATCAACACCAAGGACCAGAGCGGCTATTTCCGCGCCTTCAAGGGCCTGGTCCGCCATGTCTACACCGTGCCGGTGAGCATGAGCGACGCCGGTGTGCCGAATGACGAACTGGCGATCCGGGCGACCGAGGCCGGCCTCACCGCCGAGCCGGTCAGCTCCGTCGCCAGCGCGCTGATGCTGCTGCGCGACACCTGGGACGGCCCGGCGCCGCGCATCCTGATCGGTGGTTCGCTGTATCTCGCCGGTGCGGTGCTGGCCGAAAACGGCACGCCACCGACCTGAATCCACACTTTCGCGAGGGAGCCGGTGATGATCAAGGTGAAGCAACTCGCCCATGTCTGCATCTTCGCGCATGATCTGGAAGCGACGCGGGCCTTCTACCGCGACGTGCTCGGCCTCGACACGCAGTTCAACTTCCTGCGCGACGGAAAGGTGTTCGGCTTCTACCTCAATTGCGGCGATCGCAGCCATGTCGAGGTGTTCCAGAAGGACGGCACCAGCTATAGCGAGCTCAACCAGATCAACCATTTCTGCCTTGAGGTGGAAAACATCGATGCGGCGATCGCCCACATCAAGTCGAAAGGCATTGATATCACGGCCAAGAAGCATGCCTGCGACGACACGTTTCAGGCCTGGATCCGCGACCCCAACGGCGTGAAGATCGAGCTGTTCGAATACACCGCAAAAAGCGCGCAATTCACCGGCGGGGATCGCATCGCCGACTGGTAGTATTTTGGCCCGGGGAATCTATCGGGCGGTTGCCCCTCGGGCAGAAGCCCCGATATGCTTGGCGAAGCATGGAGGCAAGCTCGAATGGTTGTGAAGTGTCTTGTTACCGTCGACAACGACCCGCCGGAGGAGCTGATATTTGAATATGCTCCGCGGGTCGGCGATCATGTGATATTACCGGGAGCCATCGAGCCACCGCACCCAATTGTTCGAGTGGCCCACAGACCGACGCGCCCCAATGATGCATCCGGCCAGCCCAGTGTCGCGTATTTCGTAAGCCGAGAGACGTTTCTCTATCGTGTGTATACGGGTGCTATAGAGGGATATGGGCAGGTCCTGAAGCCCGCGACCGGACGGAAGCCCGGCAAGCCTAGGCAGGCCAAAAAAACCGTGGCTCAAACTAAATAGACATCGGCGGCCGCGGCACCAGTCTGAGGCCTATTTCAGCTCGATCTCGATGAAGGCGTATTCGCCGTCATTGGCGCTGATGACGTCGTGCTCGACGCCTTCCTTGCGGAAGTAGGGCGCGCCCTTCTTCATTTCAGCAAAACTCTCGCCGTCCTTGGTCACCAGCTTCACCTTGCCGTCCATCAGCGGCACCACGACGTAGTCATGGCGATGCCGGTGCCAGCCGGTGTTGTCGCCGGGCTGGAAGCGGTATTCGGTGACGATGACGCGCTCATTGTCGATGAAGACGGTGGCCTTGGCG
Source organism: Mesorhizobium sp. M0862 (assembly GCF_040319795.1). Taxonomy (NCBI): domain Bacteria; kingdom Pseudomonadati; phylum Pseudomonadota; class Alphaproteobacteria; order Hyphomicrobiales; family Phyllobacteriaceae; genus Mesorhizobium; species Mesorhizobium sp. M0862. The sequence continues at coordinate 332,282 of NZ_JAMYOJ010000001.1, forward strand.
GATCCGGTCATTCTGTTTCTCCCTGTCCTGCCTCAAGCAGATGACATGGAGTGCGCCGATGCGAGGGCCAGAGGCGGCCGGGCGATGACGCCAAAGAAAAAGCCCGGCGCGAGGGCCGGGCTTCGATCTCGGGAACTAATGCAGGTCGCCCAAAAGTGGTCCCGGTTTTGGGAGGACGACATGCATCAAAACAAAGCCAGATCAGGCGAGGCTGCCATTGATCCAGTGCGACAGCGCGGTCTTCGGCGCGGCGCCGACCTTCATGTCGGCGACTTCGCCGCCCTTGAAGATCATCAGCGTCGGGATCGAGCGCACGCCGAACTGGGCGGCAAGCTCGGGGTTCTCGTCGATGTTCAGCTTGGCGATCTTGATCTTGTCGCCGAGTTCGTTGGCGATCTCTTCCAGCGACGGACCGATCATCTTGCAGGGGCCGCACCATTCGGCCCAGAAATCCACGACGACGGGCTGCGAGGCGTTGAGCACATCGGCCTGGAAATTGCTCTTGTCGACCTTGACGGTGGCCATGCGAAATCCTTTCGAAATTCATCTCGCACCAAATGTGGTGGTTGAGCAGCCCTTCTTCAAGCAGAACTTGTGTCACGCTCCCGTGAGTCGGGCAAGGGCGTCATCCATCGCCTGCGCCGGCAGTTCGATCAGCCTCGGCGCCTCGGTAAACAGCAGCGCCGCCGTCACTGCGCGGCCGGGGTAAAGCGGCTTGAGCAGCGCGCGGTAGAGCGCCAGCTGCAGTATATAGGCCGGCGGCACCTGGGCCAGACTCGCAGGCGCCGGCCGGTTGGTCTTGTAGTCGACGATCGATACGCGCTCGGGCGTCACCGCCAGCCGGTCGATCTTGCCCGAGATCGAGCGCAGTCTGCCTTTGACTTCGAGGCTGCCCATGACCGCGACTTCAGCGCGTGACGAGGACGAAAACAGCCCGGCAAAACGCGAATCTCTGAGGATCGCCATCACCGAAGCCAGCGCCTTGTTGCGCTCGGCCTCCGGCCAGTCGGCGCCGGCTCGAATGAGATACTGCGCCGCCGCGCCTTGCCGTTCGTCTTCGGCAAAACCGGGCAGCATCTGCAGCAGCTTGTGCAGCGCCAGCCCGCGCATCACCGCAAAGCCCGGCTCCGCCTCGCTGTCCAGCACCGGCGAGCGGGTATCGACGACCGCCTCCTTGCCCTCGTCGATCAGCGCCGAAGCGCCAGAGGGCGATAGCGGGCGCGGCAGTTCTTCATAAGGCGGCAAAGGGCGAAACAGGTTTGCCGGCAAGAACGGCAAAAGCGGTTGCGGCAGCCGCGCCTCGTCGGCGGCTGCCAGCGCCACCGGCGGCAGCTTGGTCATGACGAAACGATGCACCGGCTCGCTGCTGGCGGGATGATGGCGCTCGGTGCTTTCGGGTGCACCTGTCAGCGCGCGGCTGACGATCGAATGCCAGGTGCCGGTGCTGGGCTGACGCTTGCCGTGATAGCCGCAGACGATCAGCCGGTCCTCGGCGCGTGTCATGCCGACATAGAGCAGCCGGCGGTATTCGTCGTCGGCAAGCTCCCGCGCCCTGGCCGAGGCTGCCTTTGAGAAGCCGTTGGCGACATCGGCGGCTGAGCGCCAGAGATAGCCCTTGCCGTCGAAATTGCGGCCCGAAGCGTCGAACGGCATGAGCCGCGGCAGATGCTGGTCGCTGAACGGCGCCGAACCGCCATCGACCAGGAAGACAACAGGCGCTTCCAGGCCCTTGGCGGCATGCACGGTCATGACGCGGACCTCGTCGCGCAACTGGTCCATCTCGCGCTTGATCTCCGGACCGGTGTTCTCCAGCGTCGCCAGAAAGGCTTCCAGCCCCGGCAGTCCGGTGCGTTCCTCGGCCAGGCAGAAACTCAGGAATTCGTCGAGGATGTCGCCGGCTTCCGGTCCAAGCCGGGCGATCATCTTCTTGCGCAGGCCGTCGCGCGCCAGCACCCCGGCGTAGAATTCGAACACCGGCCGGAACGCCGCCTCGTTGGCCCAGCCGTCGAGCCGGGCAACGACATCGGTCAGCGCGGTATTGTCGCCAGCATGCTGGCGTAGTGAGGCGATCAGCGATGTTCCGGCTGGCCGTCCGGCGCCAAGCGTAAAAAGCGTCTCCTCCGACACGTCGAAAACCGGGCTGCGCAGCACGGCGGCGAGCGACAGGTCATCCTGCGGCTGGATGAGGAAATGGCCGAGTGCGATCAGGTCCTTGACCGCGATGTGGCCGGGCAGGCTCAGCCGGTCGGCGCCGGCGACGGGAATATCGCGGTCCTTCAGCGCGCGCGACAGCGCATGGACGAAGCGGTCGCGCTTGCGCACCAGCACAAGAATGTCGCCGGCCCTCAGCCTGCGTCCCTTGCCCTCGATGATCTCGCGGTCCTTGAGCCAGGTCTGGATGGTCGCAGCCACGTGCTCGGCCACCCGCACCGCCGGCGCGCTGGCATGATTGACCGGCAACGTCCAGTCGTCGGGCTCCTCGACGGCGTCAGCGCCGAGCGACGGCCAGACCTCGACATAGCCAGGCGCGTCGTTGCGGATCGCCTTATGGTCGAGCGGATCGGGGTCATGGCTGATGCCGCGCCGCACGCCCGGATCGGCAAAGACGCGGTCGACGGCGGCAAGCACGTCGTCGGTCGACCGGAACGACCAGGTCAGTTTCAGGTCGGCAAACGAAGCATTGGCGGCGTTCACGCGTCCGGAAAACAAGAGCCGGCTGTCGGCGAAGGAATCCGGCGCGGCACCCTGAAAGGAATAGATCGACTGCTTTTCGTCGCCGACGGCGAACACCGTGCGATTGGTCGTGCCGCGCTGGCCGTGGCCGGCAAAGAACTCCTCCGCCAGCCGCTTCACCACCTCCCATTGGTCGGGGCTGGTGTCCTGCGCCTCGTCCAGCAGGATGTGGTCGATACCCTGGTCGAGCTTGTACTGCACCCAGGGTCCGGCATCCGGCCGCGCCAGAAGGTTGACCGTGCGGGTGATGAGGTCGTTGAAGTCGAGAAAGCCGCGGCTGCGCTTCAGGCGCTCGTACCGCACGATCAGCCAGTCGGCTATGGTCAACGCCGCGACCGTGCCTTCCAGCATCCGGAACAGCGCCAGCCGGTCGGAGACCTCTGTTATCGCCTTGACGGCCGCCAGATAGCGCTCGGGAAGGTCGGGCAGCCGGCCGAGCAGCGCCTTCTTGAACAACTTTGAGGGATCATAGGGGTCGCCATCGGCCTTGAGAAAGGCTTTGCCGAGCATCTGCAGCCGGCGGGTCGGGTCCGTCTCGGCAAAGGCCAAGCGGGCATAGGGCAAGAGATTGTTGAGCACAGTGCGGGCGTCGGCGGCCTCGGCGGCACTGGCGAACACTGCAAAGAAGTCCAGCAGGAAACCCGGCAGCGGCCATACCGATGCCGCTATGTCTTCGGCGTTCTGCCCGGGGCGAAAATGGAATTCGTCGAACAGGGCCCGAAAGCCGGCGCCGTCGCGCCGGACCGCATCGATGAAGCCGCGTAAGCCGTCGCGCTTGCGCACGATTTCGGCGAGCAGCGCGTCGAGCCCGTGTTCGCCGCCGCGCTCCAGCACGGTGGCAAAGGCCTCGGCCAGTCCGGTGTCTCCGGCTGACGTGCCCGAAATCATGTCGCGTCGCGCCGCGGCGAACAGCGAGGCCTCCATCTGCGGATCGAGCATTTCGAAATGCGCCGGGATGTTTGCCTCCAGCGGGAACTGGTGCAACACCGATTCGCAAAAGGCGTGGATGGTCTGGATTTTCAGCCCGCCCGGCGTTTCCAGCCCTTCGGCAAACAGCCGGCGCGCCCGCCGCATCGTGTCGCGGTCGGGCCGGCGGCCGTCCACCGCCTCAATCTTTGTGGCAAGCTCGGCATCGCCGAGCGCTGTCCATTCCGACAGGGTCGAGAACACGCGGTTCGACATGTTGGCGGCGGCCGCCCGCGTATAGGTCAGGCACAGGATCTTCGACGGATCGGTGCCGTTGAGCAGCAGCCGGACGACGCGCTGGGCCAGCACATGCGTCTTGCCCGAGCCGGCATTGGCGGACACCCAGGCCGAGTTCTTCGGGTCGGAGGCGCGCGCTTGGCTGGCGGCGGTTTCGCTAGGGACGGGATAGGCTTTTTTCATGCCTCCCCCGCCTCGTCATCGCTGTCGCCGCCTGCCGACCATTCGAGCACGCGTGCCAGATGGTCGTAATCGCCATCGCTCTCGCCCTCGCGAAACGGCAGCGCCCGCGACAGGTAGCCGGTCGTTGGATCGGCATAATGGACCAGCAGTTTTTCCAGCCGCGCCCAGGCCTCCTCGGCGAGGTCTTCGGCGGTCCGGGGCTGGCGGTTGTAGTCGAGGATGGATTCCTCGAACACTTCGCCATTCGGCTTCAGCCGCACGAATGCAAGCTGCGAGGGTTCGCGCGCGCCAAGCCCCTTGAAGGCGCCGCGCCGGAGCAGCGCCCCTTCGAGCGCCAGCTGTGGCGCCAGCAGCGTGTGCGCCTGCGCCTTGGATGGCGAGGAGCCGGTCTTGTAATCGAGAATGTCGGCCATGCCACCGGCCAAAAGGTCGACGCGGTCGGCATAGCCGGACAGCGTCACACCGGTACGGCCGACAGCCGTCTTTTCGGCGCGCTCCTCGGCATGCCGCCGGGCGACGGCAGGGGCGCGGCCGCGCTCCCATTCGATGATGTTGGCGGCGAGCTTTTCGAAGCGCGGCCACCACACCGCCTCGACATCGGCGGGTAGGGCAATGTCGGCAAAGCACCTGCGGCCAGCCGAGATGAGTCTCTCCAGAGCTTCCGGCGCGCGCGGGTCGGCAACCTCTGTCGAGAACAGATGCAGGATGTCATGAAACAGCGTGCCGCGCTCGGCCGCACCGGGATCGCGGATCACCGGTTCGAGCGGCAGAAGGCTCAGAATACGCTTGGCATAGACCGCATAGGGGTCGCGTCGCAACGTCTCGATCGCGGTCACCGAGAAGTGGGTGGGCCGCATGCTCAGCGGCGGTTTCGGCTGCGGTCGCGGCGCGAAATGTTGCCGCTCGCCGGCATCGAGCGCGCGCGCCCAGGCAACCAATTCGTCGCCGCGCCCGCGCAATGCGGCCGCCGGATCTTTGCCGATGAAGGTGAGGATGCGCTGCAACCAGCGCGACGGCACCGCCGGTGCGTCGCCGGCTCGGGCGGAGCGCGTCAGCACCACCTTTTTCGCCCCCATCGCCATCTGGAAGTCGTGGGCGGCAAGGCCGATACGGCGCTCCGGCGGCTCGAGATCGATGCCGGTCTTCATCAACCGCGACATGAAGCGATCGCTTTCCGGCTTGCGTGGCCACACGCCCTCGTTCAGCCCGCTAATGACCAGCGTGTCGACATTCTGCAGCCGCGCTTCCAGCGCCCCCCAAATGGCGATGTTGCGGTCGGTGCCTTGCCCGGGCTTGACCATTTCCGGTGCTATCAGCGCGTCCATCACACCAGGCCATTCGTCGGCCGGGAAGTCGAACGACGCCGAGGCGGCGACCACACCGCGCAGCAGCTCGGCGAGTTTCTCGCCGGCGTCGCCGGCATAAAATTCAGCCAGGCTGCCCTCCGCCGTGCGGCCGAGATTTTCCAGCGCGGCGACGCTCGCTCTGGTCAACGCGACGAGATCGGCGTTCTCTTCACCGCGAAAGGCGGTCAGCGGCGCCAGTGCCGTCACAAGCCGGCTCAGCATATCGCGGGCATCGTCGATGCCGCGCCCGCTCAGGCGCGAAAACCAGAAGGGCTGGCGCTTGTCCCCGCTCAGCCCGGCGAGACGCTCCTCGAACAGTGCTGGCAAAGAGGCGATGTCGGGGCGTCCGGTGCCGCCGCGCAGCGCCACGAGTTCGATGAGCTCGGCGGCATGGCGCACGCCGGTGCGCTCAAGTCCGAGCCCGAGCAGCGGATGCTTGAGCAGCGACAAAAGGCCGACGGGATCGCCGGGCCGGAATACCGCTTGAAGTGTGAGCCGCAGCAGGCTGGCGGCAGGCGTGTTGGCGAGCGGCGTGCCGCCGGAATCGTCGGCGATCACGCCGAAGCGCAACAGCTCGGCCGAGACGCGCCGCGCCAGCCCGCGGTCGCCGGTAACGAGCGCTGCCCTTAGTCCCGGCTGTTCCACGGCGGTTTTCAGCGCGATGGCGATCGCCGCCGCCTCGTCGCGTTCGCTGGCGGCTTCGACCAGCGTCACGTCGGCGAAGGCCTCGGCGATGTCTACGGCGTTGAAGCGTATGCGGGTCTCGGCCCATAATTCCGTGGTCTCGGCCGGCCGCAGCGCCTCGCCGACAAGGGCCGCGCGGAGCGCCAGTGCGGGCTCGGCGGAGACCACTTCCTCGACATCGCCACGCAGCACGCCAATCTTGCCGATCAGCTTGGCCATGCCGTATTGCGGGTGGCCAAGCAGTGCCGGCCGCGCACCGGGCGCCCCAATCGCGGCAAAAGACGGTTCGTCCAGCGTCCCATCGAGCCCGGGCAGCACCACGGCGCCGTTGGGCAGGCTGGCGACCGTGGCAAGCAGTTCGGCCGTGGCGGGAATAGAGCCCGTCGAGCCGGCGGCGATCACCGGGCCTTTGGGCGGGTTGCGTTCCAGCCGCTTCGCCTCGCGCCGGATCAGCGCATTGCGGTGCGCGGCCGGGTTGGAGCGGTCGCGCTCCTCCAGCAATTTCGGCCAGGCCTCGGTGACGATACGGAGGAAATCGAGCGTCACAAGCCACCATCCGGCAAGATTGCCGGTGACCAGATCGGCAAGCCTGGTCCAGTCCGTGCCTTCGGTTTCGATCTCGTCCATCAGCCGGGCGAGGTCACGCGCTAGCCAGATCGCATCGGCGGCGGAGGCCGGCACGACGATCTCTTCGTTGAACATATCAAGGACATGCGCCGGCAAGGTGCGCTTCCAGGCCCGCACCAGCGGCGCCAGCAGCAGCAGGCGTTCGATGGCTGCGATCGGCGGCGCCATTTCAAGCTCGGTCGGCGTGCCGGCGTCGAAGGCGGCTTCGTCCTCGTCGAACTCTCCGAGCGGGCGGATGACCGGCAGGATCGCCGAACGGCGGCTCCCTCCCGGTCCCGAAAGCGCGTCGACAAAAGCGCCGCGCAGCGCACGGGCCGCGCGCCGTGTCGGCACATAGATGGTGACATCAGCCAGCGCCAGCGGATCGCCGTCGAACCGGAAGCCGGGCACCAGCCGTCCGGCCAGCAAGGCCTCGGCCAGAGTCGGCAGGAATGGCGCTCCGGGCGGGATCGAAAGAACGCGGCGCGCGCCGCTCATACCACCTTCGCGAGAGCGTCGGCGACCGCCGCTTCCGCCTGCGGAATGGCGTCGGGCGTCCCGACGGTGATCCAGCTTCCGCGCATCTGCATGCCGAACAGACGGCCAGAGGCTATTGCCTTGTCGAAATAGGTGTTGAGCGAATGCGCCCCGGCCGGCGCATCCCTGAAGATGGCGGGATTGACGATTGCCGCTCCGGCATAGATCAACCCGGCCGGATCGCCTTTCGAGCGCCGCAGGCCGCCATCCGGCGCCATCAGGAAATCCGTGCCGACACCGTGTCCGGTGGCCGAGTCGAGATCGGTAAGCATCAGCAGAATATCCATTTTCGCGCCGTCCCATGCAAGGGCAAGGCGCTCGAGGCTGGGCTGGCCGCTGTCGATCCAGAACGTATCGGCGTTGATGATGTAGAAGGGGTCGCTGCCCAGCAGCGGCAATGCCTTGACGATGCCACCCGCCGAATTCAGCAGTGCGTCGCGCTCGTCGGAAATGACGATCTTTGGCGCCCGCCTGTGGGCGATATGGGCGACGATCTGGTCCGGCAGATAGTGCACGTTGACGATGGCTTTCTCGACGCCGGCCGCTTCGAGACTGTCCAGCCCCCAGTCGAGCAAGGTCCTGCCGGCGATCCGCACCAGCGGCTTCGGCATGGTGTCGGTGATCGGCCGCATGCGCTTGCCAAGACCAGCCGCCAGCACCATCGCTGTGGTCAAGGTCACGGGAGCCGTTCCTCCAGCAGGCCATGTGCCATGTAAAACTCCTTCAGCTGAGCCAGCGCCGGGTGCGCCAGCGCCCGCCTGAGATAACCGCGGATGCGCGGCAGGTGTCGGAGATAATAGGGCTTGCCGTCGCGCTTTTCGAGCCGCACGAAAATGCCGAGGATCTTTGAATTGCGCTGCGCCGCCATGATCGCATAGGCCTCACGGAAAGCGAGCTCGTCGAAGCCGATGGCGGCGTGGCGCGCAGCGACATAGGCGTCCACGGTCCGCTGCTCGATATCGGGCGAAACGGTGACGCGGGCATCCATGGCCAGCGACGCAACGTCATAGGCCGCAGGACCCATCAGCGCGTCCTGGACGTCGACGATGCCGAGGCGGTCGTGGCCTTTGCGGTCACCGCGCCAGATGATGTTGGGCGAATGGAAGTCGCGCAGCATCAGCGTGTATTCCTGTGTGTCCAGCCGATCGAGAACCGCGTTCCATTCCCTGTGATAGCCGGCGCGTAAAGCCTCGCTTGCCGGGCTGCCGGTCACCATCGGCACATACCAATCGACCAAGAGATCGGCTTCGATCAGCATGGCGTCGCGATCGAACGGCGGCACCTCGTGGAAGACGCCCGGCACGGCCTCCATGCGCTGCGGCCAGGTCTTCCCATGCATCATGGCCAGCAATTCGGCCGCTGCCGCGTAGCGCTCGGCCACCGGCTCATCATTGCCGTCGAGAAAACCTTCCGAGCCCAGATGCTCCAGCAGCAGAAAGCCCCGTTCGAGATCCTCGGCATGGATTTTTGGGACACTGACACCTTGCGCCAGCAGCGCCTTGTCGATGGCGACGAAAGCGGTGACCGACTGCGCCGTGTGGGCGATCACGGCATAGGGCTTGCCGTCGCGCACCGGCGGCCCCAGCACCAGCCGCGGCGAATTCATCAGCACGCGCGGCGCAAGGCCGGCGAGCGAAACAATCTCGTAAGAGCGCGCCGAGGCGTCGCCGACGAAATGGCGCCGCGCGGCGTCGCCCCAACCGGCCGTTTTGAGGAAATCGCGCATCGCCAGCGATCGCGCCACGCGTTCGAAGGCAACGCCTTGGCCCGATAGTTTCGCCAATCGTCCTTCGTCCTGATGGACGAGTTCGATCCAGATCGACGTTCTCGGAAGAGCGGCCTCCGCCCGTTCCGGCCACTCGACAAGGGCAGCGCCCTGCAGCAGCGCCTCGTCGAAACCCAGCTCGTCCATCTCGCCGGCCGAGGACAGGCGATAGAGATCGAAATGGTGCACGGGGATGCGCGTGTCGTAGCTTTGCACCAAGGTGAAGGTAGGGCTCGGCACATCGAGGCCGGCATCATCGGCCAGCGCCCTGATCAGGGCCCGCGCCAGCGTCGACTTGCCGGCGCCGAGATCGCCCTTGAGCGCCAGCACGTCGCCCGGCCGCAGCGCCATGGCCAGGTCTTCGCCGAGCCTTGCGGTCGCAGCCTCGTCGGCGAGAAAACGCTCCAGCACAACAACAGTCATCGAGCGCGCTACTCGGCCGCGGCGCGGATGCCCGACGGTGCATCGGGGAAGGTGCAGATGACGGTGGTGCCCTTGTCCTTGCCGGTCTCGATGCGCACGCTGCCGCCGTGCAGCTCGACAAAGCTCTTGACGATCGACAGGCCTAAGCCCGCACCGCGCCGGCGCCCGCCATTGGTGCGCGGCTCGAAGCGGCGGAACACCGAATCGAGCAGGTCCGGCGGCATGCCGGGGCCGTTGTCATGGACGGAGAATTCCACACCTTGCTCCAAATGCCGGCAGGCAAGCGTGATAGTGCTCGCCTCCGGCGCGTAATTGGCGGCGTTGCTGAGCAGATTGTAGAGGATCTGGCGAACCCGGGTCTCGTCGCCGTGAAAACTCTTCGGCGCCGCAGCGGCGTCGATCCGGAGCTTGATCGAATGCTCTTGCAGCCGGTCGGCGACCAGTTCGGCCGCGGCCTCGATGGTGCGCTCGACGCTTACTTCCGAAATGTCGAGCTGCATGATGCCGGCGTCGACGGTGGCGAGGTCGAGTATATCGTTGACGATGGTGAGCAGCACCGAGGATGACGAGCCGACATGCTCGACATATTCGCGCTGCTTTGGGCTGAGCGGCCCGGTCGCCGGCAGCGACAGAAGCTCGGTGAAGCCGATGATGTTGGTCAGCGGCGAGCGCAGCTCGTAGGAGACGTGCTGCACGAACTCGTTCTTCAGCTGGTCGGATTTCTGCAGCGCTTCGTTCTTGTCCTTCAGCGCGCGCTCGACATTGACGCTGTCGGTGACGTCCACAAAGGTCATCATCACCTGGCCGTTGGGCAGCGGGATGACGGCGTAGCTGAGCACGGTGCCGTTCTTCAGTTCGGTCTGGCCATGGCGGTCGCGGCGCTCGTCGTCGAAACCGGTGATGGCGGCGACGAACCCGCCCCACGGGCTGTCGACGGCGCGCTGGTCGCTGAGATCGCGGATCGCCGAGACATGGACGTTGGGCTTGATCACATCCTGGCTAAGTCCCCACAGCGCGACAAAGGCCGGGTTCGACAGGCGCAGCCGCCCATCGGGACCGAACACCGCGACGCCTTCGGCCAGATTGTCGAGCGTTTCGCCCTGGACCCGCACCGCCGTCTGGTAGCGGCTTTCCAGGTCCATCTTCTCGGTCAGGTTCTCAAACACCCAGGTCACGCCGCCCTTCGGCTGGGGGTTGGCGACCACGCGGATGGTCTTGCCGTCGGGCAAATGCCACCAATGCTCTTGCGATTCCACCGCGCGGTAGGCGCCAAGCAGGCCTTCTTTCCAACGCCGCCATTCCGGCTGCTCGGCGATCTTGCCTTCGCTGCGCAGCCGGTCGAGCAGCAGCGCATTGTCGGGCGCGCTGTGCAGGAAGCCCGGGTCCAGCCCCCACAGTTTCTGGAACGCCTGGTTGAAGAAGCGCAACTTCTCGTTGGCATCGAAGATCGCCACCGCCGTGTTGAGCTGGTCGAGCGTGTCGGCATGGCTGCGCACCGTGCGCTCATATTCGCCGCGAATGGTTTCGGTGGCGCTGGTGTCGCAGGCAAGGCCGGCCGAGCCGTCCGCACCGGCGAAGTCGGTGACGGCGAACACGCGGCGGTCGCCCTCGATCACTGTCGACAGCGTTTGTTCGAAGATTGGGCGCGATTTGTGCTGCGCGGCGATCTGTTCGCGCGCTTGGGCGCCGAGGAATTCCTTGGCTTCGCGCACGGCGGTCTCGGCGTTCGGTGCCTCGACCGCTCCGGCATAGGCACGGTTGACCCATTTCAGCCGCCCGTCGGTGGCGCGCAGCCAGGCCGGCATCGGCAAGGCGTCGAGCAGGCCGATCATGGTCTCGTAGTCGGCGGCCAGACGCTGGTTCTCGATCTTCAGCCTGGCTTGGCTCCTCTGAGTTTCCGACAGCGAGACGAAGCGCACCAGCACATGCGCGGCGCTCTTGCGGCCATGCACTTCAAGCGGCGCCCCGGCCTGCGATTCGATCACGAGATCAAAGGGTTTCGCTTTCTCGCGCAGACCAGCGACGGCATTTTCGAGCGCCGCCGCCGAGCGCGGCATCAGCCAGCGGCCGAAGGCGAGGAAGGCTGCACGGTCGTCCGGCGCACCGCTTTCCAGCGGCAGCGTGCCGATGAGCTCCGGCTTCTTGTTCTCCGACGCCCAGACGATGACGCGCTGGTCACGCAGATTGAGCAGCGCCTCGGAGCGCTGCAGCGCCGCATTGATGTCGGCAATGCGGGCTCTGAGTTCGACATTCTGCGCCGAGGTGCGGGCTCTTTCGCGGATCAGGAAGATGGCCGAGACCAGTGCCGCGCCCATGACGCCGACGAACATGGCGAGCTGGATGACTTCGACCGCGCTGACCGACAGTCCGGCCTTCTGCGCAATGGCCGGCTCGGCATGGGCGGCAAACGAGGTGAGCGGGCCGGCAAGAGCTGAGGTGGCAAGAAAGCCGGCGGTGCGGGCGCCGACGCGCCTCTTCAGGCCACCGCCTGTCGTGACGGAGCCAGTGCTATCGGAATCGTCATGGCCGCCGGAAACGGCCGATCCCGCGCGAGGCGGGTTTTCCCCCGGCATGTCTTGGTCCTCTTCGCCGCCTGAATGCAAGACCGCCCAGATCAGGATCACGTTTGGTAGAAACGCCCTTCTGACCTAACTCTCTCTTGAAGAGCATGATCTTTTCCGAAAACCGCTTCCCACTTTTCGCTGACGCGGTCCTTCGGTTCGAATCATGCTCTCGATGCGTACGCCGGCCCTCGTCCCCGGCCCACGAATCAGCACAATAGCGCGTGCTGGAATCGGCGTGAAGAATCATCCGCGCAAAAAAGAAGCCGGGCGAAAAGTCAATCGCCCGGCTTCAATATCTAGTGATAAATGCCGCTTCTGTTAATAGCGGTAGTGTTCCGGCTTGAACGGACCCTGCGGGGTCACGCCGATATAGGCGGCCTGTTCGCCGGACAGTTCGGTCAGGCGGGCTCCGAGCTTGTCGAGATGCAGACGCGCCACCTTCTCGTCGAGGTGCTTGGGCAGCACATAGACCTGGTTCTGGTACTGGCCGGGCTTGGTGTAGAGTTCGATCTGCGCCAGCACCTGATTGGTGAACGAGGCCGACATCACGAAGCTCGGATGACCGGTCGCGTTGCCGAGGTTGAGCAGGCGCCCCTCGGACAGCAGGATCATCCGCTTGCCGTCCGGGAAGGTTATCATGTCGACCTGCGGCTTGACGTTGGTCCATTGCAGGTTGCGCAGCGACGCGACCTGGATCTCATTGTCGAAGTGGCCGATATTGCCGACGATCACCATGTCCTTCATCGAGCGCATGTGGTCGAGGGTGACGACATCCTTGTTGCCGGTGGTGGTGATGACGATGTCGGCGGTTGGTGCGGCATCTTCCAGCGTGACGACTTCAAAGCCGTCCATCGCCGCCTGCAGCGCGCAGATCGGATCGACTTCCGTGACCTTGACGCGGGCGCCGGCGCCCTTGAGCGAAGCCGACGAGCCCTTGCCGACGTCGCCATAGCCGCAGACGACCGCAACCTTGCCGGCCATCATGGTGTCGGTGCCGCGGCGGATGCCGTCGACCAGCGATTCCTTGCAGCCATATTTGTTGTCGAACTTCGACTTGGTGACCGAGTCGTTGACGTTGATCGCCGGGAACGGCAGCAGACCCTTCTTCTGCAGCTGGTATAGCCGGTTGACACCCGTGGTCGTCTCTTCGGTGACGCCGCGAATGGCTTCCTTCTGCTTGGTGAAGAAGCCGGGCGAGGCCTTCAGGCGCTTCTTGACCTGGGCGTAGAAGTATTCCTCTTCCTCGCTCTGCGGGTTGGACAGCACGTCCTCGCCGGCTTCGGCGCGGGCGCCGATCAGTATGTACATGGTGGCGTCGCCGCCATCATCGAGGATCATGTTGGAGAGGCCGCCATCGGCCCACTGGAAGATCCTGTCGGTATAGTCCCAGTACTCCTCGAGCGACTCGCCCTTGACGGCGAACACCGGGATACCGGCCTCGGCGATGGCCGCGGCCGCATGGTCCTGGGTCGAGAAGATGTTGCACGAGGCCCAGCGGATATCGGCGCCAAGCGCCTTCAGCGTCTCGATCAGCACCGCCGTCTGGATGGTCATGTGCAGCGAGCCGGTGATGCGCGCACCTTTCAACGGCTTCTTGTCGCCGAATTCTTCGCGGCAGGCCATCAGGCCCGGCATTTCGGTTTCGGCGATATCGAGTTCCTTGCGGCCCCAGCCGGCAAGCGAGATGTCGGCAACCACATAGTCCTTGCTACCTGTCATGGCAGTGCTCCGGTGCGATTTGTCTTCAGAATGCGCCTGCGCCACACGGCGCGTCGAAGGGCGCGGAATGCCGGCCTGACTAGCAGATCGCCGCCAAGACGACAATGGGATATAAAGAAATCTTTATGCGCGCATGTGTTTGCGGAGCATGATCCCGAAAAGTGGAAGCCGGTTTCGGACAAGATCATGCTCAAACAAAAAAGAGCTTCAGCACTCTTCGCCGAAGCGCGAGGCGACCAGCTGCTCCAGCGCGTCCATCGCCGCTGCGGCTTCAGCGCCGCTGGCTGTGACGCGGATCGAATAACCGGGGCTCGCCGCCAGCATCATCAGCCCCATGATCGAGGTGCCGCCGACCTTGAGACCATCCTTCTCGACATGGACGGTGGCGTCGAAGCCGCTGGCGACCTGGACGAACTTCGCCGAGGCGCGCGCATGCAGGCCGCGCTGGTTGACGATCGGGAACTCGCGCACGATCTCACCGGGCGACAGCGCGTTCATTTGCTGCTCAGCAGCTGACTTGCGACGTTGATGTATTTGCGCCCCGCGGCCTGCGCCTCGTCGAGCGCGGTCGCCATGTTGTCGCCCTTGCGGATCGACGACAGCTTGATCAGCATCGGCAGGTTCATGCCGGCGATGACCTCGGTGCGACCGGATTCCATCACCGAAATGGCGAGATTGGAAGGCGTGCCGCCGAACATATCGGTCAGAACGATGACCCCGGTCCCGGTGTCGACGCGGCCCACGGCGTCGACGATATCGCGCCTACGCTGCTCCATATCGTCATCGGCGCCGATTGCCACGGTTTCGAAATTGTCTTGTGGCCCCACGACATGTTCCACGGCATGGCGGAACTCGGCGGCCAGTTGACCGTGCGTTACAAGCACGAGTCCGATCATTCTATGGTGGCTCCCGTCATCGCCGCTTCACAGGCGCTTTTTATGCTCGCCGGCCATCCCAGGCGGCGGGAGCGCTATCTTGTCGACGCGCGGCGCGTTGACAAGCCCAAAATTGCGTCGGCCATGGCCAATTTGACGCATTGCAGCAAAAAACCGGCGGCGGATCATACGAAAGGCGCAATCTCCAGCCGCGCCATTACCGCCGGCAAAGCCGCAGTGACGTTGCGCTGAACGAGGTCGATGCGCGGCACCACACAGCCGGCAATGGTCGCGCTCGACTCTTCCTGGAAACGCTCCACAGCGTTTGCGGCAACCAGCTGGATCGTAAGGTCGATGACCCCCGCAGGTTGGAACAAAAGCGGCTTCGGACCAAGTCCGGGCACCTCTGTGAGGCCGGCGATGCTGGCGGGCGCATGGCAGACCAGCCGCCCGAAACGCGCCGCGACAAACAGCTGGTCGTCGCCGATCAGCCGCGCAAACAGCCCGAGCCGGCTGAAATGGTCGATGAGCGCCAGCGCCAGCGTTGTCTTGCCCGAGCCGGACGGCCCGGTGATCAGGACGCCCCGCTCGCCAATCAGGATTGCGGTGGCATGGATGTTCTCGGGTTCCGCGGTGGGATCGGGCATGCGCAGCCGCGATCAGCCTTCGGCCGGCAGCGTAACGACGAAGCGCGCGCCCTTGATGTCGCCGGGCTTGGTGCCGGGGATGTTCTCGGCGGTCAGCGTGCCGCCATGGGCTTCGACGATCTGCCTGGATATCGACAGGCCAAGCCCTGAATTCTGGCCGAACGCCTCGCCGGCCGGGCGGTCGGTGTAGAAGCGCTCGAAGATGCGGTCGATGGCGTCGGCGCGGATTCCGGGGCCGTTGTCGTCGACGGTGACGATGTTGACCTTGCCCGCGCGTGCCAGGGAAATGGCGATGTGACCGTGGTCCTCCGGCACGAAGGAGCGGGCATTCTCGATCAGATTGGTGATGACCTGGCCGATCCTGAGATCATGGCCGGTGACGAAATAGCCTTTGACGCCTTGCGGCAGCTTGGCGGCCTTGAATTCGATCTCGACAGCCTTTTTGTTGCGCGTCGCTTCGCGCGACACGGCGACGAGATCGGTGATGAATTTCTTCAAATCGACCGTGGCGGCATCCTCACGCGCCAGTTCGGCGTCTAGGCGCGAGGCATCGGAAATGTCGGTGATCAGCCGGTCGAGACGCCGGACATCGTGCTGGATGATCTCCATCAGCCTGCCGCGTGAATTGTCGTTCTTGGCAAGCGGCAAGGTCTCCACCGCGCTGCGCAGCGAGGTCAGCGGGTTCTTCAGCTCGTGCGAGACATCGGCGGCGAAGCTTTCGATCGCCTCGATGCGGGCATAGAGCGCATTGGTCATGTCGCGCACCGCGACCGACAAATTGCCGATCTCGTCCTGGCGGTCGGAAAAGTCGGGGATCTCCTCGCGGCTCTTGACGCCGCGCCGCACCCGCACTGCCGCCGCCGATAGGCGGCGCAGCGGATTGGCGATGGTGGATGCGAGCAGCATCGACAGGATGGCGGTGACCAGGGCGGCGATGCCGAACACGCGCAAAATAGCCTTGCGTTCGGCGGCGACGATCTTGTCGATGTCGCCGCCTTCCGTCGACAGCATCAGCACGCCGAGGACGGCACGGAAGCGCTGGATCGGCACCGCCACCGAAACGATCTGCTCGCCCTGTTCGCTCACCCGCACGATCGTCGATGGACTGCCGGTCAGCGCCTTGACCACTTCCGGGAAGGCCGCACCGTTGCCGCCGGGCTGCTCATGGTAGACGGGCAGGTCCTTGTTGCGGAAGAAGTCGAAGACGAATTTCTGCACGCGCTCCAGCATATCCGGCTGCTCGTCCTCGACCGGCGGCAGGTCGTAGCGCAGGATTTGGCCGCGCGAATAGAGATGGCGCGAATCGAGCAGCAGATTGGCGTCGCGGTCATAGATGCGGGCCCGGGTGCGCGTCGGCGAAATCAGCCGCCGCAGCACCGGCGCCACGCGCTCGGGATTGATCGGGAAATCCAGATTGTCGAGCTGGTCGGAGCCCGGCCCCAGGCTTTCGCCGGCCTGCAGTTCAAGCAGTTTTTCTGGATCGATGCTGATCGAATCGGTCTCGACCGTCGCCGACGCGGCAATGGCGCCGGCGATGATCTCGCCCTGCGTCATCAGGCTTTCGACGCGGGCGTCGATCAGCCCGTCGCGGAAGGTGTTGAGATAGAGGATGCCGGTGACCAGCACGGCTAGGCCGGCCAGGTTGAGGAACAGGATGCGCCGGGTCAGGCTGGAAAAGATGTGGTGGCCGAGGAAGCGGCGCATCGGCACCGTCAACCTCGACAGGAATGCGGGCAGAATCCGCGACCGCCTGACAGCGCTCGTTCGTCTGCTCCGCTGTACATCCACTGCCATCGAATAGCAGCTCCCGCCTAGTCTTTGGTTTTATGCATGTCGTCGTCCCAAAAACCGCGACCACTTTTGGGCGACATGCATCAACTCAAGCTTCGCGGAACCGGTATCCGACTCCGTAAAGGGTTTCGATCATTTCGAAGTCGTCATCGACGGCCTTGAACTTCTTGCGCAGCCGCTTGATGTGGCTATCGATGGTGCGGTCGTCGACATAGACCTGCTCATCATAGGCGGAATCCATCAGCGCATCACGGCTTTTTACCACGCCGGGGCGCTGCGCCAACGAGTGCAGGATGAGAAATTCGGTGACCGTCAGCGTCACCGGCTCGCCCTTCCAGGTGCAGGTATGGCGTTCCTGGTCCATGACGAGCTGGCCGCGTTCCAGCGAACGGGCCTGCTGGCTGGGCGCCTTTGCCGCAGCTTCGCGGGCGCTGGCGCGGCGCAGCACGGCGCGCACCCGCTCGACCAGCAGGCGCTGCGAGAACGGTTTGCGGATGAAATCGTCGGCGCCCATCTTGAGGCCGAAAAGCTCATCGATCTCATCGTCCTTCGAGGTCAGGAAGATCACCGGCAGGTCGGACTTCTGCCGCATCCGGCGCAACAGCTCCATGCCGTCCATGCGCGGCATCTTGATGTCGAGGATGGCGAGATTCGGCGGCCGCGCCGCCAGGCCTTCCAGCGCCGACGCACCATCCGTGTAGGTCTCGACGCGATACCCCTCGGACTCGAGGGCGATCGACACCGATGTCAGAATGTTGCGGTCGTCATCGACAAGCGCGATTGTTGCCATTTCAAGCGGCTCCCTCATGAGCTGTCCCTTCTGTCTTAGAGAAGGGGCTTTTGCAGGACAAATTAGGTACAAAATGTGGCACAGGCTCCACCCGCTGTCGCGGACGGCTTGCCGGCGGCCCCATCGGAACCTCTACACGGGGTTGGACGAACACTGTGTGCCAATCCTTTGGGCAACCACCGTGATTTTTTGCACATATAAACGATTTAAACAACTTTCAAAATTTTTAAATCGATTAATGATTTGATATCATTCGAGTTTTCTGGTTCTCACCGTCTCAGCCCCTAACGCGGGCTCGCCGGAAACGCGCCGGCAAAGTGCGGCGAATCCAGAAGAAGGGACCCTTGATGTCGGAAGTCGGCAAACGCAATTCTGCTTGCGCGATCGATCGTATCGGCCTGAAAACCACCGGCACGGTGCATTATAATTTTGGTGCGGCCGCCCTTTATGAGGCAGCGATCCGTCGTGGCGAGGCCCGGTTGACCGCCGGCGGCGCGCTGCTTGCCGAGACCGGCCAGCACACTGGCCGCTCGCCCAAGGACAAGTTTGTCGTCCGCGATGGCGCCACCGAGCCCCATGTCTGGTGGGACAACAACAAGGCGATTTCGGCGGGCCAGTTCGAAATGCTGCTCGCCGATTTCCTTGTCCACGCCGCGAATAGCGATCTCTATGTGCAGGACCTCGTCGGCGGCGCCGATGCCGAGCTGAAGCTGCCGACGCGGGTCATCACCGAATTCGCCTGGCACTCGCTGTTCATCCGCAATCTTTTGATCCGCCCGCAGGCCGCCGAGCTCGAGGATTTCGTGCCGGAGATGACGATCATCGACCTGCCGTCCTTCCGCGCCGATCCGGCCCGCCACGGCAGCCGCACCGAAACGGTGATTGCGGTCGATCTCACCCGCAAGATCGTGCTCATCGGCGGCACTTCCTATGCCGGCGAGATGAAGAAATCGGTGTTCACCATGCTCAACTATCTGCTGCCGGAAAAGGGCGTCATGCCGATGCACTGCTCGGCCAATGAGGGTCCGGGCGGCGACGCAGCGATCTTCTTCGGGCTTTCCGGGACGGGCAAGACGACGCTGTCGGCCGATCCGTCACGTACGCTCATCGGCGACGACGAGCACGGCTGGGGACCGCACGGCATCTTCAACTTCGAAGGCGGCTGCTACGCCAAGACGATCCGGCTGTCGGCCGAGGCCGAGCCGGAGATTTTCGCCACCACGCAGCGTTTCGGCACGGTGCTGGAAAATGTCGTGCTCGACGCCGACCGCGTGCCGGACTTCAACGACGGCCGGCTCACCGAAAACACGCGCTGCGCCTATCCGCTGGATTTCATCCCCAATGCCTCGAAGAGCGGACGGGCCAGCCACCCGAAAAACATCATCATGCTGACCGCCGATGCCTTCGGCATCATGCCGCCGATCGCACGGCTGACCCCGGCGCAGGCGATGTACCACTTCCTCTCCGGCTACACCGCCAAGGTGGCCGGCACCGAGAAGGGCGTTACCGAGCCGGAAGCGACGTTCTCGACCTGCTTCGGCGCCCCGTTCATGCCGCGCCACCCCAAGGAATACGGCAATCTGCTGCGCGAGCTGATCGCCCGCCACGGCGCCGATTGCTGGCTGGTCAACACCGGCTGGACCGGCGGCGCCTACGGCACCGGCAAGCGCATGCCGATCAAGGCGACGCGCGCCTTGCTGGCCGCAGCGCTTGACGGTTCGCTGAAGGCGTCCGGTTTCCGCACTGACGCCAATTTCGGCTTCGAGGTGCCGGTTGCTGTGCCTGGCGTCGAGAGCGCCATTCTCGACCCGCGTTCGACCTGGGCCGACAAGGCAGCCTATGACCGGCAGGCAGCGCGATTGGTCGGCATGTTCGCCGTCAACTTCGAGAAATTCGAGAGCCATGTCGATGCCGTCGTGCTCGGCGCAGCACCCCGCCTGCAGGAAGCTGCGGAATAGTCCAGGCATCTTCACCGAAGCATCCTTGAAAGGCGCGGTCTCGATCGGGCCTTTTCTTTTTTGGTCCGCCGCGCCATGACTGCGGCATGCCTATCGACGACATCATCATATCAGACGAAGCCGTAATCCATCCGGGCGACCTGCACGAGGATTTCATCCGCTCGTCGGGTCCCGGCGGCCAGAACGTCAACAAGGTGGCGACCGCCGTCCAATTGCGCTTCGACGCCGCCAATGCAGCTGGCCTGTCCGAACGCGTGCGCGCGCGCACGATCAAGCTCGCCGGCCAGCGCGCCACCAAGGACGGCGTCATCGTCATCGAGGCCGGCCGCTTCCGCACCCAGGAGCAGAACCGGGCCGATGCCCGGGCAAGGCTGACGGCGCTGGTCGCCAAGGCCGCGGAACCGCCGCCGCCGCCGCGCAAGAAGACCAGGCCGTCGAAAGGCTCGGTGGAGCGGCGGCTGCAAAGCAAGGCAGGGCGCGGCACGATCAAAAAGCTGCGCGGCCGGGTAGAGAACGACTAAGGACCGCGCCGACTGCGCATAAAGCGGCCTCCCCTGCCGCAGCCGCAAGGTTTCGCCATTGCCACAGAAAGGGAGGCCGACAACGGTGGCTTTCGGGTCGCCGTTCTGATTGGCGGTGGCATGGTTTCAGTATCAACCGGAGGCGAAGTCATGCTCGTTCTGCCCAAAGGCGTCCGCCACTTGCCTGGTTATCTGTCCCGCGCGGCGCAGGAAGCGCTGGTCGAAGAGGTGAGGACAATTGTACAGCGGGCGCCGCTGTACGTGCCGGCGATGCCGCGGACCGGCAAGGAGATGAGCGTGCGCATGACCAATTGCGGCACGCTCGGCTGGGTCACCGACAAGGAGCTGGGCTATCGCTACCAGCCAACGCACCCACTCACCGGAGAGCCATGGCCGCCGATCCCGGACGCGCTGCTGCAATTGTGGCGGGAGGTCGCCGCCTATCCGAATCCGCCGGAGGCCTGCCTGGTCAATTTCTATACGCAGGACGCCAAAATGGGTCTGCACCAGGATCGCGACGAAGCCGATTTCTCGGCCCCAGTGGTCTCGGTGTCACTTGGCGACGATTGCCTGTTCCGGGTCGGCCAAGTGACGGGCAGGGGGGCCACACGCGACGGCGGTACCAAATCGTTCCGCCTGAAAAGCGGCGACGTCGTCGTGCTCGGCGGCGAAGGCCGGCTCTGCTTCCACGGCGTCGACCGCATCTATCCGTCGACCTCGGCGCTGCTGAAAAAAGGCGGCCGGATCAATCTGACGCTGCGGCGGGTGACCTTGCCTTGAAGAGGTGAGAGTGCATTCTTGCACTTACTGAACCACTGACCTTGCGAATAAAAGTCCCTAACGGAATTTAAGGTTTCGGCCGCTAGTCTGCGCCAAAACGTCATCATTCCCGGTGTGGATACCATGCTCGAAATCGAATCCGAAGTGATTTGGCGCTACATTCGAAATGCCGCATGGCGCACGGTTTCGATCGCCCGCTCGGATGCATCGCTCTACCTGTTCATTGGCATCTACACTGCAACGGGGCTGGGGTTTCTGGCTTGGGTCGGCGCGCTCCATCGCACCGCATACCAGACCTACGTGCCGATATGGCTTATGGTTTTCGGTTTCGTGCTGCCGGCGGTATCGCTTCTCCTGGAAACCGGCTGGCTTTTGCATCGATTTGAGCGTCGGCGGAAATTTGCTGCGGGCAAGATGTTCTCAGCCGAGCGGATGGCGGTTCTCTTTTCCGGCATATGTCTGTTGATGGGCATCATGATTTTCCAAAGCACCTTCACCTCGGTCAAGAACGGCATGTCCGTCCTGTGGAAAGGTTTCCCCTATGATCGCGCCTTGGCAGATATCGATGCCTATCTGCATTTCGGCACTGATCCGTGGCGATGGCTCTACGTTATCGGCAAGCATGACTGGGTACGGGAATCCGTCGGATGGAACTACGACATGCTGTGGTTCATCATTTGCTACAGCATGCTGTTTTTCATGGTCACGTCACCACGCACCACGCATCTGAAGAGACGCTATGTGCTGTCCTTCATGGTGGTGTGGGTAGTCGTCGGAAACATCCTGGCCGGGCTGTTCATGTCGGCCGGACCGGCGTTCTACGGCTATGTCACCGGCGATGTGCCACGCTTCGGTGAACAGCTTTCGTTTCTTGCGCAAAGCCCGTCGGCGAGTTCCGCCGCCGTGTACCAGCAGTATCTGTGGACGCTCCAGACCGAGGGTGTGACTGGACTCGCGTCGGGAATATCGGCATTTCCAAGCGTTCATGTCGCCTTGATCACCCTGAATGCGGTGTATACCTGGGAGTACGACCAGCGGTTGGGCGCCATCGCATTTCTGTATGTCGCCTTCATAGTCGCGAGTTCGGTCTATCTTGGTTGGCACTATGCGATCGATGGTTATGCGGCGGTCGCGCTCACGATCGCCCTATGTGCGGCCGTCCGCAAGCTGGTACCCGACGGCGAAATCCTGATGCCAGGCCCGGCCCGGCAATCGGCGGCTGGCGGCAGCCGCCCGGAGGCGGCCGTCACAGTTTCCTGAGCGCCACTTCCTCGACCAGATGATTGGCGCCCTTGCGCAGGATGAGGTCGGCGCGCGCTCGTGTCGGCACGATGTTCTCGCGCAGGTTTTTCAGGTTGATGTTGGCCCACAAGCCTTCCGCAATGGCACGCGCGGCGTCTTCCGAAAGCTGCGAATAGCGGTGGAAGAAGGAGTCCGGATTGCGGAAGGCCGTCTCGCGCAGGCGCATGAAGCGGGCGATGTACCATTGGTGGATCAGCTTTTCGTCGGCGTCGATATAAATGGCGAAATCGAAGAAATCCGACAGGAACGGCACTATCTTGCCGTCCTTCGGCAATTTGCCGGGTTGCAGAACGTTGATGCCTTCGAAGATCAGAATGTCGGGCCGGTCGATGGTGACGAACTCGCCGGGGATGACGTCATAGGTCAAATGCGAATAGACGGGCGCGCGGACATTGCGCTGGGCCGACTTGATGCCCGAGAGGAAACGCAGCAGCGCACCGACATCGTAGCTGTCGGGAAAGCCCTTGCGCTCCATCAGATTGTCGCGTCGCAACACCTTGTTGGGCAGCAGGAACCCGTCGGTAGTGATGAGATCGACCTTGGGGCTCGACGGCCAGCGCGCCAGAAGCTCCTTCAGCACGCGCGCCGTGGTCGATTTGCCGACCGCAACCGAACCGGCAATGCCGATGATGAACGGTGTCTTGACCACATCCAGCGCGTTGAAGAAGGCCTGGCGCTGGCGAAACAGCAGCTGGCTGGCCTCGACATGCGCCGAAAGCAGCCGCGAGAGCGACAGATAGATGCGCTTGACTTCTTCCAGGTCGACCGGATCGTTCAACGAGCGCAGACGGTTGATCTCGTCTTCGCCCAGCGTCATCGGCGTGTCGGCGCGGAAGTTCGACCATTGCTCGGCCGAGAAGAAACGATAGGGGGAATATTTCTCGGTCGGAGCGAGCTGGTCCATCGAGTTTCCTGCCCTCTAGAGCATGAGGCCGAAAAGTGTGAAGCGGTTTTCGGGCGACATCATGCTCCCTCTATCAATTGAGAGACGGATTCAGATTTAAGGCCTCGGCCCGAAATCATCCGGCTCTAGCGGTCAGCCTTTAGGCCGGGATGCCTTTTCAGTGACGCCCGAACGGCCGGTGCGGCCCTCAAGCTCCTTCAGCACCTCGCCCAGCGAAACGCCGGCCATGCCAAGCACGACGAGCCAATGATATATGAGATCGGCACTTTCGGAAACGAGGGCTTTCTCGTCGCCCTTGACGGCGGCAATGACGGTCTCGACTGCCTCTTCACCAAGCTTCTGCGCCGCCTTGTCGATGCCTTTGGCGAACAGTTTTGCCGTCCACGAGTCCGGGTCGCCGGAACGGGCGCGTTCGCCAATGATTGTTTCCAGATCGGACAGCGAAAATTCAGCCATGGCGCAGCCTACTGCCTTTGTGGAGTGGATTGAACCGGGTAGTCCAGCCGCATCGGTAGCCCGGCCGCGGCCATATGCGCCTTGGCTTCCGCAATCGTGTAAGTGCCGAAATGGAAGATCGAGGCGGCGAGCACGGCGCCGGCATGGCCGTCGCGAATGCCCTCGACCAGATGATCGAGCGTGCCGACGCCGCCCGACGCGATCACCGGCGCGCGCACCGCATCCGCTATCGCGCGGGTCAGCGCAATGTCGTAACCGGCCTTGGTGCCGTCGCGGTCCATTGAGGTCAGCAGGATCTCGCCAGCGCCGCGATCGACCATTTTTCGCGCGAACTCGACCGCATCGATGCCGGTCTTTTCGCGGCCACCGTGGGTGAAGATCTCCCAGCGGCCGGGCTCTTTCGGCGCCGACACCTTCTTAGCGTCGATGGCCACGACAATACACTGGTTGCCGAACTTGTCGGCGGCTTCGGCGACGAAATCGGGGTTCTTCACCGCCGCAGTGTTGATCGACACCTTGTCGGCGCCGGCCAGCAACAGTTTACGGATATCGGCGACCTGGCGCACGCCGCCGCCGACGGTCAGCGGCATGAAGCATTGTTCGGCGGTGCGGGCGACGACGTCGAAGATGGTTTCACGGTTGTCGGACGACGCGGTGATATCGAGAAAGCAAAGCTCGTCTGCGCCGGCCGCGTCATAGGCTTTGGCCGCCTCGACCGGATCACCGGCATCGATGAGGTCGACGAAATTGACGCCCTTGACGACACGGCCGTTCTTGACGTCGAGGCAAGGGATGATTCGGGCCTTCAGCATCAGCCCTTCTCCATCGTCGCCAGCAACTCGCTTAGCAGTTCGCCGACCAGCGGCGGAACCTCGGCCTGCGCATCGAACGCCGGATCGTAGGCGGAAATGGTGATGCCGGAAATCGGCAGCAGGCCGGCCATGCCGCAGACAGCCTGGCGCAGCTGTTTCGGCTCCGGGCCGCCGGGCGTGGTGTAGCGGTTGACCTGCAGCGCCCCGGGGTCGTGCACGTCGAGATCGAGATGCAGGTGCACCCGCTTCGCATCCGGCGCCTTCAGCCTGCCGCTCGCCGTCGCCCAGTCCGGGCATTCGGTGCGGATGACCGGCAACGTCTTCAACAGCTCCGTTTCGGCCGGATCGAGATCGCGCGCGTTGACCAGCACGCAGCGCGCCGGATCGATCGGCCTGAAGCCGGGGATGGCCGAGGCCATCGGCTTCCAGCACAGGCCGAGAACCGTGGCCAGCGCCATGCCGTCGAGAAAGCCGAAGATGGACGTCTCCGGCGTGTTGAGATCGCCATGCTGGTCGGCCCAGATGATCGCATCGGCATCCTCGCCGGCAACCGCACCGGCCGATGTCAGGCAATTGCCGGCCAGCACGATGGGAAACCGGCCGCGGTCTATGGCGATGCGGACCTCGCCGGAGACGGCACCGCACACGGCAAAGCCGGTGGCGATCTCGCGCTGCTGTTCGTCGCCAACCCTGCCGATATCGGTGACGACGACGTCATGCCCGGAGAGCGTCAGCGCGTCGACAAGCCCGCCGGCGATGAGTGCATCCGGGCCTCGGCCCATGCCGCCGTGATAGTGGCCGCTGTCATAGGAGGCCAGGATGATGGAGATTTTCACGGCCGGGTCTCCATCGCCTTGCCCTGCAGCACCGCCAGCGCCTCGGCCGGATCGATGCGCCCGTCATAGAGCGCGCGACCGGAGATGGCGCCTTCCAGTTTCTTCGCGTCGGGCATGGTCATGCGCACGATGTCGGCGATCGAAGCCAGCCCGCCCGAGGCGATGACCGGGATCGAGACCGCGTCGGCGAGATCTATCGTGGCATCCCAGTTGATGCCGGTCAGAACGCCGTCGCGGTCGATATCGGTGTAGATGATGGCGGCAACGCCGGCGCCTTCGAATTTCCGCGCCAGTTCGATGACGCCGAGGCTGGAGGCCTCGGCCCAGCCTTCGACCGCCACCTTGCCGCCCTTGGCGTCGATGCCCACGGCGATCTTTCCAGGAAATTCCTTGCAGGCTTCCCGGACCAGGTCGGGATCGCGCACCGCCACCGTGCCGAGGATGACGCGGGCCAGCCCGCGGTCGAGCCAGTCCTCGATCTGCGCCAGCGTGCGGATGCCGCCGCCGAGCTGCACCGGGTTTTTCGTCGCCTTGAGGATGGCGCCGACCGCCGCGCTGTTGACGCTCTGGCCCTTGAAGGCGCCGTTGAGGTCGACGACATGCAGCCATTCAAACCCTTGCTCTTCGAAGGCCTTGGCCTGGGCCGCAGGGTCGTCATTGTAGATGGTCGCGGTCGCCATATCGCCGTGCTTCAGCCGCACGCACTTGCCGTCCTTGAGGTCGATGGCCGGAAACAGGATCACCGTTCAGACCCCTTCCACAATGACGAAATGCGAGGTCGAATAAGCGCGCCGGAATTTCAGCGCTGCCTGGTATTCGGGGGAATGGAAGCAAGCCAGCGCGACCTCGTAGCTTTCGAACTCGACGATCACATGGCGATTGCCGGACGGCCCTTCCGGGCTTGACGACTGACCGCCTCGCGTCAGGAATTTCGCGCCGTATTTGTCGAACGCCGCTTTGTTGGCGGCGATGTATTTCGGATAGTTTTCCGGATCGGTCACATCGACCATCGCCATCCAGTAGCCCTTCTTGCTCATCTCAAGGCCTCCAGCGCAGGAAGTTGGTGATCAGTGCCAGGCCGAGCGCCTGGCTCTTTTCCGGATGGAATTGCGTGCCGGCAAGGTTACCGCGCGCGACCGCCGCCGTTACCGGGCCGCCATAATCGGCGACGGCCAGCACTTCGTCCGGCCTTGTCGCGTCGAGATGGTAGGAATGAACGAAATAGGCGTGCAGACCCTTAGGCCCGGTCGCAATACCCGAAAACAGCGGGTGCTTGCGCTCCAGATCGATGGTGTTCCAGCCGATTTGCGGGATCTTCAGCGCCGGATCGGCGGGCGTGATCTCCTTGACGTCGCCGGCAATCCAGCCGAAGCCCTTGGTCACGGTCTTTTCCAGGCCGCGCTGCGACATCAGCTGCATGCCGACGCAGATGCCGAGGAACGGCCGCGCCTTGGCGATCGCTACCTCTTCCACCGCTTCCCACATGCCGGCGACGCCGCGCAGGCCCGCCGCGCAATCGGCATAGGCGCCGACGCCGGGCAAAACGATTCGGTCGGCGCTGCGCACCCGCTCGGCGTCGGCGGTCAGCTCAATGGCAGCGGCAATGCCGGCTTCATGCGCGGCGCGCTCGAAGGCCTTGGTGGCCGAGCGCAGATTGCCCGACCCGTAATCGATGATGGCAACCCGCATCTCAGGCTTTTCCCGGCGTATGGCTCAGGCCCAGCGTCAGCCCGGTCTGCGTCGGCCGGGCCAGGCTGGCGTCCGGCACGATGCGCGGCAGCGGCGCCGGCTCGTCGGCAAGCGCCTCGGCGTCCAGTGTCTGGCGGATGTCGGCATCGTCAGGATTGTCGGCTTCGACGACGCCCCATTCATGCCAGCCGCGGCGGCGCAGCGCTGTGATCCGCAGCCCTTGGCCTTCCAGCCCTATATAGAGCGAGACCAGTAAAGACAGTGCGGAGCCGGCCCAGTCCAGTCCCAGCCATTGGCCGAGCACCGAGATGAGCCCCATGGCGACGAAGGCGAGCGCCGCCTCGATCCACAGCCTGTGCCAGGCGAGCCACAGCGGCGCCACCAGGAAAGCCAGCCAGGAAAAACCGTCGCGGACAAAAATGGGTGCGTCGGCCGCCTCGGTGCGGCCTGGCGGTTCCATCACGACATAGATGGCCATCAGCCTACCCTTTCAGAGATCCCTTGGTGGAGGGAACTGCATCGGGCTGGCGCGGGTCGCGCTCCAGTGCGAAACGCAGCGCGCGCGCCACCGCCTTGAAGCAGGTCTCAGCAATATGGTGATTGTTGGCGCCATAATGGTTGGTGACATGCAGCGTGATACCGGCATTCTGCGCCAGCGCCTGGAAGAATTCACGCACCAGTTCGGTGTCGAACGTGCCGATCTTCGGCGAAGAGAAGGCGACATTCCAGACCAGGAACGGACGGCCCGACACGTCGATCGCGGCCCGCGTCAGCGTCTCGTCCATGGCAAGGTCGACAGAGGCATAGCGCATGATGCCGCGCCGCTCGCCCAGCGCCTTGGCCAGCGCCTGGCCGATCGCAATGCCGGTGTCCTCGACCGTGTGGTGGTCGTCAATGTGCAGGTCGCCCTTGGCCTTCACCGTGATGTCGATCAGCGAGTGGCGCGAGAGCTGGTCCAGCATATGGTCGAAGAAGCCGACGCCGCTCGACATCTCGGATTTTCCGGTGCCGTCGACGTGGACCGAGACGCTGATCTCGGTTTCCTTGGTCTTGCGGCTGACTTCGGCGGTACGGGACGCCATGACCTTGTCCTTGTCTTTGGGCATACGACACTTTTGGCAACTGACCGGGGCGAAACGAAAAGACAATGCCTCCAGGCGCTCATTTGCTTGAAAACGAAAGCCTTCTAGCAGCATGATCCTGCGATGGCCAGTTGCGATGCGGACCGCTATCGGCCCATGGCGGAGGCGGTTTGCAATCGTTAGCCCCATGCATACATATGGCCGATCGAAATCCCGCGCCAATCGCCTTATCGGGATCGCGCGAATCGGAGCAGCAGATGTCCAATGAACTGAGCATGCACGCCACGACCATCGTGACGGTGCGTAAGGGTAACAAGGTGGTGATCGCCGGCGACGGCCAGGTCAGCCTTGGCCAGACCATCATGAAAGGCAACGCCAAAAAGGTGCGCCGCATCGGCAAGGGCGGCAATGTCATTGCCGGTTTCGCCGGCGCCACAGCGGACGCTTTCACCCTTCTGGAGCGGCTGGAAGCCAAGCTCGAACAATATCCGGACCAGTTGACGCGCGCCTGCGTCGAGCTCGCCAAGGACTGGCGCACCGACCGTTATCTGCGCCGGCTGGAAGCGATGATGCTGGTGGCCGACAAGTCGGTTTCGCTGGCGCTCACCGGCACCGGCGACGTGCTAGAGCCCGAATTCGGCGTCATGGCCATCGGTTCCGGCGGCAACTATGCGCTGGCCGCTGCCCGCGCGCTGATGGACAGCGACAAGGATGCCGAGGAGATCGCCCGCAAGGCGATGCAGATCGCCTCCGACATTTGCGTCTATACCAACAACAACTTTGTTGTCGAAACGCTCGATGCCGGCTAACCCGCCGGTGCTCTATGATTTTCGACCGGTTACCGAAAAAGACCTGCCGATGATCGCCGGCTGGCTGGCCGAGCCGCATGTCGCCGGATGGTGGGACGATCCTGAGACGGAAATCGCCGAAATCCGGGAGCACATTGACTCAATTTCTGTAGAGCCGCTGATCGTCGAGTTCGACGGCAGGCCGATCGCCTATCTGCAGAGCTACGATCCGCATCTGGAAGATGGCCATCCCTATGCCGACCAGCCGTTGGGCACGCTCGGCATCGACCTGTCGATCGGCGTGCCGGACCTGGTTGGCAAAGGTCATGGCTCGGCGATCGTCAGGCAATTCGTCGAGCAACTGTTCGATGAAGGCGCGCCGCGCATCATCATCGATCCGCATCCCGACAATGGCCGCGCCATCCGCGCCTATGAAAAAGCGGGCTTCAGGGCTATCGATCGCAGGCACTCTAGATATGGGGACGTCGTGCTGATGGCTGCCGATGCCGAAGACGGCGACGCGGAAGAAGGGGAATGAGTTGATGGCGACACCGGGAACTGCCAAAAATTACTCGGCCTACGAAGACAGCTGGCGGATGGGGCTTCTGCTCGTGCTCGCTCTGCTCATCTTCCAGGCCGGCGCGCTTTACGGCATGGGCCGCACGCCGATCTGCACCTGCGGTTACGTCAAACTCTGGCACGGTGTGGTGAACAGTTCGGAGAATTCCCAGCATATTTCCGACTGGTACACGTTCTCGCACATCATCCACGGCTTCCTGTTCTACGCCTTGGCCTGGTTCCTGTTCCCGCGCTCGCCAATCGGTCTGCGCCTGGCTTTCGCCGTCGTCATCGAGGGCGGCTGGGAACTCCTGGAAAACAGCCCGTTCATCATCGAGCGCTACCGCGCCGGTACCATTTCGCTGGATTACTATGGCGACTCGATCATCAATTCGGTGTCCGACACACTGGCCATGGTGCTGGGATTTGTGATGGCGCGAAAGCTACCTATATGGAGCATCGTCGGCCTCGCCCTCATCTTCGAACTGGGTGTCGGCTACCTCATCCGGGACAATCTGACGCTCAACGTGATCATGCTGCTGCATCCGTTCGAGTCCATCAAGCAGTGGCAAAGTGGAATCTAGTGATATGACCACCTTCTCTCCCCGTGAAATCGTTTCGGAACTCGACCGCTTCATCATCGGCCAGAAGGACGCCAAGCGCGCCGTGGCCATTGCCTTGCGCAACCGCTGGCGCCGCCAGCAGTTGGAAGGCCAGATGCGCGAAGAGGTGATGCCGAAGAACATCCTGATGATCGGCCCGACCGGCGTCGGCAAGACCGAGATCTCGCGCCGCCTGGCGCGACTCGCCGGTGCGCCTTTCGTCAAGGTCGAGGCCACCAAGTTCACCGAAGTCGGCTATGTCGGCCGCGATGTCGAGCAGATCATCCGCGATCTGGTCGAGATCGCCATCGGCCTGGTGCGCGAGAAGATGCGCGAGGACGTGAAGGCGCGCGCGCACCTCAATGCCGAGGAGCGCGTGCTGGAAGCCCTGGTCGGCAAGACGGCGAGCCCGGCGACCCGCGATAGCTTCCGCAAGAAGCTGCGCGACGGCGAGCTCGATGACAAGGAGATCGAGATCGAGGTTGCCGACGCCGGCACCGGCGGCATGCCCGGCTTCGAGATCCCCGGCATGCCGGGCGCCAATATCGGCGTGCTCAACATCAACGACATGCTGTCGAAGGCGATGGGTGGCAAGAAGACCAAGGCGCGCAAGACGACGGTCAAGGAATCCTACGCGCTGCTGGTCAACGACGAGTCCGACAAGCTGCTCGACCAGGACGAAGTCGTGCGCCGGGCGCTGGATGCGACCGAAAATGACGGCATCGTCTTCCTCGACGAGATCGACAAGATCGCCTCGCGCGAAGGTGGCATGGGCGCCGGCGTCTCGCGCGAAGGCGTGCAGCGCGACCTGCTGCCGCTGATCGAAGGCACGACGGTTGCGACCAAATACGGACCGTTGAAGACCGACCACATACTGTTCATCGCCTCGGGCGCCTTCCATGTCTCCAAGCCGTCCGACCTGTTGCCGGAATTGCAGGGCCGCCTGCCGATCCGTGTCGAGTTGCGGGCGCTGGAGAAGGACGATTTCATTCGCATCCTCACCGAGACCGAGGCCAGCCTCATCAAGCAGTATATCGCGCTGATGAAGACCGAAGGCGTCGACCTCACCTTCACCGACGATGCCATCGATTCGCTGGCCGGCATCGCTGTCGACCTCAACGCTAGCGTCGAAAACATCGGAGCGAGACGCCTGCAGACGGTGATGGAGCGCGTGCTGGACGAGATCTCCTACGACGCGCCCGACCGCAACGGCACCAGCGTCGCCATCGATGCCGCCTATGTGGAAAAGCATGTCGGCGACCTCTCGCGAAACACAGATTTGTCGCGATTCATCCTTTAAACGAGGGCGCCGGTTCATCCGGCGCCGGTATTAGAGCGCCGCGCGTCCTTTGGACGCGCAAAGGTCGCTCTAACAGTATTGAATCGACGCATCGGACTTTCCAAAAATCGGTTTCGATTTTTGGGCCGATGCTTAGGCAACAGTTTCCGGCAAACATCATCGTGTGTGGCCGGATGGTATCATGCGGCCACCTTTCGTCTTGCTGGCTGCAAGGGCGCTCTCGACTCGACCGGGAGCTTTACCTAATTTGCGCGGCAATTCTCTAGGCGGCGGCGCATGAAAAAACTGATCCTGCTCATTCTCGGCTTGACGCTGGCGGCGACGCTGTTCGCGGCTGACGCGGCGACATTGGTGCCGGCGGGCAACCGCAATGTCGTGCAGCCTGACATACCGGGCGCCTCCAGCCGCCGCACCCAGGCCACCAACACCACCTTCCAGGCCAAATACCGCAAGATCTACGCTCTGTTGCAGAACGACGCCGAATTGCGCGCCAAGATCAGGAAGGCGGCTGCCGCTTACGGCATCAACCCCTTGCACATCGTCGGCGCCATCGTCGGCGAGCACACCTACAATGTCGATGCCTACGACCGGCTGCAGACCTACTACGTCAAGGCGATCTCCTACCTCTCCAGCAAGCTGTCCTTCGCCTATGACGGCGAGGACATCACCGATTTCGTGCAGCGGCCGGAATTCAAGAAGTGCACGATGTCGGACAGCTACGACCTGTGGGAATGCCGCGAGCAGGTGTGGAACCGCTCCTTCCGCGGCAAGACCGTCGGCGGCACCAGCTTTCCCAACGACCGTTTCGGCGCCACCTTCTTCCAGCCCTATTATGCCGGCCAGACCTTTGGCCTCGGCCAGCTCAACCCGCTGACCGCGCTGCAGATGAGCGATCTCGTGCACAAGGTGTCGGGGCTGCCCGAGCTCGATGTCGCCGATCCCAATGGGGTCTACAAGACCATCATGGATCCGGATCTGACATTGCCCTACGTCGCAGCGACGATCAGGAAGTCGATCGACGCCTACAAAAACATTGCCGGCTTCGACATCTCAGGCAATCCGGGGCTGACCGCCACGCTCTACAATGTCGGCAATCCCGAGCAGCGCGCCTATGCGCTGAAGGCCGAGAACGACAAGCGCCGCGCGGCGGGTGAGGCGGTCAAACTGCCCGAGGAGAATTATTACGGCTGGCTGGTCAACGACAAGCTGGACGAGCTGAAGGCGCTGTTTTAGGTGGTTTGAAGCTCAAGGCCCCTACCTCCCCCTTGTGGGGAGGTCGGACCGAAGGTCCGGGTGGGGGTCTGCGCCGCCCCCACCTCGCTGCTTCGCAGCGACTTGCCGAGGCGAGCCACGGGTCTCGCCCGTCCTTCGGACCCCCACAAGGGGAGGGTGGGTTCACGCCGCCAGCAGCGACTTCAATTTGACCGCCTGCGATCCCAGCGCCTCCGGCGCCGGCTGTGCCCGTTTCGCGATCAGCATCTCGGCCAGCCTGATGTCGCGCGCCACGGCATTGCCCGTACCGATGCCGCTCGCCGCCACCAGCGTGCCATCCTCGGCCAGATGAAACAGAATAAAAGCACCGTCGCCGAGATCGCGGCGGACCGTGCTTTTGCCCTCGTCGGGAAGGCCGGCGATCTGCAGCGACAAACCATGCTGATCCGACCAGAACCATGGCACCGCGGCATGCGCCTCGCGGGCGCCCAGCATGTTCTTCGCGGCCAGCGCACCCTGTTCCTGCGCATTGCGCCAGGCTTCCAGCCTTACCCGCCGGCCAGCATAGACAGCGAGCGGAAACGAGCAGCAATCGCCGGCGGCGAAGATGTCGGGATCGATTGTTTGGAGTTCGCCATTGACGGCGATGCCGTTATCGACGGTCAGGCCCGCTTCCGCGGCAAGCCCGGTCACCGGCACGGCGCCGATGCCGATGACGGCGAGATCGGCGACGATGTCCTGCCCATCGGCGAGCATGATGTGCACCTCAGCGCCGTCGTCGGCGATATCAGCGATGCCCTGACCGGTGAGCACGGTCACGCCTTCGGCCTCATGCGCCTGATGGATGATTTCAGCGATCTCCGCCGGCACCCCGCGCATGAGGATGCGCGGCTGCGCCTCAATGACCGTGACGCTGGCCCCGAGCTTGCGCGCCGAAGCGGCGAGCTCCAGGCCGATAAAGCCACCACCAATGATGGCGATGCGGTTTGCCGGGCTGAGGTGGGCGCGAATGGCCAGCGCGTCGGCAAAGGTGCGGAGGTAGACGCAGCGCGACCCCAATCCCGGCATCGGCAGCTTGCGCGGTGTCGAGCCGGTCGCCAGCAACAGCTTGTCGTAGGGCAGGGCCGAACCGTCCGACAGCCGCACCATATGCGCCGGGCGGTCGATCGCCACCGCTTGAACGGAATGGATATGCCGGATCGATTTCTCGGCCAGAATTTCGTCGCTGGCGATCGTCTTGATCTCGGCCGCGTCGCTCGTCATTGCGTCCTTGGATAGGGGCGGCCGCTCATAGGGCAGATGGGGTTCGTCACCCACCAGCGTCACCGGCCCGTCATAGCCCAGCTCGCGCAGAGCAAGGGCTGCCCGCCCGCCGCACTCGCCGGCGCCAATGATGACCATTCCCGCCTGCATGGTCCTACCCGATCTGGATCAGCACTTTGCCGGCCTCGACCTTTACCGGATACGTGGCGAGATTGACGCAAACCGGCGCGCCGCGTGCCGCCCCCGTCTTGTAATTGAAGCGGCCATTGTGCTTGGGGCACTCGATGATGTCATCCATCACCAGCCCGTCGGCCAGATGCACCTTTTCGTGCGTGCACAGGCCATCGGTGGCGAAGTAGTCGTCATCGGGGCTGCGATAGATGGCGAAGGTGCGGCCGCCATGATCGAAGCGCATCACATCTTCTTCGTCGATGTCGCCGGCGGCGCAGGCTTCGATCCAGTCGCTCATGTGTTCCTCCCAAAAGCAATTCCAGGAAAAGTGCGTTGCGGTTTTCCGTTCGGAGTTGCGTCAAAACAAAAGCTTAATCGCGCGATCATTCCGCCGCGGCGGCGACGGCGTCGTTGTGGAATTCCTCGCGGTACGGCCGCGCCGTCGGCGGCAATTCGCGCTTGAGGAAATAGTCCTCGTTGCGCAGCTGGCGCAAAAAGGCCGGGATCATCTCGCGGTAGCCGGCCAGGATCGACGGCGTCGGCGCCGGCAGATCGTGCTTGATCAGCGCATGCAGTTTGGGCAGCGCATGATAGGGCACCATCGGGAACATGTGGTGTTCGACGTGATAGTTCATGTTCCAGTAGATGAAGCGGCTGACCGGGTTCATGTAGACGGTGCGGCTGTTCAGCCGGTGGTCGACGACATTTTCGGCGAGCCCGCCATGCTGCAGCAGGCCGACCATGACATGATGCCAGGCGCCGTAGAGCCGGGGCAGCCCGACCAGCATCAGCGGCAGCCATGAGCCGAAATACAGTGCGATCGCGATGGTGACGGCATAGATGGCCGTCCAGATTCGGGCGATGCGAATGGCTTTAGGCTGCTCCTGTTCGGGGATAAAAGTCTTTTCCGCCGCGCTGATATTGCCGGCGGCGTTGCGCAGCATGTCCGACATCGCCTTCCAGGCGTCGATCACGCCGACGAAAGCAAGCGCGACGCGCAACAGGTCCGGCGGGCGCATCACCGAGATTTCCGGGTCGCGGCCGACGATGATGGTGTCGGTGTGGTGGCGGGTGTGGCTCCAGCGCCAGGTCACCGGATTGCGCATGATCATGAAGCAGGCGATCTGGTAAACCGCGTCGTTCATCCACTGGGTGCGGAAGGCGGTGCCGTGGCCGCATTCGTGCCAGCGTGAGTCGGTGGAGGAGCCGTAGAGCACGCCATAGACGAAGAAGAACGGCACGCACCACCAGCTGCCCCAGAACCAGGCGCCGCCGGCGGCACTCAGGATCAGCGCGGCGAGCCAGATCGTGGTGTCGCGGATCGCCGGCCCATCGGAGCGCTGCATCAGCTCCTTCATCTGCTTGCGCGGAATATCGGTGTGATACCACTCGGCCGCCGACAGGCCGGTCTCGACGGCGAGCTTGGCGTCGCGGCCGATCAGGCTGTAGTCGCGCCGGGACGGTGGTGTGGATAGTGTCGCTTCCATAGGGGCTGCCTCCGTCGGCCACAGCATCCGTCAGGACGGATATGTCCATTACAGGCGCCTGTGTCCGAGCGCAAAATAGCGCCATGCGGTGATAGTCTCAATATCACAAAGATAGTTTCTATCATTTTCCATCAGAACGATGTAAGCAGTTGCAGGCACTCATGCGGGACAGTCATGGCAAAACGGCCAACCATCACCGATCTGGCGCGCATCTCCGGCGTTAGCGTCGCCACTGTCGACAGGGTGCTGAACAACCGGCTGCCGGTGCGCGAGGAAACCGCGCGCCGCGTCTATGAGGCGGCGACCGGCATCGGCTACCACGCCGCCGGGCTGATCAAGCGGCGCATGCGCCAGGAATTGCCGGAATACCGCCTCGGCTTTCTGCTGCTGCGGGGCAATGATGTTTTTTACGGCGATTTCGCGAGGGAGCTAGAAATGGCGGTCTCGCAATCGCAGCGCTTCCGCGGCGTCGCCACCATCGATTTCGCCAGCTCGCTAGCCGCCGACGAGATCGCCGCCCAGATGCGCAAGCTGGCAGCGAAATCCAGAGCAATCGCCGTTGTCGGTCCGGACCATCCGACGCTGACGGCGGTCGTGGAGTCGCTGAAAGCGAGGGGGCAACCTGTCTTCTCGCTGCTGTCCGACTTTGCCGCTGGCATCCGTGAGGGATATGTCGGCCTCGACAATCGCAAGGTCGGTCGCACCGCGGCCTGGATGATCGCCAGGGCGGCAAAGAACCCCGGCAAGGTCGCCCTTTTCGTCGGCAGTCATCGCTTCCACGGCCATGAACTGCGCGAGATCGGATTTCGCTCCTTCTTCCGCGAACATGCGCCGGACTTCACGGTGATGGAAACGCTGGTCAATCTGGAAGCCAACCAGGTCACCCACGATGCGATGATCGATCTCCTGGTGCGGTATCCGGATCTTGCCGGCTGCTATGTCGCCGGCGGCGGCATGGAAGGCGCGGTCTCGGCGCTGCGCGCAGCGAAGCCCGCAAACATGCCGGTGGTCGTCTGCAACGAGATCAACGCCGAATCGCGCGCGGCACTCGCCGACAACATCCTGACAATGGTGATCTCGACGCCGCTCGCCGCCTTGTGCCGCGAGCTTGTCGACCTGATGGCGCATTCCATCGAGGCCGGCGCCGCCAACGCGCCGGGCCAGACCTTTCTGCCCTTCGACATCTATCTGCCGGAAAATATCTAACGCGTTGCCGCGCCGACCCGTTAGGCGCGCGCTCTCCGGCGATGATAGAATCTATCAGAGTCTGCCTTCAGACTCGGCCTGTGCCGCTGTCGGCCTTGATTCGACGTGAAATTGCGGCGCGGCGACCGAAAATCCGCTTTCCGACTTAGGAATCGCTCTTGACGTCTCGCGAAAAAATGGAATAAATATTTCATCAGATTGGTATTTTGGTTCTTTCGTTCCGGAACATCTGTTTCAAACTGGGAGCCTGGCGTTCCATCCCTTGGGAACCGCCATCCGGAATAGAAGCCATTCGGGAGAGATTCCTCGGGCGATCGAGGATTCCGGGGAGATCGGTGCAGCCGGACACCAATGTGGAGGAGAAACACAATGAAGAAACTAATTTTGGGCGTCGCCTTTGCGGCGCTGATGAGTTCGTCCGCTTTTGCCGCCAAGGTCGGCGTGTCGATGGCCAAGTTCGACGACAACTTCCTCACCGTGCTGCGCAACGGCATGATCGAGCAGGCCAAGGGCATGAGCGGCGTGGAATTGCAGGTCGAGGACGCGCAGAACGACGTCGCCAAGCAGCTCGACCAGATCAAGAACTTCGCCGCCTCGGGCGTCGACGCCATCATCGTCAACCCGGTCGACACCTCGGCCACGCAGGCGATGTCGGACGCCGCCGCAGCCGCCAAGATCCCGTTGGTCTATGTCAACCGCCAGCCGGTCAATGTCGACACGCTGCCGGACAACCAGGCCTTCGTCGCGTCGAACGAGGCCGATTCCGGCACGCTCGAGACCAAGGAAGTCTGCCGCCTGTTCACCGAGGCCGGCAAGAAGGAAGCCAATGTCTATGTCATCATGGGCGAGCTTTCCAACCAGGCCGCCGTGCAGCGCACCAAGGACATCGAAGAGGTGATCGCCACGCCGGAGTGCAGCTTCATCAAGATCATCGACAAGCAGACTTCGAACTGGAACCGCGACGAAGCGCAGAACCTGATGACCAACTGGCTGTCAACCGGCAAGCCGTTCGACGGCGTCATCGCCAACAATGACGAAAGCGCCATCGGCGCCATCCAGGCGATGAAGGCCGCCAACATCGACATGAAGACGGTCGTCGTCGGCGGTGTCGACGCCACGCAGGACGCGCTTGCCGCCATGCAGGCCGGCGACCTCGATGCCACCGTGTTCCAGGATGCGGCCGGCCAGGGCGCCGGCGCGCTCGACGCGGCACTGAAGCTCGCCAAGGGCGAGAAGGTCGAGCACAAGGTCTACGTGCCCTTCCAGCTGGTTACGCCGGCCAACATCGACAAGTTCCTGAAGAAGAACTGAGCCGGCAACTCACGCGTAAGCAATTCCAGGAAAAAGTGTGAAGCGGTTTTCCGTCCGGAATTGCGACAAACAAACAAGAGAGCGGCGCAACCGCGCCGCTCCCGTTTTCCCCACCGCCCTGAGGGGCGGAAGGGCAAATGCGGCCTCACGGAGGACAAGGCATGTCACAGACATCTCATGGCGTCGGCGGGGTCAGCTATGACGCGAAGAGGCGGACATGGCCGGCCGAATTCAACGTCTTCCTGGCGCTGGTCATTCTGGTCGTCATCTTCGAAATGATCGGCCGCATCTTTCTTGGCGACAGCTTCCTGTTCAACACGCGCGACAACGTCGCCGGGATCTTCAATGAGGCCCGCCTGCAGATCATCATCCTGCAGGTGTCGATCGTCGGCATCATCGCCATCGGCGTCACGCAGGTGATCATTTGCGGCGGCATCGACTTGTCCTCGGGCTCGATCGTCGGCGCCACCGCCATGATCGCCATGAGTTTTGCCCAGGTGGCGACGGTCAACGGTAACCCCAACCCCAAGGCGATGTTCCTGGCGCAAGGCTGGACCGACCTGCCGGTCATCGTGCCGGTACTAGTCGCCATCGGCTGCGGTCTGCTCGCCGGTCTCGTCAACGGCTCCTTGATTGCATACACGCGCATTCCGCCGTTCATTGCCACGCTCGGCATGATGGTGACCGCGCGCGGCATTGCCAAATGGTGGTCCAAGGGTCAGCCGATCTCGTTTCCGACCGAAAGTTTCGCTGGTATCGGCAAGGGCCTGATGCCGGTCATCATCTTCCTGTCGCTGGCGGTGCTGTTCCAGCTGATCATGACCTACACACGCTACGGCAAGCATTGCTATGCCATCGGCTCCAACGAGGATGCCGCGCGCATGTCGGGCATCAAGATCGCCAACCACAAGATCCTCGTCTACGTCATTGCCGGCATCCTAGCCGCGCTGGCCGCCGTCGTGCTCTCCTCCAAGAACCTGACGGCACAGTCCGGCATGGGCGTCATGTACGAGCTAGACGCCATCGCAATGGCGGTCATCGGCGGCGTCTCTTTGTCGGGCGGTCGCGGCTCGATCGTCGGCACCGTGATCGGCTCGCTGATCTTCGGCGTCATCATTTCCGGCTTCACCTTCCTGCGCCTCGACGCCTACTATCAGGAGATGGTCAAGGGCGTGATCATCGTCGGCGCGGTCGTTCTCGACCAATGGCGCCAGCGCATGCGGGCATTGAGGGCTTGACCATGCCAGATATCTCCACGACAGACATCGTCCTGAAGACCGAAAACCTGACCAAGCGTTATGGCGGCGTGCACGCGCTGGAAGGCGCGAATTTCGAGCTGCGCAAGGGCGAGCATGTCGCCATCATGGGCGACAATGGCGCCGGCAAATCGACCTTCGTGCGCCAGATCACCGCCGTCGAGCAACGCACCAGTGGCCAGATCTGGTTCGACGGCAGGGAAGTGAATTTTGCCGGGCCGATCGAAGCGCGCACGGCGGGCATCGAGACCGTGTTCCAGAACCTGGCGCTGGCCGACGATCTCGACGTGCCGTCGAACCTGTTCCTCGGCCGCGAAAAGGTGCTTTTCAATCTCGGGCCGTTCTCGATCCTCGACCGCAAATACATGCGCAAGGCGACCGAGGCGGCGCTGATCCGCACGGCAGTGAAAATCCCCAATTTGTCCAACACCATTCGCCACATGTCGGGCGGCCAGCGCCAGTGCGTTGCGATCGCCCGGACCGCGACCTTCGCCTCCAAGCTGATCATCATGGACGAGCCGACGGCAGCCCTTGGCGTGCAGGAGACGGCGCAGGTCGAGAACATCATCCGCACGCTGAAGGACAATGGCGAGCCGCTGATCCTGATCAGCCACAACATGCGCCAGGTGTTCGACCTGTGCGACCGCATCGTCGTCTTCCGGCGCGGCCGCATCGTCGCCAACCTGCGCAAGGAAAACACCGACGGCAACGACATCGTCTCCTACATCACCGGCGCCAAGACCGGGGAGGCGGAACTCGCGGCCTGAACAGGATGGTCATCCTGTTTTCTGGCGTGCTCGAAAAATTATCTTGCCACCTTTCTCAAAAGGAAGGTGGAGACACAACTCTCTCGAACCCATCCCCCTAGAGGAAATACCCCATGACTGTTCGTTTCGCCCTCCTCGGTGCCGGCCGCATCGGCAAGGTCCATGCCCGCGCCGTCGGCTCCAACCCGCAGGCCAGACTGGTGGCCGTTGCCGATGCCTTTGAGAGGGCGGCGACCGAGTTGGCAACCGCCTATGGCGCCGAAGTGCGCACCATCGACGCGATCGAGAAGGCCAAGGACATCGACGCCGTGGTCATCTGCACGCCGACCGACACCCATGCCGATCTGATCGAGCGTTTCGCCAAGGCCGGCAAGGCGATCTTCTGCGAGAAGCCTATCGATCTCAACGTCAAGCGTGTCGAGAAATGCCTGGCCGTGGTCGACAAGGCCAAGGCGACGCTGATGGTCGGTTTCAACCGCCGCTTCGATCCGCACTTCGCCGCCGTACGCAAGGCGATCGACGACGGCGCCATCGGCAAGGTGGAGATGGTCACCATCACTTCGCGCGATCCAGGTGCGCCGCCGGTCGACTACATCAAGCGCTCGGGCGGCATCTTTCGCGACATGACCATCCACGATTTCGACATGGCGCGCTTCCTGCTCGGCGAAGAGGTGGTCGCGGTCAGCGCCCATGCCTCGGTTCTGGTCGACAAGAAGATCGGTGAGGCCGGCGATTTCGATTCGGTCAGCGTCATCCTCGAAACCGCGTCCGGCAAGCAGGCCGTCATCTCCAATTCGCGCCGCGCCACCTATGGCTACGACCAGCGCATCGAGGTGCATGGCTCCAAGGGCATGGTCGCCGCCGAGAACCAGCGGCCGGTGTCGATCGAGGTCGCCAATGAGAAGGGCTATACGCGCCCGCCGCTGCACGACTTCTTCATGACCCGCTATCTCGACGCCTACGCCATCGAGATTGCCGCTTTCATCACTGCTGCAACCTCGGGCAAGAAGGCATCGCCGAGCGGCGCCGACGGCCTCGTGGCGCTGAAGCTGGCCGATGCCGCGCTGAAGTCGGCGACATCAGGCAAGACCGTCCGTCTCGACAAGTAAGAACCGGAACCAAGGCACAGGAGCAGAGCGATGAGCACATCCGCCGATCGCAATTCGAACACGCGCGCTATCGTCACCGGCGGCGCGCAAGGCATCGGCTTTGCCGTCGCCGAAGCGCTGGCCGACGAGGGCTGCAAGGCGCTGGCGCTCATCGGCCGTTCGCAGGAGAAGGGCGACAAGGCTGTCGCCCACTTCAAGAAGGCAGGCGTCGATGCGATCTTCATCAGCGCCGACGTCTCGAAAGTGGCGGACTGCAAGCGCGCGGTGGCAACCGCGATCTCGCATTTCGACACCATCAACGCGCTGGTCAACGCCGCCGCCACGTCCGCGCGCGGTTCGCTGGTCGAAACCTCCGAAGAGACCTTCGACCAGATTTTCCAGACCAACGTGCGCGGCCCGTTCTTCCTGATGCAGGGCGTGGTGGCGCATCTGCTGGACAAGAAGGCGCCGGGCTCGATCGTCAACGTGCTCTCTATGTCGGCGCATTGCGGCCAGTCCTTCCTGGCGCCCTATTCATCGAGCAAGGGTGCACTGGCGACACTGACCAAGAACGTCGCCAACGCCTATCGCTCCAACCGCATCCGCTGCAACGCCGTTCTGCCGGGCTGGATGGACACCGAGGGCGAGGACATCGTGCAGAAGAAATGGCACGGTGCCTCCGACGATTGGCTGGCAAAGGCAGAGGCCGGCCAGCCCATGGGCCAACTGGTGAAGCCCGACCAACTGGCGCGGCTGATCAGCTACATGGCCAGCCCGCAATCCGGTGTCATGACCGGCTCGCTGGTCGACTATGACCAGAACGTCGCGGGGACCTCGCCGGAGTAGCTTCAAACCCTGTTGCAGCAACATCGCCATTCCCAGATAGTCATGATAGTCATGATAGTCACGAGGGATGCGATGCCAACGTCATCCAAAGGCACCAACTGGACGGTTGCCGGGGCAAAAGCCCGGCTCTCCGAGGTCATCGAGCGCGCGCAGTCCTCGCCGCAGACGATCACCAAGAACGGCAAACCAAGCGTGGTTGTCGTCTCGGCCGAGGAATGGCAGCGCAAGATCGCACGCAAGGGTACGCTTGCCGAGTTCCTGCTGGACTCGCCGCTGCGCGGCGCCGATCTCGACCTTGAACGTCAGCGCGACGAACCGCGTGACCTGCCGCGGTGAGACTGCTGCTCGACACGAATGTCCTGTCCGAGGTGACGAGGCCAGCGCCTGTCGCACGTGTCCTGGGCTGGCTGGACGAGCTTGATGAGGACCGCTCCTTCATCAGCGTAGTGTCGATCGCCGAGATCCGGCGCGGCGTCTCTCTGATGGATGAGGGCCGCAAACGCGAGGCGCTGGCCGAATGGCTCGCCCGGGACCTGCCCCAGCGCTTCGAACAGCGGGTTTTGCCGGTGGACGATGCGGTTGCCTTGCCTGGGGCGACCTGATGGGTCTTGCGAAGCGCCGCGGTCGTGGTCTGTCGTCGATGGACGGCCTGATCGCAGCCACTGCGATTGCGCACGAGCTCACCTTGGCAACGTGCAATACGAAAGATTTCGAAGGCTTTGGGCTTGAACTCTTCGATCCCTGGACCGCATGAGCCGCTCCGCGTTATACGTATTGGCGATTGGCGAACCGCCGGCACTTCGTCATCCACGGGCGGAGCAAGGAGCGTAGCGACGCAGCGCAGACCCGAGGATCCACGCCGCGACTTCAGAGCGCTGCTACGGTCCAGAATTCTGCTCCGCCGCACTCCACGGCCCAGGTCACGGAATGGATCCCAGGGTCTCCGCGACGGAGCTTCGCTCCTGCTCCGCCCAGGGATGACGAAATCGCGGGATTCGGCCCATCCCGAATTGTCTCCGCATACCCCACGTGACAAACACCCCCGCATCGACTATATGAGCCTCATGATCAACCTGACCGCCACCTATTGGTACTTTACGAGCTCGCTGGCGGCGGGAGGATTGCGCTCGATCTGAAGATTGCAGCAACAAGTCCGAACAGCCGCCAGACCTGGCGGCTTTTTTGTATCAGCCGGCAGGTCTCCCTAAAAACAGGAGCAGAAAGCCGTGTTGACCACCACAGACGATCTTCGGGTCAAGGAAATCCGAGAATTGAGCACGCCGGACCAGGTGATGCGGGAGATCCCGCGCACGCTGACGGCAACGCGCACCGTGAGCGCCTCACGCAACGCCACCCATGCCATCTTGAACGGCACCGACGACCGGCTGCTTGTCATCGTCGGCCCGTGTTCGATCCACGACCCGGTCGCGGCCGTTGACTATGCCAGCCGGCTGGTGGCGCTGCGCGAGACCCTGTGCGACCGGTTGGAGATCGTCATGCGGGTCTATTTCGAAAAGCCGCGCACGACCGTCGGCTGGAAGGGCCTGATCAACGACCCCGACCTCGACGGCAGCTTCAACATCGACAAGGGGCTGCGGATGGCGCGCAACGTGCTGTCGGCGGTCAACAATCTCGGCCTGCCCGCAGCGACCGAATTCCTCGACATGACGACGCCGCAATACATTGCCGACCTCGTCGCCTGGGGCGCCATCGGCGCGCGCACCACCGAGAGCCAGATCCACCGCGAACTGGCTTCCGGCCTGTCCTGCCCGGTCGGCTTCAAGAACGGCACCGACCGCAATCTCAGGATCGCCGCCGAGGCGGTGAAATCCGCCGCCCAGCCGCATCATTTCATGGCGGTGACCAAGGGCGGACGCAGCGGCATTGCGACTACTACCGGCAATGAGGACTGCCACGTCATCCCGCGCGGCGGCGTTCAGCCGAATTACGATGCGGCGAGCGTCGAGGCGGCCTCGGTCGAACTTGCCCGCATCGGCGTCGCCCCCCGTCTGATGATCGATGTCAGCCACGCCAACTCGAGCAAGAAGCCGGAGAACCAGCCGAAGGTGGCGGCCGATGTCGCCGGCCAGGTGGCAGCAGGGGACGAGCGTATCATCGGGGTCATGATCGAGAGCAATCTCGTCGCCGGCCGGCAGGACGTGGTATCAGGCAAGCCGCTCGTCTATGGCCAGAGCATCACAGATGGCTGCATCGACTGGGCGACCACAGAGACGGTGCTGCACGGCCTCGCCGGCGCCGTAGAATGGCGCCGCTCAGCCCGCCGCGCCATGATGGAGAACCGGCCGGGCGCCGCCTGATACGAGGCGATGCGCGGGAAGGACGCTGCGGCTCCCCTTGCACCCCGGCAACCGGTCTGCTAAATACTGAACCGTATGGTTCAGTATACCGACTTGGATTCCTCGTTCGCCGCGCTCTCGGACGCCACCCGGCGTGGCGTTCTGGAGCAGCTCGGACGCGCAGACGCT
Source organism: Mesorhizobium sp. M0862 (assembly GCF_040319795.1). NCBI lineage: Bacteria > Pseudomonadati > Pseudomonadota > Alphaproteobacteria > Hyphomicrobiales > Phyllobacteriaceae > Mesorhizobium > Mesorhizobium sp. M0862. The sequence continues at coordinate 376,829 of NZ_JAMYOJ010000001.1, forward strand.
TCGATCACCGAGCTTGCCGGAAAGTTCCACATGACCCTCACGGGCATGAAGAAGCACGTCGGCGTCCTGGAGCAGGCGGGGCTCGTCACCACGCAGAAGGTTGGCCGCGTGCGGACCTGCAAGCTCGGCCTGCGCGGACTGGAGGAAGAGGCGGCCTGGATCGAGCGGCACCGCCTGCTCTGGGACGCACGCTTCAACGAGTTGGACAAGGTTGTCGAGGAATTGAAACGGAAGGAGAAAGCCGATGCGCCAAAGAACCGAGAGTGAGCCCACGAACAGCCGCACCACGGTCGAACGGAAGTCCGAACGGGAGCTGGTCGTCACGCGAACAGTCAACGGTCCGGCGCGCATCGTGTTCGAGGCGTGGACCAAGCCCGAGCTGTTCAAGCAGTGGTGGGTGCCGAAGTCGATGGGCATGTTCCTGCGTTCATGCGAGATGGATGCTCGTACCGGAGGCACGTACCGCCTGGTGTTCGGCCACGACGCCTCGGACCTTCACGAATTCTTCGGCAGGTATATCGAAGTGACACCCCACTCACGCCTCGTCTGGACCAATGAGGAAGGTGGTGACGGTGGACCCGTCACCACGCTGACCTTCGAGGAAAAGGGTGGCAAGACGCTGCTGGTCATGCACGAACTCTATCCCTCGAAGGAGGCTCTCGACGCGGCCGGTACCGGGGCGGCGAATGCGATGGGCGAGACGTTCGAGCAATTGGACGAGCTTCTCGTCGTCTTGGGCGAGGGCGTGAGGCGGTCATGACGTCATCGGTCTCGCGGACGGGGTAGCTGCCGCCCTCGACGACGAAAAGACCGGGACAGTAATCCGCAAGCGCCGCGCCGAGGCGAAGAAACGCGGCGTCATCGCTTGATCGGGATCACGCCGCCCTCAACCCCTCCCATGCCGTAAACACCGAGACCGCAAACAGCAGCAGTCCGGCCGCCCGGCCCGCAAACGCGGTCGTCCGCGGATTGGCCACCAGCAGATTGCGGCTGCGGCCGGCGGTGATGGCGAGCCCGCCATAGATGGCGGCCTGCGTCAGCATCGTCAGCGAGCCCATGACCGTCGCCTGCATCCAGATCGGGCCGTAATCCGGCTTCAGGAACTGCGGATAGACGGCAAATATGAAGAGATAGGCCTTCGGGTTGATCAGGCAGGTCACCAGTCCCTGGCGAAAGGCCATCCAGGCCGTACGGCTGCCGGCGGGCCCGTCGTGGCCGACGCTGATGGAACTGCGCACCAGCGAGATGCCGATGAAGGCCATGTAGGTGGCGCCGGCTATCAGCAGCGGCTTGTACAGGATCGGCACGAAATGCATCAGCAGGCCGACGCCGATGGCGCCGTTCAGCGTGTGCACGATGCCGCCGACCATGATGCCACCGGTGGCGGCGAGGCCCCGGTCGCGGCCGCCGGTGAGCGCATTGGCAAGCACGAACAGCATGTCCATGCCGGGCACGATGATGATGCCGGACAGCAGGATAAAGAACAGCCAGAGATTTTCCGCGTAACTCATGTCAGTTGCCTGTCGCTTCCTGCTGGGGTGCCGTTGAGGAATTTGTTGATTTTCAACCCGGTAGGCAGTCCAATAAATCATCCCAACTGACGGGGATGTGTCAGTAGCGTTTCATCAGGGAGAGGAAATGCGCAAGGCGTCGCGGCTGTTCGAGATCATCCAGATCCTGCGGCTGGCGCGGCAGCCGGTGACGGCGGCCATGATCGCCGGGCAGCTGGAAGTCACGATGCGTTCGATCTATCGCGATATCGCCGCACTGCAGGCGATGCGCGTGCCGATCGAAGGCGGGCGCGGTATCGGCTATATATTGCGGCCCGGCTTCGACCTGCCGCCGCTGATGTTTTCGATCGAGGAGATGGAAGCGATCGTCCTGTCGCTCGCCCTGCTGGAGCGCACGGGAGACAGCGAACTCAAGCAGGCGGCCAAGCGCGTCAGCGCCAAGATCGCCGGCGCCGTGCCGCCACCGTTGCGCCAGGCGTTCGACGCCAACGCACTGCATGTCTGGGGGTTCGCAGCACCGGCAATCGGCACCATCGATCTGGCGGTTGTGCGCCGCGCCATCCGCGACGAGGAAAAGCTCGACCTGTCCTATCGCGACGAAATCGGCCGCGCCTCCGAGCGGCTGATCCGTCCGATCGCGCTGATCTACTATTCAGAAACCGCCAACATCGTCGCCTGGTGTGAACTGCGCCAGGCGATCCGCAATTTCCGCAGCGACCGCATCGCCGATTGCCGAGCGACCGGGCTGCGCTTCAAAGGCGAAGGCGATCGCCTGCGCCAGGTCTGGGTCAGTGGCTGGGAGGCGAACGCTGTCGCTGGCGGCTGAAGCGAGCGGGTTTACCGCACATCCACCCAGCGCTTTTCCTCGAACGACCTCGCCATCGCGTGCACGGTGCGCTCGATCTCCAGCCCTTCGGCAAATTCGATGACCCGTGCCGGCTTGCCGGCAAGCCGCGTCAGCAATTCGTGGCACTCGATGATCTTGAGGTCGTTGAAACCGAGCCCATGGCCCGGCGCCGGGAGGAAGGCGTCGTAAGGCTTGTGGTGCGGCGCCACCAATATGGTGCGGTAGCCCTGTTCGGTCGGGCGATCGGCGGTGACGTAGAGCTGGATTTCGTTCATCCGCTCCTGGTCGAACAGGATCGATCCCTTGGAGCCGAAAATCTGTATGGCGATGCGGCCCTTGCGGCCCCAGGCCGAGCGGTTGACCAGCAGCGTGCCGGCAATGCCGTTTTCCAGATGCATCAAAACGCTGGCGATGTCGTAGGTCTCCACCGCACGGCGGCCGCCGCCGGCCAGCTTGCGGTCGGCATAGGGCTTGGCCATGTCGCAGATGACTTTTGCGACGCGGCCGAACAGTGTCGAGACCAGCGACAGCGGATGCACGGCGAAATCGTCGAGCGCGCCATAGCCGGATGCGGCCTCATGCTTCCAGAAGAACAGCGCTTCGGGGTCGGCCATGAAGTCCTCGTCCATCTCGATGCGCAGATGGTTGACCTCGCCGATGATCTTTTCCTCGAGCAGCGCGCCGATGTGGCGGATGGCCGGGCTCTGTATGTAGTTGTAGCCAAGCGCTGCGACCTTGCCGGACTTCTTCGCCGCGGCCGCCATCGCCGCTGCTTCGGCAAAGCTCGGCGCCATCGGCTTCTCGCACCACAGATGCTTGCCGGCTTCGAGAATGGCGATGGCCATTTCCGGATGGAACTGGTTGGGCGTGGTCAAGGAGACGATGTCGACCTCGGGGTCGTTGACGACCGCGCGCCAGTCGCCGGACGCCTTGGCGAAGCCGAACTCGCCGGCCTTGCGCTTGGCCAGCTCCTCGTTGACCTCGCCGAGATGGACCAGCTTCGGCTTGGCGACATAGGGAAAGACGGCCCCGACGGCGCTCCACGCAATGGCGTGGCATTTGCCCATGAAACCCGTGCCGATAAGACCAACGCCGACCATTTCTTTCTCCCAATACCTGAAGCGATCGATGGATGAATTAGTCCATTTCTTCTCCGAATGGAATGTCTGCCTCATTTTTTATGGCCTTCTTGCGCAGGCTCGCTATGATGGGGCAGAGAGGACGTCACTTGAGTTAAAGAGAGCATGATGTCGTCCGAAAACCGCTGCACACTTTTCGGCATCATGCTCTAATGCATGTCGCCCAGAAGTGTGCCGCGGTTCTGGGACAACGGCATGCATCAAAACAAAGACTTAAAGCGCATCGCACGAATCCGTTTCACCGCGACGCGCTTTAAGTGAGCTTGGACGGGGCGACGATGGACGAACGGGTACCTCGCGACTTCGAGACGCTGCGCGCCACGATCCTCGATCGCCGTGAAACCTTGCCCAAGCGCATCGCCCAGATCGCCGCCTATGCGCTCGACAATCCCGATGACATCGCCTTCGGCACCGCCGCCAGCATCGCCGCTTCGGCGGGCGTGCAGCCGTCCACCTTGATCCGCTTTGCCCAGCAACTAGGCTTCGACGGCTTCACCAGCCTGCAGCAGGTGTTTCGCGAGCGGCTGCGCGAGCGCAATTCCTCTTATGACGAACGCCTGCAGGCGCTGCGCGCCAAGGCCGATGCGGGTGCTGGACACCGCGCCATCTTCGACGGCTTCGTCGCCGCCGCCAGCACTTCGCTCAACGACATCTCACGCTCGCTGGACGAGGCCCATCTGGAAGACGCAATTGCGCTGCTGGCCAAGGCCGAGACCATCTATGTCCTGGCCAAGCGCCGCTCCTATCCGGTGGCGAGCTACATCGCCTATGCGCTGGGCAAACTGAAGATCCGCAACCAGCTGATCGAATCCGCCGCCGGCCTCAATGCCGAAATGGTCGCCTTCGCCACCCCGGCGGACGCCGTCATCGCCATCAGCTTCTCGCCCTACGCACCGGCCACCATCGAGGAGGCCCGCACCATTTCCGAACAGGGCGTGCCGATCGTCGCCATCACCGACAGTTCGTTTTCGCCACTCGCCCAGTTCGCCAAGGTCTGGTTCGAGGTCGCCGAGGCCGATTTCGCCGGCTTCCGCTCGCTGTCGGCCACCATGGCGCTGGCCATGGCGCTCACCGTCGGCGTCGGCGAGAAGCGGCGCAGCACCGGAAAGAAGCGTAAGGCCTAGGCCGGCGCCCGGCGCTCGAATTCGCGGAGGAATGCTCATTCCATATTGACTATGGATTGGAATTATTATTTCATATTCCCGGCGCCACGCTGCCGCTCGCGCGTGTCCCCCAACTACGTTGCTCAAGACAACAAGACCGACGGGAGGTTCCAATGAGCGAAGCCATGGACGCCAAACAGGCGACGCTCGATGTCATCACCATCGGTCGCGCTTCCGTCGACCTTTACGGCCAGCAGATCGGCTCGCGGCTGGAGGACATCGGCTCCTTCGCCAAATCGGTCGGCGGCTGCCCGGCCAACATCTCGGTTGGCACGGCGAGACTAGGCCTGCGCTCGGCGCTGCTCACCCGCGTCGGCGACGAGCAGATGGGCCGCTTCATCCGCGAGCAGCTCAGGCGCGAAGGCGTCAATGTCGATGGGCTCAAGACCGACCAGGAACGGCTGACGGCCCTGGTGCTGCTTTCGGTCGAGAGCGAAGGCGTCTCGCCAATGATCTTTTATCGCAGCGACTGCGCCGACATGGCGCTCGCCGAAGAAGACATCGATGAAGCCTTCATCGCCTCGGCCCGTTCCATCGTCGTCACCGGCACGCATTTTTCCCGGCCCAACAGCGACGCCGCCCAGCGCAAGGCGATCCGCATCATCAAGGCCAGGGGCGGCAAGGTGGTGTTCGACATCGACTACCGCCCCAACCTCTGGGGCCTCGCCGGCCATGCCGAAGGTTTTGAGCGCTATGTCAAATCCGACCGCGTCTCGGCCCAGCTGAAGACGGTGCTGCCCGATTGCGACCTCATCGTCGGCACCGAGGAAGAGATCATGATCGCCTCGGGCGCCGACGATTGCCTGAGCGCGCTGAAGACGATCCGCGCGCTGTCCAAGGCAACCATCGTACTGAAGCGCGGCGCCATGGGCTGCATCGTCTATGACGGGCCGGTCAGCGACGATCTGGAAGACGGTATCGTCGGCAAGGGCTTTCCGATCGAGATCTATAATGTGCTCGGCGCGGGCGATGCCTTCATGTCCGGTTTTCTGCGCGGCTGGCTCGGTGGCGAAAACCTGGCAACGGCGGCGACCTGGGCCAATGCCTGCGGCGCTTTCGCCGTGTCGCGGCTGCTCTGCGCGCCGGAATATCCGACCTTCGAGGAATTGCAGTTCTTCCTCAGGAACGGCAGCAAGCACCTCGCTCTGCGCAAGGACGAGGCGATCAACCACATCCATTGGGCGACGACCCGCCGCCGCGATATCCCCTCGATGATGGCGCTCGCCTGCGACCACCGTGTGCAGCTCGAGGACGTCGCGGCAAAGACCGGCGCCGATCCGGCGCGCATCCGCGATTTCAAGGTGCTGGCGGTCAAGGCTGCGGCGAAAGTCGCCGCCGGCCGCGACGGCTATGGCATGCTGATCGACGAGAAGCATGGCCGCGAAGCGATGTTCGAATTCGCCCGCCACCCCTTTGCCTGGCTCGGCCGTCCCGTCGAACTGCCGGGCTCGCGGCCGCTGCGCTTCGAGTTCTCGCAGGACATCGGCTCGCAACTGGTGGAATGGCCGGTCGACCACTGCATCAAATGCCTGTGCTTCTATCACCCCGACGATCCGGCAGCGCTCAAGGATGAGCAGCAGCAGAAGCTGCGCTCGCTGTTCGAAGCCGCGCGGAAGGTCGGCCGGGAGCTTCTGGTCGAGATCATCGCCGGCAAGCACGGCAAGCTCGACGAAACGACCATCCCGCGCGCCCTGGAAGAACTCTATGCGCTTGGCATCAAGCCGGACTGGTGGAAGCTCGAACCGCAGGCGTCGGCCGGCGCCTGGGCCAAGATCGAAGCGGTGATCCTGAAGCACGATCCCTGGTGTCGTGGCGTCGTGCTGCTGGGTCTCGAAGCGCCGCAGGACGAACTGGAAGCGGCCTTTGCCGCCACCGCCAAGGCACCGATCGTCAAGGGCTTTGCCGTCGGCCGCACCATCTTCGTCCACGCCGCCGAACGATGGCTGGCGGGCAAGATGACGGATGACGAGGCTATCGCCGACATGGCCGCGCGCTTCGAACAGTTGACCGAAGCGTGGCTTGCCGCGCGTGGCCGTAAAGCAGCATAAAGGCGCGGCAAGAGGACTGCGGAGGAAAACACCATGAGCAAGACAATCCGCCTGACGATGGCGCAGGCGCTGACCCGCTTTCTGAGCAAGCAGATGACCGAGATCGACGGCAGACGAGTGCCCATCTTCGGCGGCGTCTGGGCGATCTTCGGCCATGGCAATGTCGCCGGCATCGGCGAGGCGCTCTACCAGCTCCGCGACGAATTGCCGACCTTCCGCGCCCACAATGAGCAGGCGATGGCGCATGCGGCGATCGCCTATGGCAAGGCCAATTTCCGCCGCCGCTTCATGGCCGCGACCTCTTCGATCGGCCCCGGTGCGCTCAACATGGTGACGGCGGCAGCCCTCGCCCATGTAAACAGGTTGCCCGTCCTGTTTTTGCCGGGCGATGTCTTTGCCAACCGCATTCCCGACCCGGTGCTGCAGCAGGCCGAGGACTTTTCCGACGGCACCGCGACGGTCAATGACTGCTTCCGTCCGGTGTCGCGCTATTTCGACCGCATCACCCGTCCCGAGCAGATCATCCCGGCATTGGCGCGGACCATGCAGGTGCTGACCGATCCGGCGGAATGCGGCCCGGTGACGCTGTCGCTCTGCCAGGACGTGCAGGCGGAGGCCTATGACTATCCCGAGAGCTTTTTCGCCGAACGTGTCTGGCACCAGCGCCGTCCGCGCCCGGACCGCCATGAATTGGCGGCGGCGGTCACCGCGCTGAAGGGTGCGAAAAAACCGCTGATCATCGCCGGCGGCGGCGTGCTGTATGCGCAGGCTTCGGACGAACTGGCGAAATTCGCCGAGAGCGCCGGCATTCCGGTCTGCGAGACGCAAGGCGGCAAGTCCTCGCTGCCCGACACACATCCGCTCAACATGGCGGCGGTCGGCGTCACCGGCACGTCCGCGGCCAACCGGCTGGCGGAAGAAGCCGATGTCGTGCTCGCCATCGGCACCCGCCTGCAGGATTTCACCACCGGCTCATGGGCGCTGTTCAAGAATTCCGGCAAGACCATCATCGGACTCAACGTGCAGCCTTTCGATGCCGGCAAGCATCGTGCGCTGCCGCTGGTCGCCGACGCGGCCGAAGGGCTTGTCGAACTTGGTGCGGCGCTGGGGGGCTGGAAAGCACCGGCGACATGGACCGACAATGCGACCGGGGGCAAGAAGGCCTGGCAGGCCGAAGTCTCCAAGGTGACGGCGTCGACCAACGCCGCCTTCCCCTCGGATGCGCAGGTGATCGGCGCCGTGCAGCGCGCGCTGGGATCCGGCGTGACCTTGCTGAACGCGTCGGGCGGCCTGCCGGGCGAGTTGCACAAGCTGTGGCAGGCAGGCGCGCCCGGCTCGTACCATGGCGAATATGGCTTCTCGACCATGGGCTACGAGATTGCCGGCGGGCTCGGCGCCAAGATGGCCAAGCCCGACCAGGAGGTCGTCGTCATGGTCGGGGACGGCTCCTACCTCATGATGAATTCCGAAATCGCCACGTCGGTGATGCTTGGCCTGAAGCTGACCATCGTGGTGCTCGACAACAGGGGTTATGGCTGCATCAACCGGCTGCAGATGGCCACCGGCGGCGCCAACTTCAACAACCTCCTGAAGGACGCGCGCCACGAGATCCTGCCCGACATCGACTTCGCCGCGCATGCGGCCAGCATGGGCGCTATTGCCGAGAAAGTGCCGTCGATCACCGGCCTGGAGACTGCGCTGCAAAAGTCGAAAACCAACGACCGCACCACCGTGCTGGTCATCGACACCGACCCGCTGATTTCCACCGATGCCGGCGGCCATTGGTGGGATGTCGCGGTGCCGGAAGTCTCCGCACGGCCGCAGGTCAACGCAGCCCGCAAGGCCTATGACGAAAAGCGGCAGATGCAGACAGTCGGCGATTGATGTACATGCACCCGCCCCCTACCTCCCCCTTGTGGGGAGGTCGGACCGAAGGTCCGGGTGGGGGGCTCGCGCCGCACCCCACCCCGCTGCTTCGCAGCGACCCTCCCCACAAGGGGGAGGGTGAACAAGAAACCGGAGCTAAAACTTGAAAGCCAAACTGGGCATGTCCCCCATTGCGTGGTGGAACGATGATCTTGCCGAACTCAGCGACGACGTCTCGCTGGAAGAGTGCCTGCGCCAGTCGCGCTCTGCCGGCTTCACCGGCATGGAAATGGGCCGGCGTTTCCCAAACGACCCCGAAATCATGCTGCCGATCCTGAAAAAGGCCGACGTGACGCTGTGCGGCGGCTGGTTCTCCGGCACGCTGGTCGATGAGGATATGGGCAAGAACAGGGATCGCATCCAGCCGATGATCGACCTGTTCAAGGCGGTGAATGCGCCTTGCATCGTCTATGGCGAGGTCGGCCGCTCGATCCAGGGTGATCGCTCCAAGCCTCTCGCCACCAAGCCGAAATTGTCGAACGACGAAATGAAGGCCTATGCCAGGCGCCTCACCGAGTTCGGCGAATGGTGCGCAGAGCAAGGCATGCCGCTGTCCTATCACCATCACATGGCGGCGGTGGTCGAGACCGAGCCGGAGCTCGATGCCTTCATGCGCCATTCCGGCGAAGGCATTCCGTTGCTGCTCGATGCAGGGCATCTCGCCTTTGCCGGTGGCGATGTGCTGCGCGCCATCGACAACCACCACAAGCGCATCAGCCATGTCCATGTGAAGGATGTGCGCATGGGCGTGATCGACGGGCTCGACCGCACGAAGCAGTCCTTTCTCGACGCCGTGGCGCTCGGTGCCTTCACGGTGCCTGGCGACGGTTCGCTCGATTTCGGCGCCATCGTGCAGCGCTTCGCCGACCATGGCTATGAAGGCTGGTTCGTCGTCGAGGCCGAGCAGGACCCGAAAAAGAACCCGCCGCTGAAGATGGCGCAGGTCGGCCACAAGGAATTGATGCGCGTGATGACGGCGGCCGGCTACACGGTGGAAACGCAAGGCTTTCCCAATGCCTGAGGCGATCCGATGAAGGATTACGAGCACCCGTTCTTCCGGCCGCTGTGGCGGCGCGTTGCCGTCGTCGCCGTCTGCGTGATCTGGGCCGGAATAGAATTCGCCTCCGGCACCCCATTCTGGGGCATCATTGCGCTCGGCTTTGCCGCCTACGCCGTCTGGCAGTTCTTCTATCTTTACAAGCCGGTGGAGGAGAGCAAGGCTACGCCTGATCGACCGAAGACCGGCGAAGCGAAGGCGGACGCCGAACCGAAGGAATGAACGGCCGTGGCTCGGAAGGGCTTGCGGGTCGGACACTCGACACCTGGCGTATCGCCTACGTCGGTGATTGGCCGGAATGTCCCTCGCTTCGTCATCCTAGGGTCTTCGCGACGGAGCTTCGCTCCTGCTTCGCCCTAGGATGACGAAGTTGAGAGGCCGACCTCGAAGACATGCGATAGGAGAGACAAAACATGTCGAAACTGCTCGTCAAAGCCGACAAGGGCCATGGCCGCGTCGCGCATGTCACGCCCAACAGCGCCGGCTGGACCTATGTCGGCTTCGACCTGCACCGTTTGAAGCCCGGCGAAAACGCCTCGGGTAAGACGGGCGGTCGCGAAGTCTGCCTGGTGTTCGTCACCGGCAAGGGCACGGCCAAGGCCGGCGGCCGGGAACTTGGCCTGCTCGGCGAGCGCATGTCGCCCTTCGAGGGCAAGCCGTGGTCGGTCTATATTCCTGAGGGGTCGGATTGGTCGGTCACCGCCGACACCGATCTCGAGCTCGCGGTCTGCTCGGCGCCGGGCCTGGGCGGCGGCTTGCCCGTTCGCGTCATCGCACCCCACGACCTCGGCCAGGAGACTCGGGGCAAAGGCACCAACACGCGCTACGTCACCAACATATTGCCCGAGGGTAAGCCGGCCGACTCGCTGCTGGTGGTCGAGGTCATCACGCCCGGCGGCCACACATCGAGCTACCCGCCGCACAAGCACGACCAGGACAATCTGCCCGCCGAATCCTATCTTGAGGAAACCTACTACCACCGCCTCAACCCGCCACAGGGTTTTGCCTTCCAGCGCGTCTACACCGACGCCGACAAGACCGGCGCCCGCGAGCTGGACGAAGCCATGGCGATCGAGGACGGCGATGTTGTGCTGGTGCCCAAGGGCTATCACCCCTGCGCCGCCTGCCACGGCTACGACCTCTATTACCTCAACGTCATGGCCGGGCCGAAGCGGACGTGGAAGTTCCACAACGCGCCCGAGCACGAATGGCTGATGAAGGCCTGATCGGCCTTCACTTGCGGCGGAAGCTGTTGGTCAAGCAGGAAAAAATCGTCGGCTAACGATCCATGGGGTCGATTTGCCTTCGAAAACCCGCATAAGCTTCGTCAATCCGTCATGGAAATCACCTATGGCAGCGGGCCAGTGCATGTCGCCCAAAAGTGCGCAGCTTTTTTGGGATGACGACATGCAGCAAATTAAAGACTTAAAGCGCGTCGCGCCATCGGTTCGGTTTCGGCGCGCTTTAAGGAGGATTTTCGATGCGCTACGCCATCTATTTCACCCCAAGGCAGGACGAGCCGTTGGCGCGGATCGCCGCCAACTGGCTGGGCCGCGACCCCTTTGGCGCCGCCACCAGGCCGGTCGAGGCGGTGGGCGAGCTGTCGGCGGCCGAAGTCGCCTTTCACACCGCATCGGCGCGGCGCTACGGTTTTCATGCGACGCTGAAAGCGCCCTTCCGGTTGGCCGCCAACGAAACCGAAAGCTCGTTGCGCGCGGCGCTGGACGCCTTTGCCGAAGCAACGCCGACGGTCACCATCCCGCGCCTGGTCGTCAGCCAGATCGATGGTTTCTTCGCTTTGGTGCCGGAAGGCCCGCTGCCGCCGCTCAACCGTTTCGCCGATTATGTCGTGCTTAGCTTCGACCGTTTTCGCGCGCCGCTCACCGAGGCCGAGATCGAGCGGCGCAGCCTGGATTCGCTGAAGCCGGCCGAGTTCCGCAATCTCTGCCAGTGGGGCTATCCCTATGTGTTTGAGACCTTTCGCTTCCACATGACACTGTCCGGCCGGGCCGGGCCGCAGGAAAGCCAACGTCTGCGCGCGGCAATTGACAGCCTGTTCGCCGATGTGCTGCAGCAGCCGGTGCTGGTGGATGCGCTGACGCTGTTCGTCGAAACCGAACCGGGCGCTCCGTTCATGGTGCTTTCGCATCATGCGCTCGGCCGCCGCGCTGCCCGAAAAACCGCCTGACCGCAATTCGTCCGAGTAAGCAAGGACTGCCTGAATGACCGCCGAAACTGTTCTCCACAACGCCCGCATCGTGCTTGCCGACGAGATCGTCGAAGGGTCGCTCGTGCTGCGCGACGGTTTTATCTCCGGCGTCGACGCCGGCACCGGCCACACCGGCGGGAGCATGGGCGGCGAGGACATGGGCGGCGACTACATCATTCCCGGCCTGGTCGAGCTGCACACTGACCATCTCGAAGGCCACTATGCGCCGCGCCCGAAAGTGCGCTGGAACCCGATCGCCGCCGTCCTTGCCCATGACGCGCAGGTGGCCACCGCCGGCATCACCACCGTGCTCGACGCTTTGCGTGTCGGCATGGACGAGGACGCCGACCTTACCTCCGACGACATCCGCAAGTTGGCCGACGCGATCGAGGACAGCGTCGCGAAGGACCGGTTGCGGGCGGACCATTTCCTGCATCTGCGCTGCGAGGTCTCGGCGCCGGATTGTTTGCGGGCTTTCGCCAATTTCGATGGCGACGAGCGGGTCAAACTGGCGTCGCTGATGGACCATGCGCCGGGACAGCGCCAGTTCGTCAATCTCGAGACCTACGCCTATTACTATCAGCGCAAGCTGAAGTTGACCGATCGCGACTTCCAATTGTTCTGCGAAAAGCGGATGTCGGAATCAGCGAAGAATTCGGGACCGAACCGGGTGGCGATATCAGCCGCCTGCAACGAGCGGGGCTGGCGAGCCATGACGACGCCACATCAGGCCATGTCGACGAGGCGATCGAGCAGGGCGTGCGCGTCGCGGAATTCCCGACCACGCTGGAAGCCGCCAAGGCCTCGAAGGATGCCGGGCTCGGCGTGCTGATGGGCGCGCCCAACGTCATGCGCGGCTCCTCGCATTCGGGCAATGTCTCGGCCCGCACGCTGGCCGGCGACGGCCTGCTCGACATATTGTCGTCCGACTATATCCCTTTCAGCCTGATCCAGTCGGCCTTCTTCCTCGGCGACGTCGTCGAGGGCATCTCCTTGCCGCAGGCGGTCGCGATGGTGTCGAAGAATCCGGCCGAGGCGATCGGCCTAAACGACCGCGGCGTCATCGAACAGGGCCGCCGCGCCGACCTCGTGCGGGTGCGCCTCGACGATCATGTGCCGGTCGTGCGCACCGTCTGGCGCCAAGGGCGGCGGGTCGCCTGATGGTCTCGGCGTCGATCGAGCGCGAACTCAGCAGCGAGGCCTTTCCGGTCCGCAACGGCGTCTTCGTCGCCGTCGTCGGCCCGAGTGGCGCCGGCAAGGATACGGTAATCGGTTATGCCCGCACCTTGTTTGCCGACGAGACGAGGCTGGAGTTCGTCCGCCGGGTCATCACCAGGCCGAGCGACGCCGCAAGCGAGGATCACGACACGCTGGCCGACGCGGCCTTTGTCGAAGCCGAGGCCGACGGCGCCTTCGCCATTTCCTGGGAGGCGCACGGGCTGCGCTACGGCATTCCGGCCGATGTCGACTGGTCCATCGCCAATGGCCATGTCGCGGTCGCCAATGTCTCGCGCGCAGTCATCCCGGTGCTGCGGGAGCGCTATGCCAATCTGGCTGTCGTCGAGATCACCGCCTCGCCGGAAATCCTCGCCGAGCGTCTCGCCCAGCGCGGCCGCGAATCGCGCGGCGAAGTGCTGGCTCGGCTCGCCCGCAGCGCCAATATCGCTTTGTCCGGCTCCGGCGTCACCTCGATCGACAATGGCGGCCGGCGCGAAGCCGCCGGAGAACGCTTCGCCGAGGTGCTGCGCAAGGCGATGGCCTTCTCGGATATATCCGGCGTGATGTAGCGCTACTCCGCCGCGACAGTCTTCCGGCTGGCATCGAGCATCAGCCGCCTTGCGCGGAACACGCCCCATTGCTGGTCGACCAGCACGCCGATCAGGATCACGCCGCCCATCACCGCGAAGTTGAGCGAGGACGGGATGCCGAGCAGATTGACCAGGTTCTGCAACTCTTGCAGCAGCACGGTGCCCAGGATGACGCCAACCAGCGAGCCTTCGCCGCCGCGCAGCGAGAAGCCGCCGAGCACGGCGGCGGCAATGGCGTAGAGTTCGTAGAACTGGCCGTGGCTGGCCGGCGAGATCGAGCGCGTGTACATCGCGAAATAGATCGCCGACAGCGCCGTCAGAACGCCGCAGATGACATAGGCGGCCATCACGACGCGGCCGGTGCGGATGCCCGAATATTTAGCCGCCTCTTCGTTCTTGCCGATGGCATAGAGGTAGCGTCCGAACACCGAGCGGTGCAGCACCACCCACATGACGATCGAAATGACGATCAGTGCGATGAAACTGTTGGGCACGCCATAGCTGCGGCCCGCAGTGAGGAATTCGAGCTCGGGAAAATTCTGGCCGAAGGCGAAGCCGGCGGTGCCGTCGGCGGTATAGAAACGGGCGACCCCGCGATAGATCAAAAGGCCGCACAGCGTCACCACGAAGGGCTGCAATTTCAGCCTTGTGATCAGCCAGCCATGCGCCAGCCCGATGATGCCGCCCAGCACCAGGATCAGCGGCAGCGCCACCGGCCATGGCATGTCGCGCACGGCGATGAAATCGATGAACAGCGTGCCGAGCAGCGCCACCAGCGATCCCACCGACAATTCGATGCCGCCGGTGATGATGACGAAGGCCTGGCCGATGGCGAGGATCCCAAACAGGCCGATCAGGTTCGAGGTGTTGGCGAGGTTGATCGGTAAAAGGAAGCGCGGGTTGATGGCGGTCACCACGGCGCCGACCACCAGGATCAGGATCAGCAGGCCGAGATCTTTTTTGCTCATCGTCTTCTCCCCAATGCGCCGGACCGGCAATCGCCTGAAGCCCGCTAGTTTGCCGGCTTGCCGACCGCCAGCAACAGCACGTTTTCCTGGCTGAATTGTTCCTTGTCGAGAATGCCCGAGATCTGGCCCTCATGCATGACGGCGATGCGGTCGGACACGCCGATCACCTCTTCCATGTCGCTGGAGATCATCAGCACGGCGACGCCGGCATCGGCCAAGGCTCGCATCAGCCCGTAAATCTCGGCCTTGGCGCCGATATCGATGCCGCGCGTAGGCTCATCGAGGATCATCACCTTCGGGTTCATCGCCAGCCATTTGCCCAGCACCACCTTCTGCTGGTTGCCGCCCGACAGCGTGCCGGTTCGCGTCTGCACCGACGGCGCCTTGATGCCGAGATTGCTCTTCTGCTTCTCGGCGGTGGCGGTCTCGGCGCTTGCCGACACCAGTCGACGCTTCGCATGCGCCGGCAGGTTGGGCAGCGAGATGTTCTGCGCGATCGACAGGTCAAGCAAAATGCCGGTCAGCTTGCGGTCTTCCGGAACCAGAAAAATGCCATGCGCGACCGCATCGGCCGCCGAACCCAGCACAAGCGGCTTGCCGTCGAGTTCGAGCCCACCGCCAAGCGTGCTGTCGATGCCGAAGAACACCCGCGCCAGTTCGGTGCGGCCGGAGCCGACAAGGCCGGCGAGGCCGAGGATTTCACCGCGCCTGATGTCGAGGTCGACCGGCCGGGCAGGGTAGGCGGGGGTGCGGATGGCTTTGGCCGAGAGCGCAGTGGCGCCCGGCGCCCGAGCCGCCTCGGAGGCCTTCTCGCGCTCCTTCAGCATGCGGCCGATCATCAGCTTGACCATCTGGTCGTGGTTGATGGCGCTCTTCGGCAAGGTGCCAGCCAGCATGCCGTCGCGCAGCACCACGACGCGGTCGGCGACGCGCTCGACCTCATGCAGCCGGTGCGAAATGAAGATGACGCTGATGCCATCGGCCTTCAGCGCCTTGATGACGTCGAGCAGCTTGTCGGTTTCGGCGAGCGGCAGGCTCGACGTCGGCTCGTCGAGGATCACCAGCCGCGCCTTGATCGACAGTGCCTTGGCGATCTCGACCATCTGCTGCTGCGCCAGCGACAGCGAGGCAACCGGCGTATCGGCGGAGAAATTGGCGCCGACGCGCTTCAGCAGTGGCGCCACCATTTCGCGCAGCTTGGCGCGGTCGACCAATCTCAGCGGCCCGCCGCGCAACGGCTCGCGGCCGAAGAAGATATTGGCGGCAACATCGAGGTTTTCGAAGAGATTGAGTTCCTGGTGGACGAAGGCGATGCCCGACCCCAGGCTGCCTTCGACGGTAAGCCCGTCATGCGCAACGCCGTCGACGGTGATGGCGCCGCTGTCTGGCCTGGTGACGCCGCCGAGGATCTTCATCAAGGTCGATTTGCCGGCGCCGTTTTCGCCGACCAGGCCGATCACCTCGCCCGGCCTGACCTCCATGGAAAAGCCGTCCAGCGCCACCACGCCCGGATAGGTCTTGCGCACGTTCTCGAGGCCGAGGAACGGGGTGGTTGCGACGATAGATGGGTCGGAATAATTCATCACGCCATATTTGATCAGGCTTGCCAGCAGCCGGTGGGCTACAGACTGACGGGCCTTGGCAGACCCGTCAACACGATCGCCGGCTCAAGGCGAACCCTGAGCCGGCGCAACTGCTCGTGGTCTCAGTTTCCGGACATCGCCTTCAGATTGGCGGCATAGGCGTCGACATCGTCCTTACCGATGATCTTGGTCGGGATGATGATCAGGCCGCCTTCCGGAATGCCTGATTTGTCGCCCTTGAGATAGGCGGCCATCAGCTTCATGCCCTGATAGGCCCATTCGAAGGGCTGCTGCACGACGGTCGCCGCCACGGTGCCTTCCTTGACGCCGCCCAGCGTGATCGGATCGTCATCGAAGCCGACGACGGTGATCGAGCCGAGCTTCCCGGCGTCGCGCAGCGCTTCATAGATGCGCGGCGTGTTGTAGGAATAGAAGCCGACCATGCAGGTAATGTCGGGGCTGGCGACCAGCGCGTCCTCGACATTCTTCTTGGCGCGCGCCTGGTCGATGTCGTCGCCGCGCACGTCCACCAGTTCGATCTTGCTGCCGGCGAGGCCGTCCTTCATGCCCTGGATGCGTTCCTTGGCATTGTCGGCGCCGAGCAGGCCGACGAAGCCGAGGCACTTGCCGCCGTCCGGCATCGCTTTCTTGGCGATCTCGGCCGCCTGCTTGCCGGCGTCGACATTGGACGAGCCGATATAGGCAACGCGCTTGGTCTGCGGGGCATCGGAGTCGGTGGTGAACAGCGCCGTTTCCGACGCGATCTTGTTCAGACCGTCGGTCGAGGTCTTGGGGTCGACGGCCGAGACCATGATGCCCTTGACGCCGGCGGTCACCAGATCGTCCATCAGCCGCTGCTGGATGGCGACCGAGGACTGCTCGGGATATTTGAGTTCGAGATTGTAGTCGGGCAATTCGGCCTGCGCCTTCTTGACGCCGGCTTCGGCGGCCTTCCAGAAATCGGAAGCGCCGTTGACGACGAAGGCCAGCGTCGGCTTGTCGTCGGCGCGCGCAATGGCTGTCGCGGTCAGGCCAAGCAGCAGGGCTGCGGTGGCCACGGATGCATGTCGTATCAAGGATTTCATGTTCAACCTCCCGTTTTGGCTCAGTCGTCGGACTGAACCGATCTTGCATTCACTGACTTGCCGCTCGCGATTTGGACGCCCTCCTCCTCAGGGGTTCCCGGCGCTGAAGAATGGCGTCGTCGGTCGCGATCACGGACTTTAGAGACTCATCCCGTGCTCGTAAATAGTCTGATTTGTCTGACATATCACATGTCCGAGACCAGGCTTGCGGAGGCAAACCCCGCTCGCCATCGGGCCATTCACGTGCACTTCTCGCCGCACGGGGTCCCACCTGACCGGACACGGCGGATTGACGTTACAGCGTCGTTTTGTATTAGTAAACACTATTAGCAGAGGTCTCGCGCGGACACTCGGCGGTGGCCCTAGGTCTAGTTTGCCCGAACAGGTGCAGCACGGCTTCGCGCAAGCAGATGCCTTGCAGTCCTCAAATTTCACGCGGCCCGAAGCGGCATGGCGGCGAACTTCAAAGCTGCTAATAAAGATAAACGCCTTCGACTATTTCCATTGGTCGACGGCGCGACACCATCTTGTCGGTGTGGCAGGCTTGCGACTAGACAGGCTGGGGATTGGGACGCAATGCCATGAGCGAGACGAGGGATCCGGACGACACGGCGAAGCGGCGCAAGGCGCCGGCGAGAGCCGCCAAGGGCGGCCGCGTCACCATGACCGACATCGCCAGGGCAGCCGGTTGCTCGCAGGCGACCGTCTCTTTCGTGCTCAACGATTCGCCCGGCATCCGGCTGTCGCAGCAGACGCGCGAGCGGGTGATCGACGCCGCGCGTGCGCTCGGCTACGCAGCACCCGCCTTCTCGGCGCTGCGCAAACCTGTTGCCGCCTTCGATGGACTTGACGGTGTCATCGGTTTCGCTGTCGACCAGCTGGCGACAAGCCCGGAAGCCGTTGTCGCCATCGAGGGCGCGCGCCAGGCGTCGTGGAACGCCGGCAATGTGTTGCTCGTGGCGCAGACGATGGGCGACTCCGTCATGGAGCCGCGCGCCATTGCGGCGCTCACCAGGCGCGGCATCTCGGCGCTGATCTACATGACCATCTTCACCCGCGAGATCACGGCACCGGACTTCCTCTACGGCCTCGACATCCCGGTCATCCTGCTCAACTGCTACACGGCCGATTATGCCTTCCCGGCCGTGGTGCCGTCCGAGATCGCCGGCGGCCAGAACTCGACCCGGCATCTGATCGGCCACGGCCACCGCCGCATCGCCACCATCACCGGCGAGCCGTGGATGCAGGCCGCGCAGGACCGGCTCAAAGGCTACCGCAGGGCGCTCGCCACCGCCGACATCCCGTTCGATCCCGAACTGGTGGTCGAGGGCGACTGGTCGGCGAGCGCCGGCTACGCGGCGACCGTGAAGCTTTTGGCGCTGAAAGAGCGTCCGACCGCTATCTTCTGCCAGAACGACCGCACGGCCATCGGCTGTTACGAAGCGCTGAAGGAGGCGGGCCTGCACATCCCGCAGGACATCTCCGTCGTCGGCTATGACGACGAGGAGATCGCCCGTCACCTGTTCCCGCCGCTGACGACATCGATCCTGCCGCACATGGCGATGGGCCAATGGGCGATCGAACAGCTCGAAGTGCCGCCGCCTGCCGGCCGCGGCCGCTATCCCATCACCAAGCTGGAATGCCCGCTGGTCGAGCGGGAGTCGGTGGCAGCTGTGGCTGGATAAAGCTGAACCAACCCATCCCGATGCAAATCGGGATGGGTCTGTTTGGTGGTTGTGCCTCAGGGCAGGGACTATCCGGGAACGTGCCGCGGTTAGAACCGCAAGACGACAAAGGAGCGCCTGCGATAGCAGCGCCGGCGCAGCCGGCCATGCCGCCAGAACGTGCGGCAGTGCCGTCTCCAGACATGCCGCCTGTGGTGGCGACGATGGTGCCATCGCCGATGCGAGATCTGCTCAACATCGCCAGCGCCTTCGTCGTCATCAAACGAATTGGCATCCTGCTTGTCGAGTTCATCGAGAATGCCGTTGCCGACATTGGGAACCCCGGCCACGGCCTCGAGAGGCCGAACCGCGGTAGCAAGCGCCGCGGCCCCCGCAACGCCAAACAATGCTGTCAAGAATGATCGCCGATCCATCAAAACCTCCATCAGCAAGACAAGGCTAACATGACGAGCCTAACACAAAGCAGCTAGAGCGGGTGATACAAAAGGCCAGAGGCGAATCTTCGAGCCGGCCCAAACGGGTGACCGGACGGACGGCAGAGGTCAGATTAAGGCCGCAACCGGGCGGCGCGCTTCCTTCGGCTCGGCGACCAAGCCATGCAGAATACCGCCGATGAAAGCGCACAGCCTGACCGGTTCCGCCTTTCCGCGAAACGCTGAACCGCTCGGCAAAGCTCTCTCCCTAAGAATGCCCGCCACCTTGCGGCATTGGGGCTGGCTGAGAGACTGATGCACCACGGCACATGCGATGTTGCGGTACTCAGCGCCGCGCCAATATCCGGCAGAGCTCCTTCAGGTCCCGGTCGTAGGTGCCCTTGCCGCTGAGCACGCTGGCGCAGCGTTTCTTCATCTTGGCGATCTGGCCGGCCGACATGGCGCTGATGGCAACCACCGCCGGTCGCGTCGGCACCGCCGGCGTGTTGGGATCCCGAGGGCTGGTGGGCGCGGTCGGTGCGCCAATGCCGACCCCGACCCCGGCCGTCACCCCATTGCCCACCCCGACACCGGCGCCGACCCCGACACCGCTGCCGACGGTTGCGCCGACCCCGACCCCGACGCCCGTGCCCACCGATGCGCCGACGCCGGCCGCAACGCCGCTGGTGCCGCCAACCGTAGCGCCGACACTGGCGGTGGTGCCGCTGGTGCCGCCGACCGTTGCGCCGACATTGGCGCCCTTGCTGCCGCCGACCGAGACGCCGACGCCAAGCCCGCCGCCACTGCCGCCGACCGAGACGCCCACCCCACCGCTGCCGCCGATGCCCACACTGACCCCGCCCGCGCCAGCCGGAAAGCACAAAGCCACGGCAACAGCGCCACCGGCCAAGGCCTTTGTTAAACTTTTAAAGAAATCCATAATGACGCTCCCCGTGTTGGTTGCCTGTACGCAGGTTGAACAGCATCCGTTACCAATATGATTACGCGAGTGTAGCGTTTTTAGTTTCTGCGAGAATAGGTAGTATTGGAAATCGTTGATATGGCTGCTTGCGGCGATCGGAATATATATTTTGGAATTGGCGGAAAAAATCGAGGATTTGCGGTTAGACTCGGAACCTTAGACAGGCAGGACGAGTGCTCGCATGCGGGAATTTACCGGGCGCATGCCTCAGGCCATCTTGCGACGCCGCTTCGCTAGGCTGCGGTGGAGAATGGACCTCGAGAATGGGGCTCGTACTGCAGAAAAGGGGACGACCCAAGAAACCCGCGACGATCTCCACCGATGTCGGGCGCGTTGTGCGTCACATCGTTCCGCTGCTCGCAGTCGACGGCGTCAGCGCTACCCTTGCGGGCATACCTTCGCCCCGTTTGGCGTTTCTGCCCTTTGGATCGGATGCCGATCGTCCGCTGGCGTTTCGAATCTCTTCAACTTACGCCGAGTTTCGCAAATCCACTTTCATCCCGGCTAACGTTCGAAGGGTTCGCCAAGCGAGGCGACACCGTTCAGCCTGAGCAAGCGGCGGTCCGCCGAGATGACACCGAGCACGACGATCGTAACGAGATAGGGAAGGCTGGAAAGCAGTTGCGATGGCAAGTCCAGACCGGTCGCCTGGGCGGCGAGGCTCATCAGCGAAACCGCGCCGAAGAGGCAGGCACCCAGGAAGATGCGGCCAGCGAGCCACGTACCAAAGACAACGAGTGCGATCGCGATCCAGCCACGTCCGGCAATCATACCGTCCGCCCAAAGGGGCGTGTACACCGCCGCCGCATAGGCGCCGGCAAAACCCGCCATCATGCCACCAAAAGCTATGGCCGCGACACGGATAGCGATGACCGGATAGCCGATGGCGTGGGCTGCCTTGGGATTCTCGCCGATTGCCCTCACGACAAGGCCGACTCTCGTATAGGCAAACATCGCCCAGATCGCAAACGTCACGGCAAGGGAAAGCCATACGACGACGTCCTGGACAAACAGCCTGCCGACTACCGGGATTTCCGAGAGGCCGGGAAAGACAAGTTTCGGGAGCCCCTTCACCGTCAAGCTCTCGTAGCTTTTGCCGAACAGCGCCGAAAGGCCTTGGCCGAGAATGCCGATCGCAAGGCCTGTCGCGACCTGGTTTGCCCGGAATCCGAGTGCCAGCACTGCAAAGACGAGGGACAGGACGGCGCTACCGAGGCCGGCGGCAACGAACCCCAGCAGGTGTCCACCGCCGTGGTAGACGACGATGAACGCGAGCACCGCGCCGAGGGCCATCAGGCCCTCTACGCCGAGGTTAAGAACACCGGCGCGCTCGACCACCAACTCGCCGAGTGCGGCAAGGAGAAAGGGGGTTGCCGCTGCGAGCATGCCCGAAATAATGAACTCGACGGCGTTCATGGCTGGCTCAGGTGATGGGGGCGGCGCCACTCGATGCGGTAGCGCACGAAGGCCACAGCGCCGAGATAGGCGAGCAGCAAGCTGCCTTGGAAGACGCGGACGGCGGCGATCGGCAGGTTTGCCGACACCATCGCATTGTCGCCGCCGATATAGAGGACAGCCATGAAGAGCGCGGAAAAGATGATGCCGACTGGATGCAAGCCGCCGAGATAGGCGACAATGATGGCCGCATAACCGTAGCCGGTCGAGATCGAGCGCTGCAGCTGGCCGAGCGGACCCGCGACTTCCGCCGCGCCTGCCAGTCCCGCCGCCATGCCACCGATCAGAAGCGATAGCCAAATCGCACGCCCTTCGCTGAAGCCGGCGTAACCGGCCGCGCGCGGGGCAAGGCCGCCGACCTTGAGCTTATACCCCATGAAGCTTCGCTGCATGAAAACCCAGGCCACCAGCGAGAGCGCAAGTGTGATGAGCAGCGAGACGTTGACGCGGGTACCGGTGATCAGGGTCGGCACCATCGCGTCGTTCTGAAACATGACGGACTGTGGGAAATTGAAGCCGGCCGGGTCCTTCCATGGGCCGAGCAGCAGGTAGTTGAGGACTTGCGCCGCAACGAGGCTCAGCATCAAGGAGACCAGGATCTCGTTCGCATTGAGCCTGACGCGCCAGAAGGCGGTGATAGATGCCCAAAGTGCACCGCCGAGGGCACCGAGAAGCAGCATCAGCGGCCAGATCCACTGCCCGGTCGCCTGCGGAAACCAGACGGGGATCGCCGAGGCGAAAATAGCGCCCAGGATAAACTGGCCCTCCGCGCCGATGTTGAACACTTTTGCGCGGAAACCGATCGCCAGCCCCTGAGCAATGAGGAGAAGAGGCCCCGCCTTCAGCAGCACCTCCGCGAACGATGCCCAGGAGAGGAACGGCTCGAGAAGCATCGCGTACAGGACGGCCGCCGGATCTCGGCCTATCAGCACATAAAGGCCCAGATTGAGGATGATCGCCATGCCAAGCGCGACAGCAGGGGCCAGCATGGCCGCGACGAGCGAGGCATGCTCCCGGCGGACGAGCGCGGGGAGGAACGTCGCGGCCCAAACGCTCATGCAGGAACCTTCTCTGGCGAGGCATGTGCTCCGATCATGTATCTGCCGATGTCTTCGGGGCGCGTGTCCCGCGTGACCAGAGGCGGACTCAGCATTCCATGATGCAGCACCTGGATGAAATCGCAGAGTTCGAAAAGTTCCTCGAGTTCCTCGGAAATTACGAGGATCGCCACGCCCAGGTTGCGCAACGCGATGAGCCGCCTTCTGATGGCGGATGCAGCGCCAATGTCTACACCCCAGGTCGGCTGCGCCACGAAAAGCAGTTTTGGCGACAGCATCATCTCGCGACCGACGATGAATTTCTGCAAGTTGCCGCCGGACAGCGAGCCTGCTTCGGCATCCGGGCCGGAGGCGCGGACGTCGTACTGACGGATGCATTCGCTGGTGAAAGCCGTCGCTGCGGCGCTGTTGATGAGGCCGCGCCTCACGAGATCGAAAGGATGGGCGGTAAGAACGGTGTTGAGCACGAGCGACATTTCAGGGACCGCGCCGCGTCCCAGCCGGTCTTCGGGCACGAAGGCGAAGCCAAATCTCCTGCGCGCGGCCGGATCGAGTGTGCCTACGTCGCGGCCCATCATGTAGATCCGGTCGCGTTGTTCCTTCAGCAGCATCGCTTCGCCCGAGATGAGCGCGGCAAGCTCGCCTTGGCCATTGCCCGATATTCCGGCTATGCCAAGGATCTCGCCTGATCGTACCGTGAGGCTGATGCCGGAGAGCGGCGTGGCAAAGGGGTCGTCCGGCGTGTAGTCCATGTCGATTATTTCCAGCCGCTTCTCCCCCTCGGGCATGGCCAACGCGGGCATCACCTCGGGCATGTCGCGGCCGATCATCATCCGGGCGAGGTCGTGCGCATCATAGTCGCGCGGGTCGACGGTGCCGATAACGCGCCCTCCACGCAAGACCGTCGCCTGGTCACAGATCGTGCGAATTTCCTCCAGTTTGTGGGAGATGAACAGGATGGACACGCCGCGGTCGCGAAGGCGCCTGAGCGTGTCGAACAGCTTCTTCACCGCCTGCGGCGGCAAGACCGAGGTCGGCTCGTCGAGAATGAGCAGCTTCGGGTCCGTCATCAGGCAGCGGATGATCTCCACCCGCTGCCGTTCGCCGACCGAGAGCGCGTGCACATCGGCGAGAGGATCCACTTCAAGGCCAAAATCCTGGCCGAGGCTGCGGATGCGCGCCGCCAGCTCCGCCTTGCCGCCGGGGACGACGAGCTGGATGTTCTCGACGACAGTCAGCGTCTCGAACAGCGAGAAATGCTGAAAGACCATGCCGATGCCCCTGCGCCGTGCCTCAGCCGGCGAGGCAAGGCGCAGAGGCTCTCCGTTCCAGACGACGGTGCCTTCGTCCGGCTGTTCAACGCCATAGATGAGCTTCATCAGCGTCGATTTGCCCGCCCCATTCTCCCCGAGGATCGCATGGATCGATTGGGGCGCCACGTCCAGATCGATGGCTTGGTTGGCCCGGATCTGGCCGTAGCTCTTCGAGATGCCGCGGAGCGACAGAAGGGGCGGGGTCATGACTTACTTCGGCAGTGGTGTGGTGACACCCTTGACGTGCCAGTCCATCGCGACGATCTCGGGATCCGCTATCGTCGCACCGGCGGCGGCGGCTTCGCTGCCGTCGGCCTTGGTGATTGGACCTGTGAAGGGCGAGAAGCTGCCGTCGGCGATCTTCGCCGCCACTTCCTTGATCTTCGTCATCGTGTCGGCTGGGATATCTGAGTTCCAGTCCACGACCTCCACCACCTTTTCGGCGACGCCGAGGAAGGTGTTGGCGCCCTTGAAAGTTCCGGCGAGATGGGCATCCACGGAAGCCTTGAAGAAGGGCGACCAGTCTGTCGCGATGCAGCCGAGATATTTCTTCGGTGCATATTTCTTCATCGACGAATTGAGGTTGAACGCGTAGACGCCAGCCTCCTCGCAGGCCGAGATCACGGAGGGTGTGTCCTGCGCGTTCGAGAAGATCACGTCGCAGTTCTGTGCCATCAGCGCCTTGGCGGCTTCCTGTTCCTTGGCCGGGTCGAACCAGGAGTTCACCCAGACGACCGATACCTCGATATCGGGATTTACGGTCTGTGCGCCGAGCGTAAATGCGTTGATCGAGGTGATCAGCTCCGGAATGGCGAAGGCCGAGACGGAGCCGACCTTGCCGGTCTTGGAAAGAGCTGCGGCGGCTATGCCGAGCAGGTAAGTGCCCTGGAAATACTTCGCCGCGAAGGGCGAGAAATTCGGCGCGGTCTGGAAGCCGGAGGCATGCAGCACGGTGACCGCAGGATCGCGGCGGGCGATCTGTAATGCACCATTCTGGTAGCCGAATGAGCCGGCGATCAGGAACTTGTTACCGTCGGCGACGGTCTTGTTCATGATCCGGTCGGCGTCCGGCCCTTCGGCGATGTTCTCGATGACGGTGATCTTCACCTTGTCGCCGTATGCGGCCTTGACCGGCTCGAGGCCGGCGGCGAGCGCATGGCCCCAGCCGACATCGCCGACCGGCGACGGGAGCACGAGCGTGATACCGAGCGGCTCGTCGGCCGCAAAGGCGGGACGGCTGCCAAGCGCGCCGGCAAGCCCTGTCGCGGCAAGGCCCTTCATCAGAGTTCTGCGGGTCAGATAGTTCAGCATGTCAGTTCCCCTGTCTTAAGTTGTTAGAATTCCACCGCGGCAAAGGCGGCTTCCGCGTTCGCAGCAAGCCGGGCCTCGTTCAGCCCGGTAAACGCACCCTTCTCCCAGACGATGCGGCCGTTGATCATGGTCATGTCGGTGGGCATGCCGATACCGACCTTGGCGATCAGGCTCAATGGATCGTGGCGCGTGCCGACATAATCCATGCGGCGCGTGTCGATCGCGAAGAGGTCGGCGCCCATGCCGGGCGACAGTCGGCCGATGTCATTGCGGCCCAGAAGCGCGGCCCCGCCCGTTGTCGCATAGCCGAGGAAATCGACCGGCGCAGGCACGGGATGAGCGCGCGTCGAGGCAGCCAGGCATTGCAGCATGTAGGCGGAATGGATGCAGTGCATGAGGTTGGAATTGTCGTTCGAGGCAGCACCGTCGCAGCCGAGACCGACGCGCAGGCCAAAGGCGGACATGGCGGGAATATCAGTCACCTCCGCACCCACCAGATAGACCGGCTCCGGGCAATGCGAGACACCGGTGCCGCTCGCCGCCATCAGCCGCAGTTCGTCATGCGTCAGCTCCCAGCAATGGGCATAGAAAGTGTCTCGGCCGGCAAATCCGAGGTCCTCGAGATAGTCCACCGTACGCATGCCATGGCGGGCCTCGATGATCGGGCTTTCGCCCTCGCCGACATGGGTGTGCATCCGCACCCCGCGATCACGCGCCAGCGAAACCGATTCCACGAAGGTCTCGCGGTAGCAGTTGACCGGCTGGCAGGGAGCGACCACGACCTGACGCATGCTGAAGGGACTGGTGTCGTGATAAGTGTCGATGAGGCGTGCGCAGTCGGCAATGAATTCGTCCGTGGTCTCCAGCATCTCGTCTGGAATGGTCGACCCTTCCGATTTTGGCAGCGTGTTGCCGCCGCGGCCGGCGTGGAAACGCATGCCGAGAAGGTCGGCCGCTTCGAACTGCCGGTCGATGAGCCGTTTTCCGGCATGGAGCGGAAAATTGTACTGGTGGTCGAAGGCCGTCGTGCAACCGTGCTTTATCAACTCTGCCATCGCCGTGATCGAGGCGTGGTAGAAACAATCCTGGTTGAGCCGGGAGAAGATCGGATAGATCCGGTCGAGCCATTCGATGACCGACAGCTTCGTCCAGTCGAGGTCGGCACGGTTGCGCACAAAGCACTGAAAGAAGTGATGGTGCGTGTTGACGAGGCCGGGATAGACGAACCAGCCGTCGGCGTCCTGCACGATAGTACCGGCCGGCAACTCGCTTCTGTGCAGGCCTTCCCCGATTGCCTCGATCTGCGGGCCATTCGTCAGCACATCGACATTGCGCCGGACGCTCGGACCCCTGCCCTCGTCGGTGATGACCGCTGCGCAATTCTTCAGGAGATAGCCGGTCACCTCACGCCTCGTCCGGTATGGGTCGCGGTTCGGGCTTCAACTCGTGCAGCCGGTGGATACCGGGCATCTCGATGAAATTGTCGAGGCTGCGGAGCGCTCGCGACCAGAGTCGGATCGTGGGATACGGATCGAGGGAAACGCCGCCGTCGGGCGCGAGCGCGACGTAGGGAAAGCAGGCAATGTCGGCAATCGTCGGCCGGTCGGATGCGAGAAACCGATCGCCACGCATTTTTTGTTCGAAAAGGCCGGCTTCCAGCTCACGCAATGCCGCTATGCCATTGGCCTGAAGCGCACCGATGTCACCGGGACGCAGCAGCATCTCATGCAGGCGCGCGCCGCCGAGGTTGGCGGTCAGCCTGTGCGAGAAGGAAAGCCATTGCTGGATGCGCGCCGTCTCCTCGGGGGCGCCGCTGCCGAGCCAGGCCGGTGCTGCCTTCGCGGCGAGATAGCCAAGCATGGCGGAAGACTCGGTCAGGATCAGGTCGCCGTCTTCAAGGATCGGGATGGAGCCTCCCGGATTAAGCGCCATAAGCTCGGGGCCACGATGCTCGGCGCCGGGATGGAAGTCGACCGGGCGGATTTCGAGCTTCACACCTGACAGCGTCGCCATCAGGCGCACCTTGTAGCAACTTGGGGAGAGGATGTAGTCGTAAAGCTTCATTGTGCCACCAATTGCGCGCCGTAGGTATAATTGTGGCGCTTCAGCCAGCGGCGATAGGCGATCGAGGTCAAGTCGGCGCGCGTCGGGATTTCCATACCGGGATCGAGCGGCAGAAGACGCGGGATCTGGTTTTCGAGGATCGAGCGGTCCTGCAGGAAAATCGTCTGCTGGAAATGGATGAGGTCGGTCTGTGGCGTCTCGTCATCGAAAAGCGCCATCCACGGCCAGACGTCGCAGAGATCCTCGGCAAGCGGTTGGACGAATAGCGTAATGACATCCCATTCGCCCGGGCGCGGCGGGCAGGTCTTGTAGAGGACTGAGCAGGTCGGGGCCGGCACGCGGTACATGTATTCCGTCGTGATACCTCCACTCGCGGATTTCGCCGCCTGCGGCTGGTAGAACTTCACCTGGGTCGCCCAGACCTCGTCCTCTTCCTCGCGGATCTCGACCTTGTAGTTTTCGACCTCGGTATGTGGCTCCGAGCCGAGGATGTCGGTATGGACGAAGGGGAAGTGCGCGATGTCGAGGAAGTTCTCGACGGCGCGGAGCGGCGAGCAGCGCACCCGCACCACGCCGACATCGACGAAGCGGCGCCCGGGTTGGTCTGCCTCGGGAATCGGAAAGACCGGTTTCTTCGGTTCGCCGAGCGACGACCAGATATGGCCATAGCGCACCGAAACCGGCAGCACGCGCCCGTTTTCGCCTGTCACTTTCGCCGCGCCATTGGCGTCGAGCGCAACCTTGATCGGCTCGTCCATCAGGGTGGTCTCGCGCCCATAGCGGTCGAGCCGGCTGAAAAGCCCGACCGGATACCATTCGTCGCGCATCGCATCGTCGATCATGGCACAGCCCCTTTCGCCTCGATCCCTTCGGCCATGCGCCGAAGGCTCTCGGCGGCTCGCGAGGCGGCGATGCGCTCGGACGCATCGCAATCGGCTGGAACAAGGACGTGGATCAGCGTCTCGCCGGCTTCCTGCGGGATAGGCAGCAGGCGAATTGCCGGCGCGCCGGGTGCCTGCCAGACGTATCCTTCAACGGTGGCCTTCGTACCGGCAGCGACCGAGAGCGCCGAATGTCCGGCACGGGCCGTCAATGAACGGAGCGGCACGTAACCCTCAAAAAGGGGTGGGTTGCCGTCAGGCTCTCCATCAGCGACCCAGATGATCCCGCCGGCCTCTTCGACCAACCGGGTCGCAACGCGAATCGTCTCCGGCGGCGTGAGGCTGGGATGGGCAGGAATGCGCAGGCACTGACCGGCCTGCGAATAGGTCCAGCCGTGATAGATGCAGGAGAGCGCCTCGCCGCGCACGAAGCCATGGGAGAGGCGCATACCGCGATGCGGACAGCGATCGGCCGATGCCGCCAAGCGCCCCGATTGGCTTCGCCAGAGGGCAATGGGACCGGCGGGCGTCCGCGCCGGCATTACCTGTCCTGTTGGCAGATCCTGGGAAAGGGCGACCGGCACCCAGGTGTCCGTCTTGTCGGACAGCATGACCTTACTTTCCGTACTGATACCACTGTTTCCCGACCAGAGAGATGCCGGCGCAAGGAGTTGGCGAACCGCTCGATGCGGCTGACGTATGCATAATTATTTCGCAATTGCAATATTGGTTAAATTAAGTGCAAACGGACGGTAACCACACGCAATGCTACATGTTTTTTTGCTCGACAGGCGCGCGGTCGATCGTCTCGACCCAGACCTCAATGGGCCCAAGCGAACATCCCATCTCCATCATGTCGATCAGTTCCGCCGCACCGGCAATATCGAGTTCGATGCGATCGGTGCTTGCATGAGCGATGTGGTGCGCGAGACCGAGCTTGGCCGCATGGCGCATGATCCAGGGCAGGAAGGACGCGGGTTCGAGGTGGCCGCGAATGGTCATCCGCTCATGCAAGCGGTGTTGACTTTGCTTCATCACGGACGGAACGCGCACCTTGGTGTCATGGTCGGCAGCATAGCGTCTGACTGAATGGGCGGAAGTGGTAATCGACGCGCCAATAACACCGAATATCGACTGATCGCCCGTGCCTAGACCCGGGCACTCATGCATGTCGCCCAGAAGTGCCGCGGTTCTGGGACAACGACATCCATTAAAACAAAGACTTCAAGCGGGTCGCATGGATCCGTTCAGCGTGACGCGCTTAAGGGTTATCTGAGCTATTGTAATACATGGGTAGATTGGCGCACCCGACAGGAGACGCCCTCTATCCGACGAAGCTATTGAACCAAAAGACATTTCTGACGAGCCGTCGCGGCCGTGTGTACCAGTTCTTTGTGGTTGGCGGAAGTCCGGAAGGCAAAATGGGGAGGGACTAGATTGGACCCCACGGCATCCGAGAAGCAAGGATTAGCAGCTATGTCAGTCCGAACTCGTCCTGAAGGTAACGGGCTGCCACGTGTCCAAATGTCGGCCTTGCGCCAAGCTCTGGTGTTGTCCAAAACGCAATTTCTTGGGCAACATCATTGGCAGTCAGTTCACCGCTGTCGATAGCTCGCTCAATATCCATCAACACGCTCGCTCGCTCGCCCGACAATGCCGGGTTGTCTAACCAAAGGACTGAAATCATCACCTCCGCAATCGCGTCATTTTGGAACTTTGGGATAACAGTACCAGAGACGCCATAGGCGAACCTCTGCTCGCATTCCAAATCCCAGGGAGCGATATGGGAACCCTCGTCGAACCACGAACCCTTCGCTTCGCCACATGTTTTTGGAAGAGATGGGGAAAGGCTGTTCCCACTGCCACATGAAGCAACGAAGTTTAGATACTCCAGGCTCAGGTCGTTGTCTGATTTTGGTCCATAAGTCTTCCTAGGTCTGAAGTGCTCAATGTGGCTGTCAGAAAGATTCGCGTTCAGCGCTCGTCCGCAATAGCAGCACACGAAATGCTGCTCTGAGAGGAGCGCAGCGAGAGTTGCGTCGCGTGGATTGCCGGAAAAGTTACGCCAACTTGGTTTCCAGTCGTCATTTTCCAAGGCGAGCCACTCAAGGAATTGTGCTGGAGACTCTTGTTTCGACGAATATTTCACAAGGGCGTCCGTGTCCTGCGATTTAATCTCGCTCGCAAGACAGCCACTTCCGGCGGCGAGCCCTCAATTTCGTCCCGCATAGCTTCTAGGAGCGCCTGGGCCTTCGAATAGTCGCCTACAGTTATCGCCCGATCAGCATCCTCGATCAGCTTGTGCGTCTTTGCTCGGCGCTCATCGGAATCAAAAACGCTTCTGAGCAGGTGGTTGCTATCCCGGCCAAACACGGCAGACGTTCGCTGAACTTTTGTCCCTCGAGCCGAGGAAGCGAGCACTCGGACACAACTGGCGTGCACACTCCCTAGAACTTGAGGCGAGTGAGTGGTCAATACAAACTGGCATTTGGGGAATGTGGAAAGGAGCCAAGGTATGAAATGACGCTGCCATTTCGGATGAAGGTGCAATTCTACTTCATCAATGAGAACAATAGCTGAACCGGATAAAGGACGATCTCGATCAGCCGCGATGTTTGATAGCCGTCGGGCCAAATCGGCACCTAGCGCCATTAACACCTGCTCACCCGTGGATAGCTGACTTATATGAAGTGGTGTTCGCCCTTTCATGACAGTAATGCCACGAGGCGCGTCCACATTGAAGAATGGCGTCTTCAGCCCCGTGGCCTTTGTAATAGCCTGACGAACAGCCTCTAACTGGTGATCGACATAGCGACTGCGAGCTTTTTGGCGTCGCAGTTCATCTGTCTCTCTGTCTTGAAACCAATACGTCAATTTCCTGAAGTCGATACCCCAGCTACTTATCCCGTCCTGAAAAGTGGCTAGTGCGGTATCGTTCGTCTTATCCCTCCTTCTCTTTGGTATTCTAATCACCGAGCGGGATTGATCATAATAGATCGGCAGGGTTTCGCCTCTTAGATAATCTAAACCGTCCGACTGGTCGGCCGCGATGGCCTTTATAAAACTATTCAGGCCAGTAAGGTCACTACCCGTCGGACGTAGGACACGCTCGCGCTGACCTTGCTTTCTTAAAGCCCACGCGACCGGTCCGACCCGGTCATCGAAAGCCTTTAGCCTTAACGTCGTTTCGCTCGCCCCCAATCTGACATCGGTGTCCTTCAGGCGCCCAGCGCTGCTCGGGGATGATGCCAAGCGTGCGCTGTACTGCGAAAGGAGCACGGTAAGTG
The DNA here is from genome assembly GCF_040319795.1 of Mesorhizobium sp. M0862. NCBI lineage: Bacteria > Pseudomonadati > Pseudomonadota > Alphaproteobacteria > Hyphomicrobiales > Phyllobacteriaceae > Mesorhizobium > Mesorhizobium sp. M0862. The sequence continues at coordinate 408,622 of NZ_JAMYOJ010000001.1, forward strand.
CGTCGAGAATGCTGCTTTTGCCGGAGCCATTGGTTCCGACGAGCACGGTCAGACGCTTATCAAAATTTATCGAGACCTTTGAAAGGCCGCGATAGCCTTCACACTCAAGCCTGACCAAACGCATCAAATTGCCTCGAAGCTTTATGAAGAGCCATTTAGTGGCCTGTGAGGCCCCTTGCAGTGACGCGGTAAAGCCAGCAAAGCGCTTGAACCTAAAGGGTTTTCTAAGCAACCATGTAGCCCCTGTGTACCAGTGCCGGGGGAAAGGTGGAAGCCTCAAAAGGAATTTAGGGGTCAATAATCTGACAGGTCATCTTGCCAGGGGCGGGGCCGACCTTTCCCCCCTTGGGGTGTCGATGGGACCCGTTCAAACTTCCAAAACCGTCTCTGCCCAAAGTAGCGCGAACTGAACGGCGAAATTTGCATGAGAGCCGCTATCGTTTTGTCCCTCGCGTCCTTTGGGGGGGCGGGCCTGCCCGCATCTCCCCAAGACCGGCAGCCTTGGCTCCGTCAGGTCTTCGACTACTTGCATGGGCAAGGACCCAGGGACGACCATGTGGCTTGGGCACCATCCGCATTGGCTCGCCGCCGACGCATCGCAGCCGACAGCACTCAGAGAATAGCGAACTCCTCTGGTTAACGGCGAAGGCACTGGCTATAGTTCGTCGATATTTGGGGGATAATATGCAGCCAACCATACCGAAAGATCATGGACTCTCTGACAAAGTTTTGGGCAAACCTGAACTTTTGCCAGCGGCAAGCGGCATGCCGCTTCTCACGGACATTCAGTTCGAAGCTTTAGAAGCAGGCGTAGCTCGCGGAGAAAGTCTTCTTGTCAGTGCGCCGACATCGACCGGTAAGACCCTAATCGGTTGGTGGACAGTGGCATCAGCCATTGAGGCAGGCTACACGGCCGTTTATCTCGTCTCTCATCGGGCGTTGGCCAAACAGAAATTCGAGGAGGCTAAGAGATTATTTCTTGGTGACTTCCTGGCTAACGACCGTTCGGCGATTGTCTGTGCGACGGGGGACAGTGTCGAAGATGCGGCAGGTCGGAAAACAAATGCTCCCCTTTCTTCTGTCATCTTGGTTGCAACGTACGAGAAGTTTCTGGGCTGCTTGTCCGTTGGTGGGCCGCCGCGTGACCTGACAAACGTCTGCTTTGTCTGTGACGAAGTTCAGTTGGTGGGGGATAAACATCGCGGCCAAAACGCCGAACTTCTCCTGACGTTAATGCGGCGAGCGGGGTGGCGGCAGTTCGTCGGGCTGTCTGCGGTTCTGAGCCCCGGCGATGCACAGGCACTGGCTAGTTGGCTGGGGATCACCTTGATAAGAAACCCCAATCGCGAAAAAGCATTGACAATTGAGTGTCGAACACCCTCGGCAACGCTCTCCGTCTCCGCTGGTCCGGGCTTTGAAGGGCTGCAGCAACAAGGGCCGCCTAGTCGAAATCGCGATGTCATGGGTGTGATCGGAGAGCTACTTCAACAGCAGCGAAACCCCGTCATAGTTTTTTGCATGAAGGTCGACGACACATTTGACCTCGCGAGAATGTGGGCTCAATCCCGACCGGCCAGCCAGCTTGATGCCCCTGCCGGGTTAGACGTTGAGCAGCCGCTCTTAGACGCTTTGCGCAGGCGCACAGCCTATCACAACGCCGAACTGACCGAAGATGAAAGATTGTTCGTCGAAGATCGCCTCGCTTCGGGCCAGGTCGATGTAGTCTTTGCCACATCAACTCTCGCAGCCGGGGTCAACTTCCCTTTGGGTAGTGCCGCGTTCGCCTCTTGGAGAAGGTGGGATTTTGACCGTCAAACGCATGTGCCTATAGGCAGAGACGAGTTCCAAAACATGGCCGGCCGTGTCGGCAGGATGGGGCAGGCTGTCGCTACAGGCCACGTTGTGCTCACGGCTGACGGAGTACAGGAAAGTAGGCAGGCTCAAGCGCTAATGGACCTGACCACCCAAGCTCCGCTGGGTTTGGGCATTACGCCAGACCATTTTGGGACCCTCACACTTCAGATTTTCGCAGGGAGGCTGTGCACAAGCAGAGAGGATGCATTCGACCTAATCGGATCAACGCTCACGGCATCTAGAGAGCGGGAGCGAAACCTAGTTGGTATAGATCACTGGCGAGACAAGTTGTTTAGTCAAATTGATCGGCTTTGCGACATCGGTTGCCTGATAGAACTGCATGGACAGATTACGGTCACAACTTTCGGCATTGCCGTCGCCCACTCGGGCCTTAAGCCGGAGACAGCAATTTTCTTCATCGAGGGGCTGAAAAGGTCCTCTGCGCAACTCACTCAACTGATCGATCGGGCCGGGAACGGTACCAGCGAAGACGATTTTGTCTTTGTGCTAAGCCATGCGGCAATTCGGTCCCCGGAGTTTGGCATTGTTGGCGGCAAGGCTACCCGTATCCTCAACTGGAGAATAGGCCGGAATGGCCCAGTGCCGAACCCTTACGCGACTAGACTGAACCCAATCTTGTTTGACCAGCCGTGGATGGCAGATGCGGGAGCGGCTAACGGGGCGTTGCAATTAACGGAGTGGGCGGCTGGAACAGCTAGGGGTCAAATTGAAAAGATTGTGGCGGGGGTCAGGTTGGGGACGGTTCAGGGGGTAGCTCGCGATGTGTCGTGGGTTCTTACAGGGGTGTCTGAGATTATTTCGAGCGTGACGTCTCCGACCTTGGCCGATGAAAGCAAGCCAATCGCGCTACGCGGCAATGGTGAAGATGTTCAAGACGTGAGGCGACTTGCCCGCGCGATCCGCCGTCAGTCGATCAGGTTAGGGGTTGGCGTGCCCAGCGATGTGCTTTGGATGTCCGAACTAAGACTGCCCGGCCTCCAGTCGCGCCTCCGCCGTGATGATATTATGAGCTTGCGAAGGGGTGGGCTTTCGAGGCCCATGGATTTGATGGATGGCAGCGATCAAGCGGATGAACGCCGACGTATAGCGCTTGGCTTGCAAGAGCGTGGTGGCATAGCCAACCTAATTCGGAATGCAGCTCGGACTTGGCGGCAGGACGACCGAAATCACTCTAAGACGACGCATCTTCGGCGAGCAGACCGCTTGATGCTGCGCGACCAGATAGCCGCGCTGTACGAGAAGCGAGGGACTGATCTTGAGCAGGCATTCAGTATATCGCTAGGAGGGCTTGGGATACCTTGCCAACCACTCGATGTGACCGGTCGCCAAGGGTTTCCCGATTTCCTTGTATCGATTGAGGATTTTGTTCCGATTGTTGTCGAGGTGAAATCTAAAGTTAGCGATGAGGAGACGGTGCCCTTAAACGCAGCTACCGAAGTCCTCGCGGCATCAGAACTGGCGGGGCTGCGAAACAACCCTTGCATCACCTTGTGCAGCCCCGGTGTAGACCCGAGCGTTCCAACGTTTATCGAGGCCGCGAAGCGTTTGTGCGTCATCGACGTCTCCGATTTTTGCGAAGCCATCCTGCGATTGCACGAGGGAACGCTTACAAGGGGTGGGTTCTACAACTGGCTGACAACGCCCGGCATTGCGCTAGCCGAGGCGCTTCCTTCGCCGGCCACTCGTTAGCGGTCCTCCTTCAATAGGATTGTGCCAGTTCTCCCGGCGATGAGTTTTCGCAAGGAGGCCTTCACAAATTGCCTAACCCTCGTTAGACTGTTTGGGAATAGCTCAGGAGCGAACCCATGTCTAACACCGTCACCGTCCCCCTCTTCGTTTCCTATCTACGCGTCTCAACGGCCCGCCAAGGCGCATCAGGCCTCGGCCTTGAGGCGCAGCGCGAAGCCGTAGCCGCCTACATCCGAAGCCGCGCAGGGGCCGCCGCTGAGCCGCTGAGAGAGTATGTTGAGGTCGAGAGCGGCAAGGCCAACGACCGGCCCCAGCTTCAGGCAGCCCTTCGCCACGCTAAGCATGCTCAAGCCACGCTCATCATCGCCAAGCTGGACAGGCTCAGGCTCAGCCGTAACGCCGCCTTCCTGCTAACCCTCCGGGACAGCGGGGCGCGGTTCGTGGCAGCCGATATGCCGGATGCCTGCGACCTCACTATCGGGGTCTTGGCGTTGGTGGCGGAGCATGAGCGGAAGATGATCCAGAGCCGCACCAAGGCGGCCCTAGCGGTCAAGCGAGACACATTGGCCCGGGAAGCCGCCTCGTTGGTAGCGCAGGGCCAGGAACCCGTGAGGCGGCTTGAAGACGGCACGGTGCGGCCTCTCCGCCTTGGCAATCCTAACGGCGCGGACTGCCTGCGAGGCCTCGGCAATGGGGCGGCGGTGGCGACTTTGAAGCGGGGCGCTCAGGACCGGGCCGAAGAGTTTCGCGATGTGGTCCGCGATGTCGATCCAGCCGGCGCACTGTCGGCGCGGGGGCTAGCCGGCGCTCTCAATCAGCGGGGCTTTCGGTCGCCACGCGGCGGGTGCTGGACAGCGCAAAGTGTCATCAGGCTGAGGGCGAGGTTGGCTGAGTAGCGTGGGAATTCGACAGGAACAGCCTGTTCGCGGATGAATATGCCTTGCTAACAAATTCAACGGGTTACAGTTAGTGCACCTTAGATGAAGAAGGAGCGCCATCCGGCTCTCCGTATTGAGGGTCCGAAATGGATGATTGGAATGTGAAGCGAGGCGTCCAAGCGCACAACCTTAAGCGTGCTGCCGCGTGGACAGCCATGCTCAAAGCTGCTGCACGGCAACATTCAGTGCAACCCATCACCGCAAAACGCATCAAGAATGATAAATATGCGAAGCTGTACGGTGATAGCTCGATAGTGCTCGCCTCAACCCATGGTGTGAAAGCGAAGACCATACGGGGCCTGCGCGACATGCTTGGGACCTTGTTTGGTATGGCGGAAAGCAACGGCAGTCAGCCAGAAGAACTTTTCCAGCGGTTCGAGGACTACGACCGTGCCCACAAACGAACTCGCAATACTCACCGGGATAAGGCGAGGAAGGCGAGGCAGGATGAGGCTAAGGCTGACGCTGAGGCGTACCCGTTTATCAGCATGGCCGGCTTTCTTGAAAATTCAAAGACTTAAAGTTAGGCGGGGTAATAGGAAGAGGAGCCCTCCGGCCTTCCTCATAGACCCATATCTAATTCCTCATCTCCCTCCCCTTTGAGCCGGCTCAAGGCAGCCCCGACCGGTCAATAGGTCTGGCCCTAGAGCCACCTCTTCGCCCCCTCAGACTGCCCAACTCTGAGCAAGCCGCTGAGGAAAAAGGAAGGGGCAGAACAAGAGCCACAGCCCCAGCCCCTAAGCCCTTTGAGCAGTCGAGGGAGAGGGTGTGATGACTGACCACATCATTGCCTCCCCTCAGGGCGGCCCCATGGCCGGACAGGCCCTGAGCCTCCCTTGAGAGATACCATCCGTTGCCCTCTGCTCGATGGGTCACCCTTGAGGCAGCATCAGCGGCCCTTAGAGGAGCCCGGCCCGCCCCTCCGCGACGATCACCCAAGACAAGCGCAATGCCCAGCCCGAGAGGCCACCGCCTCGCTCGGAAGGGCAGTCCTATGCGCCTCGCCAGATGCCGAACCCCGGCTAACCCCCGGCCCCGCCAATGGGCCACCACCCAAGCAGCAACACCAACGCAAAGGATAGAACCCCTATGTCACGTTCGACCACCAACTACCCAGCCACCTCATCGGAGGCCCTCAAGGCCCTCGTCGCATACCACGACCAAGCCGTCCTGCACTTGAAGGGCCCCTCGGTCCCTAAGGCCAATCTAGCGCTCCTCCTCGTCGGCCTTCCTCATGGCCCAATCTCCTCAGCCAGGGTGATATTTGACAGCCCCGCCAACTCTCCCACCATCGCCTTCACCATCAAGGACCGCAACGAGCGGACCATAGACCCCGAAGGCTTCCTCATGCTCCGTGTCCTGATCCTCTTCGGCATGGGTCTATTCATCGACAAGAACCAGAAGGGCGGTGAGGAAAGGCACTATGTCGAGCTAGGGCATGAGGGCGGCATTACGCTCCTCCGCCTGATGGCCGATGCATACCCGCGTGAAGTGGTCAGGCAGCAAGCGGACCACCATGACCTAAGGGCCTCGGCGCTCGCCATTGTTGGCGGTAAGCCCACCGTGGTCAGGGGGAGGAGGGAGGCCTTGGCAGAGGCACTCAAGTCCTACGATAATAATGCAGTGAAGTGGGGTCTATCAGCCCTGCTCAGCCGCCCCGACTACCAAGCACTGGTGCGGGGTAGCTTCAGGCTCTTTGACCTAGCGCACAGCCACACGTTCCTGAGAGCGCTGCTCTAAGGCCTGCCCCGAAGTCTCCTTAAGCTCAAGGGACGGGGGCGGGGGAGAGGAAGTTAGAAGGGGTTCGGCTCCTCTCTCCCGTCTCACTCTTTGACAGCTTTGCGCTGCCTTACTGCACGGTCCCCGCGCCGAGACCATTTAGGCAAGGCCCGGACCGCCTGAGGGGCCTTAATGCTCCCCATGGCATCGGCCAGCGCCTTGAGCCCGAAGCCGCCCCCATAGCCTCGCCCAACACCGCCCCCGCCGACATGCCCCGTAAGCGCATCATGGGTCTCCTCAAGCACCCCTGCGTCCCGCGCCATCCGCTTGAAGCTGTGGCGGAAGGAATGAAACACAAGGTTGCTATCTGTCACCCCGGCTTCAATGCGCAGGAAGCGGCCAAACCACTTGGACCATGCTGTCGATCTGTAGAATGGGTCTGCGGACTTGATGTCTGGCCAGAGGCTGGCCTCGTCGCCCCCCTTGGGCTTCCTATCGAGCAAGGTTTGCCGGTAGCTCAGAAGCCCCAGCCTTTCCAACTCAGAGTGCACCGGTACGTAGCGCCTAGAGCTAGCCGTCTTGATGGCCCTGCCGCCCTCGGTGCCGATGTCGAATAGCCATATGCCCGTCTCAGGGTCCTGCCGAAGGTCCTTGATGCGAAGCTGCGCGATCTCGTTGAGCCGCGCCCCCGAGAGGAGGGCGATGATGGGAAACCAGTAGGCAGCATCACCACCGCCGCCTTCAGGCCGCTTCCCTGCGGTGTAGACCCCTGTCCCGAAGATGGCCTTAAGGTCCGCCTCGGCGAACGGTGCCCGCCTGCCATCTTCCCCGCGCCGGTCTACCGTGAGGGCGAGGCCTTTGAAGGGATTGGTGAAGCCCTGCACCGCATCGACCAACCCTTCTTTCTCCGCAGCGCTGATGATCGCCGAGAGCAGGTTGAGATACTTGTTCACGCTCGCTGCATGCACAGGCTCATGCGCCCCAAGGTCCCCGGCAAGCAACTCCCTAAGCGGCAAGGCTCTCTGCTTGTCCGTCATCCTCGTAGGCATCTTGGCGAGCGCATTGCGGAAGTCTCGGGCCTTCTCCTTGCCAACGTCCCCGAGCCTCAGGTCGCCATGCCACTGAGTGAAGTAGCGCACCGCCCGCTCTGCCTCGCGAAGGGTATGGGGTGAGGACTGCTTTCCTCCCCTCGCAGGGCTGCCCTTCTGCCACAGGTCATAAGCCTCCGAGAGGAGCGGCCCCTTGCCGGCGTTAGGCTGGGGCGTAGGGATGTCATCGCCTGCCTGCCTTCTCCCCATCATCTCATAGGCCTTTACGTGCCCCTTGAGCACCGCAAGGCCAGCGTCACGGTAGAAGGGGGAGGAGGGGTCTATCGGAAGCTGCTGCGCCTTCAGGTAAGTGTGAAGCTCCGCCCTGACGATCTCGGGGTTACGTCTCGCCAGTGCCGCGCGATACTCCCGCAGGAGGTCGGCGATGTGCTCTCCAAGGGCTTCAAGGTGCCCCTCTGCCATCCCCTTCTTGCCGAAGCGGGGGTCTGTGAGGTCAGGCCAAGCGGCTCTCTCCTCAGGGGTCTGCTCGTGCCGCCTAGGGTCGCCCTCTTCGCGCTCCTCTTCGTCGGCCCCAAGCAGGGCGGTGATGGTGTCCGCCTCAATCTGTTCGGGTGATGGGTAGCCGGGGTGGCCTGCCCCTTCGTCCAGCGCCCCGCCATTCAAGAGGCGCAAGGCCAAGGCGAGGAGGTCAGTGACACGCACCGCCTCCCTTAGGTCGAGCCGCTTGGCCAGCTTGTAGTCTACCGTCTTTAGGGAAACCGTAAGCTCCCGCTTGAAGTGGCCGGTGGCGGGATTGACCAACTCGCCTAGCCGGGAGCGGAGATGTGGGGGCACAGGCTTGGCGGCAAGCTCTAAGGGGAGCCGCTTGCGAAACTCGTAGATGCCTGAAGACCGCCGCTGCATGTAGCTCAAAGCCGCCATGATGAACCGCCCAAGTGGGACCCCTTTGTGTACAAGGCGGCTTTGTCTAAGGTCCTGAAACCTTATACCTTTTGGCTTTTCAATGCGCTAGGGAGAAATTGGCGCACCCGACAGGATTCGAACCTGTGACCTCTGCCTTCGGAGGGCAGCGCTCTATCCAGCTGAGCTACGGGTGCCTTCAGGGAACCTGAAAACGAACCAGCCGATAGGCCGGCCAGCCACGGCTTCTTAGCGGAAGCCGCGCCGGGCTTCAACGGGCAATTGGCGTGGCGATATTTTCGAAGCCACGTCGCGCGACTTGGCAAGTTCGCGTACGCCCTGCAATCTCAGCCCTAGCCTCTCACCCCGCCACCTCCACCTTGGCCACCCGCCTGCGCACCCTGCGTGGCGCACGCTTCGCCTTCTTCGCGCCGGTCAGTTCGTGCATCGCATCGAGCTGCATCTGCTGCATTTCGGCCAGCCGCGTCCATTGGCGCGAGATCAGATAGTCGAGCTTTTCGTGCAAATGGCGCACTTCCAGCTCGGCTTTCAGGTTCACCCGGTAGTCGTTGAACGAGCGCAGGCGGTCCTTGGCCTCCGTCCGTCTCTGGCTCATCATGATGATCGGCGCCTGGATGGCGGCGATGCAGGAGAGCAGCAGGTTGAGCAGGATGAAGGGGTAGGGGTCGAAGGCGCTGCTCACGCCCGCGATCAAATTGATGCCGATCCACACCGCAAGCACGCTGCCGAACGAGATCAGGAACCACCAGCTGCCGCCGAAAGCCGCCATATTGTCGGAGACGCGGTCGGCGAACGAGCGGTGCTCCTCGAACTCCTCTTCCGAGTTTTCCGAAATCGTGTCCTGCCTGGCGATCGATTCGACCACCTGGCGGTCGAGCTCGGAGAATTCGCCATGCTCCTGCTGCAGCAGCTCCTCCATGTAGCGCATGCGGTAGCGGCCGAGCTCCTCGCGGCTGATGCGGGCGCCGCGCGGCAGGTCGGGATGATCGGAGCGGATGCGGTCGGCCAGGCTCGGCCTCAGATCGTCGATGCGCACCAGGTCGCGCTTGCGGAATTTGCGGCCCGAAATCGCCGACGGCTTTCGCTTCGGCTTCAGGCGGCCATGGGGTTCGGAGTCCGGCACATCGGGCGCTTCCAGCGCCTCGTCGGCCGCCAGCTCGGCGTCGTGGTCGGTCGGCGCCTCGAAATACTCGCCGCCGCTGTCGTTTTCATTGGCGGCCTGTTCGGATGGTTTTGGGCTCATGATGCCGGCTCCTGCTGTCGCGCCCACGATACGCCAAGGCGAGGCGGCATAGCCACCGCCGCGGTGACGATTGCGGGCTTGTGCAAGCGCTTGTGATGAATGCCTGCTGCAATTGCCTGTGGCGGCGCAGCCCCCCGGGGCCTCGCTCGCCTGCTGCTCGGCAACCAGACCGCCGAAGTGCTGTTGCCGACGGAGGTCGCGCCTGCTGCAGAGTTAAGATGAGGCAGCGATCCTTCACGACCCCCCTCTGTCCTGCCGGACATCTCCCCCTCAAGGGGGGAGATCAGATGTCGCCATGGCTTCGCCAAACACGAAAAAGAGGCGAGACGCTCCCCACTTGAGGGGGAGATGGCCGGCAGGCCAGAGGGGGGTGCTGTCCCGCCGGCGTTTCAGAGTTCCTCCACCCAACGACGGGTTCTATTGCGGCGGTAAACCAGGCAACTGCGACCCCTGCGCCGGCAAACCAGGCTGCGGCAGGCCGGGCGACGCGGCCGGCTGATCTCCCGCAAACATCAGCCGCGTCTTCGTATCGGCCATGGCGGGCGACAGACTGCGCTGGATCAGCGCTTCGACATGGTCGTTGCGCTGCCTAGCGCTGTCGGCGCCCATCACCACCACGATCAGATGCCGGCCGTCGGCATTGTAGGACGTGACGATATTGTAACCGGATGCCCTGATATAGCCGGTCTTGATGCCGTCGACGCCGCGCACCCGGCCGAGCATGTCGTTGTGGCCGCGCACCAGCCGGCCGCGGAACATGAAGTCGCTTTCGGAGAAATAGTGGAACTGCTGCGGGAAGCGGGCGCGCAGCGCCATCCCCAGCGTCGCCATGTCGCGCGCCGATGTGTGCTGGCCATCGTCGGGCAGGCCGGAGGCATTGCGGAAGACGGTGCTGCTCATGCCGATCTGGCGCGCCTTGGACGTCATCATGGCGGCGAACTGGTCCTCCGAGCCGCCGAGATATTCGCCCACCGCCACCGCCACGTCATTGGCCGACTTGACCACGATCGCCCGGATCGCCGAATCGACATCGATGCTCTCGCCGCGCTTGAAGCGCAATTTGGTCGGCGGCTGCCGGGCGGCATTGTCGGAGACCGGGATCTGCGTTTCCTTCGAGACGCGGCCGGACTCCAGCGCCTCGAACAGCAGGTACAGCGTCATCATCTTGGTCAGCGACGCCGGATAGCGTTGCGCCCTCGAACTGACTTCGAACAGCGTCTTGCCACTGCCGGCATCGATTACGATGGCGGCATATTTCTCCTGCGGCGCCGGCACCGCCAGCACGCTGTCGGGCGGTGCGGTGGTGCTGCAGCCGGCCACGAAGACGAGCAGCAGGAGGGCTGCGAGAAATTTTTGGACGAGGGAGCGGAAATGGAAGTTTGGCAAGGCAAGTCCGGCGTTGCTGAGAGGGCCGGAACCTAGCCTAACCCATTGTGTTCGTCCATTTGGTTAACGGCGGAGCTGCCGATGACGCTGCCAATCTCCCCCGCAAGGGGGGAGATCAGATGTCGCTTCGGCTTCGCCAATCATCGGCGCTGAAACGGCAACCTCGACATCCGCCCACCCGCCCGAAATCGCCTGCTTCCTGTCCTGTTTTGCCTGCGGGGTCGCGGTGCTGCTATAGAGGCGGCAATTGCTTGGGGGATTTGACAATGACCGGTGACATCGGCGCGGCTGCGCCATCTCTTATCAGGGCTTCGCTCAGCCGCACCGGCAAATGGGCCGGCAGCGTCGCTTTCATCGGCGGCGCTGCTTCCGACATCCTCAATCCGCTGGCGCCATTCGCCGCCTATATCGCGCTGGTCGCTTCGGTTGCCGCCGCCATCATCGCCATTGCCATCGTTCTGCGGCTGGTGCTGGCCGCCAAGGCGCTGCCGGCGCTGATCTTTGCCACCAGCGCTGCCGCCGTCGCCGGCGGCGTCTATGGCCTGCAGCAGCAGACCAATTCGCAGAACGGTGTGATCGCCGGCCTGGTACCGGCCATCGCCCAGTTGCAGCAGCAGATGGGCATCGTCTCGGCCAGGGTGGCCAGGATCGAGCAAACGGTAACCGAGACGAAGCTGACGGTCGACCAGGTCAAGCAATCGACCGACGCGGTGGCGAAGAAGACCGAGGAAATTGCGTCGACCCAGCAGCAGCAGGCTGAGCAGGGCGCGCAGACGCAAAAGTCGGTAGAGGCGGTCAAGCAGACGACCGAAACGCTTGCTGCCGGCCAGCAGAAACAGGCCGAGCAGGCCGACAAGCTTCAGGCGACCACCCAGCAGATCGCCGCCTCGATCGACACCATCGCCAAGGGCTTTGCCGCATTGGCCGCGCAGGGCGGGGCGATCGCCGAGCCGAAGCGGCCGGATGAATTCTACCACAATGCCCGCGTCTACGAGCTGTCCGGCGACATGCTGAATGCGCGGCGCTCCTATCTCGCTTTCGCCGGTTTCGACGTCGACGCCGTCGATCCCTACACACGCTTTGCCACCCTGCTGCGCGTGCAGGACGGCAAGGCCGGCGCCCGCGAAGTGTTCGGCCAGCTGGCCGACAAGGGAAAGGCGCTGTCGATCAAGCTGGTCCATATCCTGCAGTTCGACGACACCCAGCGTCTCGACAAGCTCAACGCCTTCATCGCGGCCAATCCGGATTTCGCACCGGCCTATTACCTGCTCGCGCAGGAGTTTTCCGAGGATCGCCTCGGCGTCCAGTCGCTGTCCGACAAGCGCAGCGAGGCCGAGGCGCTGACCAAGTTCGTCTCCTATGAAAAGGAAGGCGGGCTGCTCAAATATTTCGTCGACCAGACGCAGCTCGCCGACTGGCTCGATCGCAGCCGTACCCGCCTGACGGCGCTTGGCGACGTGCTCGACCCGCAGCGCTTTGCCCCGACGCTGACGCCGATGCGCTCCAATGCCGGCTGGACGATCTCCATCTCGCTGCCCGAGGCTGCGACCGGCATTTCCTGGCGCATGGGTGTGTCAGGTCCGTTCACCGACACCGGATTGATGGCGATGAACGACCAGCGTACCGGCAAGCCGATGCCCAATCCGAGCTTCGAATTGCCCGACAGCACCACGGCCACCACCATCGGGGTCAAGTATCTCGATCTCAGGGGGCGCGAGACCGGGCCGTTCAACATAAGTTTCGATCCGGACGCAGCGCTGCAACAGGGCAACAAACAGATCCTCGACCAGTTCTGGACGTCGTGGATCGCCTTCGACGCCAGCGGCAATCATGGCCTGGTCTATTTCTCCCAGATGCTGTCGTTCCGCTGCGGCATCAAGGAGGTGCGCTACAGCCTGAACGGCACGGCGCTCGACAAGGAGATCAAGCTGCCGCCTTGCGACAAGAAGGACCCCTACGCCATTCCTTATGACTACCAGCCTTACTTCAAGGTCGCCGACAACGTGACATCGATGGCGGTGCAGGTCACCTACACCGACGGCACCAAGTCGCCGGTCCGGGAGTACAAACGGCAGTAGGCGTCCACCCTTCCCCTTGTGGGGAGGGTCGATCCGCGTAGCGGATCGGGGTGGGGGTCCTTGTAGGGCGCTACCCCCGCCCCGTCGAACAATCTCCGCTTCGCGTCGAGCGCTTGCCGACCCTCCCCACAAGGGGGAGGGTAAAAATCGCCCTGATGCAAAATGCCGGTCGCTGTGCTTGCGCATCCGTCACGGAGCGGGTTTGTTCGCTGCCATCAGAATCAGCAGGTGCGCGGATGGATACGGTCACGATCAAGGCAAAGGGCATTTCGGTCACGCTCGATCTCACTGTCGGCCATATCGCCGACATGACGGTCGACAGCGATGGCCGCCAGCTGAAGCCGCTGCACCGCGCGCCCTGGATCGATGCCGGCGAGACGCTGCCGCCGGATCTGCCTCAAGGCACGGTGCGGCTGTCTGGCGATTTCCTATGCGCACCGTTTTCGGCCAGCGACATCGAGGCCGCACCGCTGCATGGCTGGCCGGCCAACAGCGCCTGGGATGTCACCGCCAGCGAAGTGACATCCGACGGCTGGCGGGCCGTCTTCCGGTTGCGCCGCACGGTGATGGGCGCGACGGTCGACAAGATCTTCACGCTCCGCAACAGTCATCCCTTTCTCTATCAGGAGCATGTCTTTTCCGGCGGTTCCGGCGCGGTCTCCGCCGCCCACCATCCGATGGCGGCGATGCGCGATGGCGGCCGGCTCGCCTTCTCGCCGAAGCGCTTTGCCGGGACAATGGACGCACCGCTGGAGCCCGATCCGGCCCGCGGTCGCTTCAAGCTTTCCTATCCCGCCCGCTCGACCGATCTGACGCGCTTTCCAGCCACTGGCGGCGGCACGCTCGATCTCACCGACTACCGCATGGAGGATGAGCGCGAGGATTTCATCACCCTGGTCGAAGCCGATCATGACGGTCCGGGCTGGACGGCGCTGGCGCGCCGGGCCGAACAGGATCTGGTGCTGGTGCTGAAGAACCCGGCGGAGCTTCCGGTCACCATGCTGTGGTTCAGCAATGGCGGCCGCGACTACGCGCCGTGGAGCAGCCGCCATCGCGGCGTGCTCGGCATCGAGGACGGCCGCGCCGCCATCGGCCATGCCGCATCGATCGACGACAATTGGCTGAAGCGCGAAGGGGTCGCGACCGCTTTTACCCTCGGCGGCGAAGTCTCCTTCCGCCATGTCATCGGCACGCTGCCGCTGACGAGCGGCGAGCCGCCGCGCGATATCGGGACAGCCTCAGGTCACATGCGTCTCACCGGAGCCGCTGGTTCGACCCGCGATGTCAGGTTCGACAGCGATTTCCTGCGGATCGGCCAGCCCGGCTGATTTTCGAACGCTGGCCCTGCCCCTCACCTGCCTGCCGGCATCCTCGACACACGGCACATGGAGCTTGTCCGCCGCACCGCCGCGCCAACCAATCTGCTTGGCGCTGCGGCGGACGCATAGGGGGAGAAGTGTTACCCATCTATCGGCTGGACACCGGCAGGGCGACGAGGGGCGGCGCTGACGTGGCGGATGTCGTGAGATTGCCCAAATCGCGGTTTGAAATTTCCTCAAACTGCCGACAAGATGCAAAGCATAGCTGGAAGCGCCCAATGTCCGAAATCGCCCATCTCGCCGCCACCATCTTCAAGCGCGCCGGCAAGGCGAAACGCTTCATCGTCGCCATTGCCGGCCCGCCCGGCGCCGGCAAGTCGACGCTCTCGGCCGGGCTGCATGATCTGTTGCCGGAGGGCGCGGCTGAAGTCGTGCCGATGGACGGCTTCCACTATGACGACATCGTGCTCGACCAGCGCGGCCTGCGGCCAAGAAAGGGCGCGCCGGAGACTTTCGACTTCGCCGGCTTCGAGACGCTGTTGAAGCGCATCCGTTCGGGCGAGCCAGACATCGCCATTCCGGTGTTCGACCGCAGCATGGAATTGTCGCGCGCCGCCGCCTCCATCGTTGCCGCCGAGACCAAGTTCATCCTGGTCGAAGGCAATTACCTCCTGCTCGACGAGGAGCCGTGGTCGCGGCTGGCGCCGCTGTTCGACTTCACCATCTTTGTCGATGTGCCGCGGGCCGAACTCGAGCGCCGCCTTCTGGTGCGCTGGCACGAGCATGGCCGCTCCGACGAAGACGCCCGCGCCTGGATCGCTTCCAACGACATGCCCAACATCGATCGCGTGCTCGGCCGTCGCAGGTCCGCCGACCTGGTTGTTGGCGATCCCGCATAGTTCGCTCGACTTCGGAACGGGAACCTTAAGACTTTCAGGTCGTTATCTCTCATCGGCAATCGTGCCGCCGTGAGGGAACCGTCAGATGGCAACCAAGGCAAAAACACCCGCCAAGAGCAAGACCGCTCAACCCAAAGCCAGGCAGGCAAAGGCCACGCAGGCCAAGGCAGGCGCCGGCCCGGCGATCGCCGAGCGGTCCAAGGACGCAAAGCCGGCTTTCGGCAAAGCGGCGCCAAAGAAGGTAGAACCGGTCGCGACGGCGAAGGTGGCGGCGAAAACCTCCAAACCCAAGAAGCCGGCAAGCCGCGGCTCGATGGCCGGCGGGGCCATGCGCACGGTCAAGGCGACCGCCAATGTCGCCGCTGGTGCGGTGGCGGCGACAGCCAGGGGCGCCGCGTCGCTCGCTGCGTCCGTTATCGGCAAGGGCGGCTCGAAAAGCAAGGCCAAGGCGAAATAGACCTGGTTGCTTCGGCCGGCCGAGGTCAATTCCTGGCGGGAATGGTCAGGCCGCGCTGCACCGCGGGCCGCGCCAGCCCGCGCTCCAGCCATGCCGCGACGGTGGGGAAGTCGTCGAAGCCGACGAGTTCTCGCGCCTCGTAGAAGCCGATCAGATTGCGCACCCAGCCCAGCATCGAAATGTCGGCGATCGTATAGTCATCGTCCATGATCCAGGTTCGACCCTTCAGCCGCGTCTCCAGCACCCCGATCAGCCGCCGCGATTCATTGCGGTAGCGATCCAGCGGCCGCTTGTCGGCGATCTCGCGCCCGGCGAATTTATTGAAAAACCCGACCTGTCCGAAAATCGGTCCGATCGCCGCCATCTGGAAGAACACCCATTGGATGGTCTCGTAGCGCCGCGCCGGATCGGCCGGGATCAGCTTGCCGGTCTTGTCGGTGAGGTAGAGCAGGATGGCGCCGGATTCGAACAGGCCGAGCGGCTTGCCGCCCGGCCCGTCGGGGTCGATGATCGCAGGTATCTTGCCGTTCGGGTTCAGTGACAGGAATTCCGGTGTCCAGCTCTGGTCCTTGCCGATATCCACCAGATGCGCCTCGTAGGGCAGGCCGAGTTCTTCCAGCGCGATCGAGACTTTCACCCCATTCGGCGTCGTCGCGGAATAGAGCTGCAGACGGTCGGGGTGGCTGGCCGGCCAGCGCTTGGTGATCGGAAAGACGGACAGGTCGGTCATCGAAAGCTCCGGTCGGGAATTTGGCGCGGTCTCGCGCCGTTTGGCGGGTTGCGAAGGATTATCCTCGGCGTCTTTGCCGATCAACCGGCCGACGGTGCGCACACCGTCTTCGCAGTCATTCAGGGCCAGTCGCTCAGGGCTAGTCGCTTGCCGTCAGACCGCCTTGAACGCCACCACGGCATTGGTGCCGCCGAAGGCAAAACCGTTGCTGATCGCCGCGCGCACCTTGCGCTCGCGCGCCACATTCGGCGTGATGTCGAGATCGCAGTCGGGGTCGGCCTGCCGGAAATTGGCCGTCGGCGGCACGATGCCTTCGCGGATCGCCATCACGCAGGCGATCATTTCCAGGCCGCCCGAGGCGCCGAGGCAATGGGCATGCATCGACTTGGTCGACGACACCGACAGCTTGTAGGCATGGTCGCCGAAGACGCGCTTGATTGCCGCCGTCTCGATCTGGTCGTTGGCCTTGGTGCCGGTGCCGTGGGCGTTGAGATAATCGACGTCCTCGGGATTGAGCCCGGCGTCCGCCAGGCAGGCGCGCATCGCCGCCGTCGGTCCCTCGACTGTCGGCGCGACGATATCGGAAGCGTCGGCGGAAAGGCCGGCTCCGGCAAATTCGGCCAGAATGGTCGCGCCGCGCGCCATGGCGTGTTCATAGGTTTCCAGCACCGCCATTCCAGCACCTTCGCCGAGCGACAGGCCCTGGCGATCGGCTGAGAACGGCCGGCAGGTATCGGGCGCCAGCACCCGCAGGGCTTCCCAGCCTTTCAGGATGCCCCAGAGCAGCGGCGCGTCGGTGCCGCCGGCGACCATGACATCGGCGCGGCCGAGCCGGATCTGGTCGACCGCCGAGGCAAAGGCGTGATTGGACGAGGAGCAGGCCGAAGTGACGCCGAACACCGGCCCGCGCAGGCCGAGATTCATGCTGACATGGCCGGACGCCGCACTCGGCATCACTTTCGGCACGGTGAAGATGCCGGCCCGGTTCTTGCCGTCGACCAGGATGGCGCGGTAGTTCTCCTCGATCGCCTCCCAGCCGCAGACGCCGACGCCGACGACCGCGCCCATCCGGTAGGTGGTTGCTTCATTCGATGTCAGGCCGGCATGCTGCATGGCTTCGCGCGCGGCAATCGTCGCCAAAAGGCTGAAGCGGTCCATCGACACGGTCTGCTTGTGGCTGATGCCATGGTCGGGCAGCGTCTTGATTTCGCAGCCGACCTTGACCTTCAAATCATGCAAACCGGGATTGCTGATTTGACCGATGGCCGATCGGCCGGCCCGCATTTCGTTCCAGATTGCAGGCGCATTGGCGCCGAGCCCGCATATGCCGCCGATGCCGGTAATGACGACGCGCTTTTGCATTCAGCTCAGGCTTTTTTCGCAATCAGCGCGCGAACAGCCTCAACCATATCGCCGACATTCTTGAGATTGCTCCAGGCATCGACCGTGTTCATCTCGATCTCGATGCCGTACTGCTCCTCGAGATCGAAGATGATCTCGGTCAGTTCCAGGGAATGGATGCCAAGCGCGGTCAATTCCGTATTGGTGGTGATCTCTTCGCCACCGGGCTCCGCATGTGCCCTGATCTTGGCGATGATTTCCGTTGCCAGCTCGTCAGCCATTCGATTCCTTCCCCAATTTTATAACGTCGCGGTGCCGATTGGTTGGCGCCCCTGTTGCCTGGACTGAAATCGCCGTCGCCTTCAAAAACCCGCCAGGCGCAGCATGACCGTTCCAAAGAGGCTCCCTCTATAGAAACGGAAACGTTGTCAAGCAACAAGCTATATCAACAAGCACCATATCGACAAAGCGCCGGGAGTGCTTAACGTTAGCGCCGTGGATACGTTGCAGCATGTCTTGATCTCAGCTCTTCCGGCCCAGCGCGCGGCCGGGGCGGCCCGGCTTGCGTGCGGCGTCAGGGATGGACGCACCCGGCTTTTGCGCCTCTATCAGGACGGCTCGGCCAAAATCCGCATGCCGGCCGTTGCGGCCGATCCGCTCGAAGCCGTGCTCATCAACACCGCCGGCGGTCTGACCGGCGGCGATCGGCTCGGCTGGGAAATCGATGTCGGGCCAGGTGCCTCCGCCTCGATAACCACCCAGGCCTGCGAAAAGATCTATCGTGCCGCTAGCGACTGCGCCGAAGTTCGGGTGAAGCTCAGCGTCGGCGCGGGCGGGCGTATCGCCTGGCTGCCCCAGGAAACCATCGTCTTCGACCGCTCGGCCTTTGCCCGCACGCTCGAGGTCGAGCTTGCCGCAGGCGCCGAGGCATTGCTGCTTGAAGCCACCATATTCGGCCGCCTCGCGATGGGCGAAGAGGCCGCGCACGGCCATTTCCACGACCGTTGGCGTGTCCGCCAGGATGGTGCGCTCGTTCATGCCGAGGATTCCCGCATCGGGCCGGCTATCGCGGCGGCACTTGGCCGCCCGGCGGTCGCCGGCGGCGCCATTGCCGCTGCGACGCTGCTGATGGTTTCGCCGCAGGCCGAAGGCTTGCTCGATGCGGCCCGCGACATCATCGGCGCCGACGGCGATGCCAGCGCCTGGAGCGTCAAAAAATCTGGCAAGCTTCTTGCGAGGCTGTTTGCCGAGGACGGCTACCAGCTGCGCAAGCGGCTGGTTCCGCTCGTCGAACTGCTCAACGGGCGGGCGGGTCTGCCCAAATTATGGTCACTCTGAGCCAAATCCAGGCCAAATCCAGGAAAGCGCATGAACCTGACGCCGCGTGAAAAGGACAAGCTGCTCATCGCCATGGCGGCGATCGTGGCGCGCAAGCGGCTGGAACGCGGCGTCAAGCTCAATCACCCCGAAGCGATCGCGCTGATCACCGATTTCGTCGTCGAGGGCGCCCGCGACGGCCGCCCGGTCGCCGAACTGATGGAGGCCGGCGCCCATGTCATCACCCGCGCGCAGGTGATGGAAGGCATCGCCGAGATGATCCACGACGTGCAGGTCGAGGCGACCTTTCCCGACGGCACCAAGCTGGTGACCGTTCACGAACCGATCAGGTGAGGAGAAAAACGATGCTGGAGCTGCGACCGAATTGCGAATGCTGCGACAAGGACCTGCCGCCGGAAGCGACGGACGCGCTGATCTGCACCTTTGAATGCACCTTCTGCGCTGACTGCGCTGAACATGTGCTGGGCGGCGTCTGCCCGAACTGCGGCGGCAATTTTTCCGCACGCCCGATCCGCCCAGTGGAGAAACTGGTGAAATATCCGGCCTCGACCCAACGCGTGCTCAAGGCCGAGGGCTGCGGCCCGCGCAAGGCTGCGTGATTGTTTTCGTGACTTCGAAGGGAAGACCGATGATCTCTGCTTCAACCAAACGCACCACGCTTGCAGCGATCCTGCTGCTGGCGGCGGCGATGCCCGCCTATGCCCATGTCGGCATCGCCACCACCTCGTCCTTCGCGGCGGGCTTCGCGCATCCGCTGTCCGGCCTCGACCATATGACCGTCATGGTCGCCGTCGGCCTTTGGGCGGCGCTCAAGGGCGGCAAGGCGATATGGGCCTGGCCGCTGGCCTTTGTCGGCGTAATGCTGGTCGGCGGCGCGCTCGGCATGCTCCACGTGCCGGTGCCTTTCGTCGAACCGGGCATCCTTGCCTCCGTCGTCGCGCTTGGCTTTCTGGTGGCGTTGGCGGTCGATCTGCCGGTCTCGGCCGGAGTCGCCATCATTGGCCTGTTCGCGCTGTTCCATGGCCATGCCCACGGCACCGAAGTGCCGGAAAATGCGGGTGGGCTTGACTATATGGCCGGCTTTGCCGTTGCCACCGCACTTCTCCATGCCATGGGCATCGCTGCCGGCCTTGGCCTCGGCATGCGCTTTCGCGGGCTTGCCCGCGCCGCAGGTGCTGCCTGTGCTGCCGTCGGCCTGGTCTTCGGCGTTTTGTGAGGCTAACGATGATTCCCGGCGAAATCATCACGGCAAGCGGCGACATCGAGCTCAACAAGGGGCTGCCGACGGTGACGCTGAAGGTGGCCAACAGCGGCGACCGGCCGATCCAGGTCGGCAGCCACTACCATTTCTTCGAGACCAATGAGGGGTTGAAATTCGATCGCGACAAAGCGCGCGGCATGCGTCTGGACATTGCCGCCGGCACCGCGATGCGCTTCGAACCGGGACAAGAGCGGGACGTCACGCTGGTGCCGTTCGGAGGAAAACGCGAGGTCTACGGTTTTCAGCAGAAGATCATGGGCAGGCTGTGAGATCGACGGGGTCGGGCGCCCTGAGGTCAGTTCGACGGCCTGGCCGCCGCGTAGATGACGATTCTTGCCGAGCCGTCGAATTCCACCGCAAGGACGTCTTCCGTAAGCACGCGCCGCGAATCGATGGCGTTGAACAGCAAGGCGTTGGCGTCGATCTCCTTGCGCAGTTCCGCAATGTCGTCCTGATGCTGTTCGACCTTGCTCTCGACGGCCGGCGGCGGGCCGCCTTCGCTGCGCGCCGCGTCGGTGAGGAAGACGATATCTACCGTATCGAGCTTGGACGTCTTGCGCACGGCGCCGATGTTCTCACGCGTCCGCTCGATCGCGGTGATGATCTTGTTGGTCTGTGGTTCCGTCCGCGCCTCCTCCTGCCGGACATCGGAGCCGACGATCCGGTTGACGGTGTCGGCCCGGTTGACGGCGTCAGCGCTTTCAAGACCTTGCGCGGCTTGCGGGCCGAAAGCTGCGAGAAATGCGCAGGCAGCAAGGCTCTGGAGCCATCTGGTGTCGGCAAAGACAGGCATCGCTCGCTCCTGGTGGACTGTTCTGTGCAACGCCGTTCGGCGCCAAAGGGACGAAACGCCTCCTGTCGAGCGAAGGTTCCCTGTGGGCTGGCGGGCCGGGTGCCGGCCCGCCAAGCGCTTCTTTCAGCTTGCCTTCTTGGTGACAAGGGTCAGCGCGCCATCGGTGGTCATGCTGGCGGCGACCACCTGTGCCGAGGTGAGCCCCTTGGCTTCGAGCGCCGACTTGATCTGCGGCGTCGCGTCGATCGAAGAGCGCAGTTTCTGCAGCCCGGCATCGCCACGCTGGGCGATCACCTGATTGACCTGCGTCTGGGTGGCCTTGGGCAATTCGCTGATATCGACGATGTTGACCTTCTGGATCGCCGGCGCCGCCGGCTGAGCGCTGGGCGCCGCCGGCTTCGGTTGCGGCGTGGGCTGCTGCTGGGCGCCGGCTACGGTCGCGGAGGCCAACGTGGCGGCGGCTGCAAGAACGATGATTTTGCGCATGTATTTTCCTTTCATCGATTTGGCCAAGGGTTTGGCAAACGGGCGGTTTGGGGTGGCACGGCCACCTCAACGGCCAAATGGGATCAGAAGGTGTCGCCGAGCGGGTCATTGCATGACCATTGGATGGCGACGATGTGGAGTTCGGCTGCGGCCGGACTCTCGTTTGGGGAGCATTGACTGATGGCTAGAATTACCCGCGCCGCCTACGCGCAGATGTATGGCCCGACGGTCGGCGACAGAGTGCGCCTGGCCGATACCGAGCTGTTTATCGAGGTCGAAAAGGACCTCACCGTCCATGGCGAGGAGGTGAAATTCGGCGGCGGCAAGGTCATCCGCGACGGCATGGGCCAGAGCCAGGTGTCGCGCGCCGGCGGCTCGGTCGACACCGTCATCACCAACGCGCTGGTGGTCGATGCCACTGCCGGCATCTTCAAGGCCGATATAGGTCTCAGGGACGGCCGCATCGCGGCGATCGGCAAGGCCGGCAATCCCGACACGCAGGACGGTGTCACCATCATCATCGGCCCCGGTACCGAGATCATCGCCGGCGAGGGCAAGATCCTGACCGCCGGCGGCTTCGACGCGCACATCCACTTCATCTGCCCGCAGCAGATCGACGAAGCGCTGATGTCGGGCATCACCACCATGCTCGGCGGCGGCACCGGCCCGGCGCATGGCACGCTGGCCACCACCTGCACGCCGGGACCCTGGCACATGGCGCGCATGATCCAGTCCTTCGACGCTTTCCCGATGAACATCGGCCTGTCCGGCAAGGGCAATGCCTCGCTGCCGGCGGCGCTCGAGGAAATGGTGCTGGGCGGCGCCTGCTCGCTGAAGCTGCACGAGGACTGGGGCACGACGCCGGCGGCCATCGACTGCTGCCTGTCGGTTGCCGACGATTACGACGTGCAGGTGATGATCCACACCGACACGCTGAACGAATCCGGCTTTGTGGAGAACACCGTCGCCGCCATCAAGGGCCGCACCATCCACGCCTTCCACACCGAAGGCGCCGGCGGCGGCCATGCGCCCGATATCATCAAGGTCTGCGGCCTGCCCAACGTCATTCCGTCTTCGACCAACCCGACCCGGCCCTACACCGTCAACACGCTGGCCGAGCATCTCGACATGCTGATGGTCTGCCACCATCTGTCGCCGTCGATCCCTGAAGACATCGCCTTTGCCGAAAGCCGTATCCGCAAGGAGACCATCGCGGCGGAAGACATTCTGCACGATATCGGCGCCTTCTCGATCATCTCGTCGGACTCGCAGGCCATGGGCCGTGTCGGCGAGGTGGCGATCCGCACCTGGCAGACCGCCGACAAGATGAAGCGCCAGCGCGGGTCATTGCCGCAGGAGACCGGCAACAATGACAATTTCCGCGTCCGCCGCTACATCGCCAAATACACCATCAACCCGGCCATCGCGCATGGGCTGTCCAGGGACATCGGGTCGATCGCGGTCGGCAAGCGCGCCGATCTGGTGCTGTGGAACCCAGCCTTCTTCGGCGTCAAACCGGACATGGTGCTGATCGGCGGCATGATAGCCGCAGCCCCGATGGGCGACCCCAACGCCTCTATCCCGACCCCCCAGCCCATGCACTACCGCCCGATGTTCGGCGCCTATGGCAAGGCCAGGACCAACTCGTCGGTGACCTTCGTTTCGAAGGCGGCGCTGGAGTCCGGCCTGCATGGCAGGCTCGGCGTCGACAAGCAGTTCGTCGCGGTCGAAAATACCCGCGGCGGCATCGGCAAGCACTCGATGATCCTCAACGACGCCACGCCGCATATCGAGGTCGATCCCGAAACCTATGAGGTTCGCGCCGATGGCGAACTCTTGACTTGCGAGCCGGCAACCGTGCTGCCGATGGCGCAGCGGTATTTCCTGTTTTGAGGCGAGGGGCGATTTGATCGACCCGGCAAATTCCATTGCGAGCCGGTCGGTGCCGCCGCAATATGCGGCTCAAAGAAACCGCGTAGCAGGTCATGGCCACCGAAATAGCCTCCGCCCACGACATCTTCCCGCATATCCGCATCGTCATGGGCATGGTGATCGGACTTGGCGTCGCTCGCCTGCTGTCGGGGGTGGCGCGAATCGTCCAGCATCCCGGCCAGTACAGGCTCTATCCCGTGCACCTCGGCTGGGTCGCCTCCATGCTGTTGCTGCTGGTGCATTTCTGGTGGTGGGAGTTCGGCCTCTACACCATTGAGGTCTGGACTTTCGGCAAGTACCTGTTCCTGATCTTCTACGCCATCACGCTGTTCCTGCTGTGCGCGCTGCTGTTTCCGGATTCGATGCTCGACTACACCAGCTACGAGGATTTCTTCTATTCACGCCGTGGCTGGTTCTTCGGCCTGCTGGCGACGACCTATCTGCTCGACGTCGTCGACACGCTGCTGAAGGGTCCCGAGCATTTCGCCCGCTACGGCAATGAATATCTGTTCCGAACGCCGGTTTTCGTGGTGTTGTGCATCGCCGCCATACTGGTGCCTGACCGCCGCTTCCACATCGCCTTCGTCGCCGGCACGCTGATCTATCAGATATCGTTCATCCTGCGGCTCTTCGACACCATCGTCTGAACAGTGGCTATGGTTTAGGGTCGCAGGAAAGAGGGTTCAACCATGTACAAGGCCATCGGATCGCGTGGCTCCCGCGTCAGCCGCGTTCTGTGGATGCTTGAGGAACTCGGGCAGCCCTATGAATTCGTCGAGGTCAAATTGCGCTCGCCGGAAGCCTATGCGCTCAACCCGTCGGGCAAGGTGCCGATCCTGATCGATGGCGAACTGACGGTGACGGATTCGGCGGCGATCTGCGTCTATCTCGCCGACAAGCACGCCGACAAAGGCATGGGCGCCAATCCAGGTGTGGCCGGACGCGCCGAAATGGATTCCTGGATGCATTTTGCCCAGTCCGAGTTCGAAGCGCCGCTGTGGAACAAGCTGCGCCACCGCTTCCTGTTGCCGAAGGACGTGCGGGTCGATGTCGGCCCCGCCGCCGCCTACGATTTCGCCTCGGAGGCCAAGGCGCTCGACGGTCGGCTGGGGGATCGGGAGTTTGCGCTGGGCGACCGGTTTTCCGCCGTCGACGTGCTGTTGGGCGACATGGGCGGCTGGGCCCGCGCCGGAAAATTCCCGATCGAATCCGAGCGCGTCAACGCGTATTTTGACCGCGTCCTGGCGCGGCCTGCCCGTGCGAGAGCCCAGGCTAACGGTGGAGCCATGCGATGAAACTCAACCTGAACACCGACTTCACCAAGTTCCCCCGGGCCGTCTCGGTGGTGCCTGCCGGCACTGCCGGAACTACGCCGCCATCCGGCCGTGCCGTCCTGCCCCATGACGAGCGTCATTTGCGCCGCCGCGCCATTGAGCTTGCCGACGGCAGCAAGGTGCTGGTCGATCTGCCCGAGCCCGTGACCTTGAACGATGGCGACCGGCTGGTGCTGGAGGATGGCGGCCAGGTCGAGATCACCGCGGCACCCGAAGAGGTCTACGACATCCGTGCCCGCCACGCCGTGCATCTGACCGAACTCGCCTGGCATATCGGCAACCGCCATCTGGCGGCAGCGATCGAGCCCGGCCGCATCCTGGTCCTGCGCGACCATGTCATCAAGGCTATGCTGGAAGGGCTGGGCGCCACGGTGCGCGAAGTCTCCGAACCGTTCAAGCCGGTGCGCGGCGCCTATTCCGCCCAAGGTGCGCATGGTCACGATCACAGCCATGCGCATGCGCACGCCGAAGCGCATTCCCATGATGGACGTTCCCACGCACACAGCGAGTCGCATTCGCACAGCCATTCCCATGACGGGCATCATCACGATCATGACTGACCAGCCATCCGGCATCGCTTTGCTGCGGCTCATGGCGTGGCTGTCGCCGGCCTTTCCGGTCGGCGGCTTTGCCTACAGCCATGGTCTCGAACGCGCCGGGCAAGACGGGCTGGTTGCCGATACCGCCAGCCTCGCCTTCTGGCTGGAGACGCTGGTCGAGATGGGCTCGGGCTGGAACGACGCCGTGCTCTTCACGGAAGCCTGGCGTCGCGCCCGCGACGGCGGCGATCTCCATGAAATTGCCGATCTCGCCGAAGCGCTGGCCGGCTCGCGTGAGCGTCACACCGAAACCATGCTGCAAGGCGCCGCCTTCCTGAAAGCGGCAGCGGCGTGGGCGAATCCGGTGTTGGGCCGCCTGCCGGCCGAATGCGCCTACTGTGTCGCCGTCGGCGCCGCTGCCGGCGGCAACGGTTTCGCGCTTCAGGACGCGATGTCGGCCTTCCTGCAGGCCTTCTTCTCCAACCTCGTCCAGGCGGCGATCCGACTCGGCATCGTCGGCCAGACGGACGCCATGGCCTTGCTCGCCGGCTTCGAGCCGTTGGCGCTGTCGACGGCCGCGCGCGCCGCCGGCTCGACATTGGACGATCTCGGCGGCTGCGCCTTCATCTCCGACATCATGGCGATGAAGCACGAGACGCAGTATTCCAGGCTGTTCCGCTCATGATCGTCCTCGCCTTCGCCCTCTCGGCCGTCCTGCTGCTGATCACCGCGCTGCATGTCTATTGGGGCCTTGGCGGCATCTGGCCGGGCAGGGACGGCGTCTCCTGCGCCCACGCCGTCGTCGGCTTTCGCGGCGTCGACGAGATGCCGACGCCGTTTCCCTGTTTCGCCGTTGCCGCGTGCCTGTGCCTCGCAACCCTGTGGCCGCTGGCGCTGACCGGGGTCTTCGCCTCCCCCTTTCCAAGGGAGGGCCTTGCCGCCACAGCGCTGCTCATCGGGCTCGTCTTCCTCGGCCGCGGCATTGCCGGCTTCACGCCGTGGTGGCGCCGTCTGGCGCCGGAACAGCCTTTTGCGCGGCTCGATATCAGCTTCTATTCGCCGCTCTGCCTGTTGATCGGGCTCAGCTTCGCCATCCTCGCCATCACGGAGTTTTCGGCATGACGGAGTTTTCGGTATGACTCAGGCAAACGGTCCCCTGCGTATCGGCATCGGCGGTCCCGTCGGCTCCGGCAAGACGACGCTCACCGAAAAGCTCTGCAAGGCGCTGCGCGACGATTTCTCCATCGCCGTCGTCACCAACGACATCTACACCAAGGAAGACGCCATGATGCTGGCCCGCCTGCAGGCGCTGCCTGAGGACCGCATCGTCGGCGTGGAGACCGGCGGCTGCCCGCACACCGCCATCCGTGAGGACGCCTCGATCAATTTGCAGGCGATCGCCGGACTGAACAGGAAATTCCCCGATCTCGACATCGTCTTCATCGAATCCGGCGGCGACAATCTTGCCGCCACCTTCTCGCCCGACCTTGCCGACCTGACCCTCTATGTCATCTCGGTTTGCCAGGGCGAGGAAATCCCCAGGAAGGGCGGGCCGGCGATCACCCGTTCCGATTTCCTGGTCATCAACAAGAGCGATCTGGCGCCCTATGTGAACGTCAACCTCGATGTCATGGAGAGCGACGCCGCCCGAATGCGGGGCAAGCGCCCGTTCGGCTTCACCGACCTGTCGCGCGGCAAGGGACTGCAGGAAGTCATCGACTTCATCGTCGAACATGGCGGGCTGCAGTCGGCTCGCTCGGCGGCGTAATGCATGTCGCCCAAAAGTGCGTGGCGGTTTTGGGACAACGGACAATGCGAAGACAGCCTGACCCACCAGTTTGCGGTTGCTGGCCACGGCTGAGCGCGGCATTCTCTTAAAAACGGAGGTTTTTCGGATGAGCATCGCCCGCCTGCAAAAGGAAACGCTGACCAACCTGCCCTACTATGAGGAGCGCGTCGATCTGGCCGCCGCCTTCCGCTGGACGGCGCGGCTCAACATGCATGAAGCCGTGGCCAATCACTTTTCGCTGTCGGTCAACGAGGACGGCAGCAAATTCCTGATGAACCCCAACCAGGTGCATTTCTCGCGCATCAAGGCGAGCGACCTTTTGCTGATCGACGCCAATGATCCCGAGACATTGTCCGGCCCGAATGCGCCCGACCCGACCGCCTGGGGTCTGCACGGCGCCATTCACCGCAACGTGCCGCATGCGCGCTGCGCCATGCATGTGCATTCCATCCACGCCACCGTGCTGGCATCGCTGGCCGACTCGACCCTGCCGCCGATCGATCAGAACTCGGCCATGTTCTTCAACCGCCACGTCGTCGATGCCCATTATGGCGGGCTGGCCTTCGAGGAAGAAGGCGAGCGCTGCTCGCAACTGCTCACCGACCCGAAGGTCAAAGTGATGGTGATGGGCAATCACGGCGTCATGGTCATCGGCGACACCGTCGCCGACGCCTTCAACCGCATGTTCTATTTCGAGCGCGCCGCCGAAACCTACATCAAGGCGCTGTGGACCGGCCGTCCGCTGCGCACGCTGTCCGATGCCATTGCCGAAAAGGCCGCCAGCGAGATGGACGACTATCCCGGCCAGGCAGAGCGTCACCTTGCCGAGCTGAAGGCGATCCTCGACGAGGAAGAGCCGGTGTACCGGAGCTGAATGAGTTCACCCTTCTCCCCGTTCACGGGGAGAAGGTCCCGGCAGGGGGATGAGGGGCAGCGCCGACGTTCATAGGCTCACTCAGAGTCCCAACTGAGCCCGCAACTCTTCCGCACTGTTGATCACGACAGCGCCCTTCGGTCCTGCCATCGGCGCTTCCGGCCAGAAGATCGTCCGCATCCCCGCGGCCAGGCCTGATGTGGCGCCGGTAACGCTGTCGTCGACGGCCACCGCGTCTGAAGGATCGACGCCGGCCAGCCATGCGGCGCGCAGGAACGGTTCGGGATGCGGCTTGCCTTCGCGCACGTCGTTTCGGCTGATCGTGCGCATGCCGGGATAGATCAGGCCGACGGCGCTCAGATTTGCATCGACGATCACCCGGTCGGAATTGGACACCACCGCCTGCTGCACGCCGAGCGCGCGCAATTCGTTGAACACTTCGATCGCGCCGGGGCGCGGCTTCAGCGTCTCGGCCATCGGCATGTAGTGATCGTATTTGCGCACGATCCAGTCGTCGAAGGGCAGGTCGAGGCCGAACTCGCTGCGCAGCATCTCGTAGACCGGTGCGGCGGCGACGCCCAGCACCCGCTCATGCAGGTCGGCCGGCGGCGTAATACCGACGCTGCGCAGCGCCGCCACCAAGGCCGCCTCATGCAGCGGCTCGCTGTCGACCAGCGTGCCGTCCATATCCCAGAAAACCGCTTTCGGCGTCATGCGAGGCTCCTTTGCCGATCCCCTTAAAGCGTTTGTATCAGGAGATAAACCGCCGAGCCCGTCCGCTGGCGATTTTCGCTTGGTTGGTTGCCGCGCGGCGGCCGGATCGAAGCAGCAAGCAATTGCCCTGCCGATAGACAATTGCGCGCCGACACATTCCCTGCAAGACTATGACGCTTCGCCCAAGGGCGGGCAAAGGGGCAGGGCTGGAGGCACATTTTGAATTCGCGGCAAGACGGCGGCAGCAGCAGGCTGGACGAGGCAGCGCGCGCCGGCTGGCTTTATTATGTTGCCGGCAACACCCAGGACCAGATCGCCGCCACGCTCGGCATTTCCCGGCAGACGGCGCAGCGGCTGGTGTCGCTGGCGGTGTCGGAGGGGCTGATCAAGGTTCGCGTCGATCACCCGATCGCCAATTGCCTTGATCTCGCAGCTAGACTGAAGTCACGCTTCGCGCTCGACCTCGTCGAAGTGGTGCCGAGCGATCCAACCTCATCCTCGACCACGATCGGCATTGCCGAGGCGGCTGCGGCCGAGATCGAGCGGCGGCTGCGGTCACCGACGCCCATCGTCTTGGCCATCGGCACCGGCCGCACGCTGAAGGCGGCGATCGAGCAATTGCCGCCGATGGAATGCTCGCAGCACAAGGTTGTGTCCTTGACCGGCAACATCTCGCCCGACGGTTCGGCCGCCTTCTACAACGTCATCTTCACCATGGCCGACCGGGTCAAGGCGCGCTCGTTCCCGATGCCGCTGCCGGTCATCGCCTCGTCGCCGGAAGAGCGCGAGATGCTGCTTGCCCAGCCGATGATCCAACCGACGCTGGCGCTGGCCGCGGAAGCCGACGTGACCTTTGTCGGCATCGGCGATCTCGGCCCGAAGGCGCCGCTCTACGAGGACGGTTTTATCTCGGAAAGCGAGTTGAAGGCGTTGCAAAAGGCTGGCGGCGTCGCCGAGATCGTCGGCTGGGTGTTCGATCGGGAAGGCCGCATGATCGAGGGCATCACCAACGACCGGGTATCGTCGGCAGCCTTGCCGTCACGCGAAAAGTCGCTGGTCATTGCGCTCGCCATGGGCGAGCGTAAGTTGCCGGGCATCCTGGCCGCGGTGAACCGCCGGCTGGTCAATGGCCTCATCACCGACGAGCGGACCGCCACGGCCCTGCTCGACGGTGCCTGACTACCAATTAAGCAGCCCATCGATAAAATCCAACACGTTATTTGCAGCGCCCTGAAGGGTCGTTGCCGTCGAGGAAGCCCATGTCGCGCTGCAAATGCGGCGACAGCTCCCGGACGTCGACGTAGCCGCGCCGGCGGTGCACAAGCAGGGAAAATTCATGCGCCAGCAGGGAAAACCAGCTCTGCGCCGGGGTGGAATGGAGTTTTTGCTGTACCGTGGTCATGATCTTCAGCCTCCGCTATGCTTGAACTTGATTGATCGTTGACACCAGATATCGGCCTGATTGCCTCTTGCCGCCAATCAAACGTCGATCACGACCCATAAGGAGGGCTTATGCCCGATCTCAAGGCACCACAGCTCGCCCAGTTGCCGCCGCTGCAGGCCATCAGGGTGTTCGAAGCCGTCGCGCGGCATCTCTCCTTCACCAAGGCCGCGCAGGAACTCGGCATGACGCAGGCCGCCGCCAGCTACCAGATCAAGCTTCTGGAAGAGCGCATCGGTTCGCCGCTGTTCCTGCGCCAGCCGCGCCAGATTGTGCTGACGGAACCCGGCCAGCGCCTGGCGCCCGCCGTCAGCGAGGCGTTCAGCCTGCTCTCAAGCGCCTATTCCGCCGCGCGTGGGGGCGCCGATGGTGTGCTGTGCGTCTCGACGCTGCTGACCTTTGCCTCGAACTGGCTGGCGCAGCACCTCGGCTCCTTCCAGGTCGCGCATCCGTCGCTGGCGGTGCGCGTCGATACCTCGAACAGGGTGATCGATTTTGCCCGCGAGGACATGGACATCGCTATCCGCTCCGGCAGCGGCAAGTGGCCTGGAGTGGAGACCCATCTTTTGTTCAAGGCCGATTTCACCCCGGTGCTGAGCCCGGCACTCGCTGCCACCATAGGTGGCGTCCACGAACCCGCCGACCTGTTCAAGCTGCCCATTCTCGATCCCGGCGACATCTGGTGGCGGGAATGGTTCGCCCTTGCCGGCGTCCCGGCGGACGAACTTGCCAGGCGCACCGGCACCAGCATGGGCGCGCAGGCCTATGAGGCGAACGCGGCCATCGCCGGCCATGGTGTGGCGATCCTGACCACCGCATTGTTCAAGACCGAGCTCGCCGCCGGCCGCCTGATCCAGCCCTTCGACCTGGTCGGCGACGACGGCCACGCCTATTGGCTGGTCTACCCGACGGCGCGTCGCAACGTGCCGAAGATAAAAGCCTTCCGGGACTGGATCCTGGCCGAGATCGCCTGCGCCTGAGGGCGAGCGACTCGCGGATTGATTTCCGAGATGCAAAGCGAGCCATGGATCCGCGACGAATGCTCGCTTTCGCGGACAAACAGCTGCGATCGGGCCACCCGGTTAACCAAGCTTGACAAAAACGCTGTCGATATCACTCGCCCGGCATAGGCTTGTGCTTGTGACGACCCAATTGAGCAGGATCAATCGTCGCAGATTGAAACAGGGTCGATCAGCCGGCTGATGAAAGTCTATCGCGTCGAAGAAATCGAAAACAACACCGTGCGCACGACGCAGGTGATCGAAGCATTTACGCCGTTTCAAGCTGCCGTGAAGGCAATCGGCCGGGAAGTTAGGCTGCGCAAAGACGAGCCCAGCTGGATCCAGGTGACGGAAGTGCTGACCAGAGCCAAGCAAATACGCGACGGCAGGGTTTTCGAATATTCCGTCGGAAGCTACCCGTCCCACGGCTGACGGGCTGGGCCCTATCGCTCCCTTGGCGCCATGATTGGGTTGCGATGGGTCGGCATCAACCCGCTCTCACATCCCGTGCAAACAGCTTCCCACATCCATTCAATATCCTCTACGCGCGCAACGCCGCGCTCCGCCTTGCGTGCTGCGCTGCAGCATCGAATCTGGCTTGACATAATTTATGCCAAGTGAGTAATTGCCCATTACCAAGGCAAATGCTCATCTTGGTTCATGGGAGGAATTTGATGAAACTGCGCACGCTCACCCTGGGCTTGTTGTCGGCCAGCGCTTTCGCTTTTGCCGCACACGCCGAATCCATCACCATCGCCACGGTCAACAATGGCGACATGGTCCGCATGCAAAAGCTGACGGACGACTTCACCAAGGCGAACCCCGACATCCAGCTGAACTGGGTCACGCTCGAAGAGAACGTGCTGCGCGAGCGCGTCACCACCGACATCGCAACCAAGGGCGGCCAGTATGACGTGATGACGATCGGCACCTACGAGGTTCCGATCTGGGCCAAGCAGAGCTGGCTGTTGCCGCTCGACAAGCTCGGCGACGACTATGACGCCAAGGACATCATCCCGGCCATCGCCGGCGGCCTCTCGGTCGACGGCAAGCTCTATGCCGCGCCCTTCTACGGCGAAAGCTCCTTCGTCATGTACCGCAAGGACCTGATCGAGAAGGCCGGGCTGACCATGCCCGATGCCCCGACGTGGGACTTCATCAAGCAGGCCGCCGACAAGATGACCGACCGCGCCAATGGCGTGAACGGCGTATGCCTGCGCGGCAAGGCCGGCTGGGGCGAGAACACGGCGTTCCTGACGGCCATGTCCAACTCGTTTGGCGCCCGCTGGTTCGACGAGAACTGGAAGCCGCAGTTCGACCAACCGGAATGGAAGAACACACTGCAGTTCTATGTCGACCTGATGAAGGCCGACGGTCCGGAAGGCGCTTCGTCCAACGGCTTCAACGAGAATCTGGCTCTGTTCCAGCAAGGCAAGTGCGGCATGTGGATCGACGCCACCGTGGCGGCGTCCTTCGTCTCGGATCCGAAGGCCTCGAAGGTGGCCGACAAGGTCGGTTATGCTTTGGCGCCGGACAATGGCCTCGGCAAGCGCGCCAACTGGCTCTGGGCCTGGTCGCTGGCGATCCCCGCAGGCACGCAGAAGGCGGAATCCGCCCAGAAGTTCGTCTCATGGGCAACCAGCAAGCACTATGCCGAACTGGTCGCTTCCAAGGAAGGCTGGGCCAACGTTCCTCCGGGAACGCGTTCCTCGCTCTACGCCAATCCCGAGTACCAGAAGGCGGCCCCGTTCGCCAAGATGACGCTGGACTCGATCAATGCCGCCGATCCGGCGCATCCGACGGTCAAGCCGGTGCCCTATGTCGGTGTGCAGTTCGTCGCCATTCCTGAGTTCCAGGGCCTCGGCACAACCGTTGGCCAGCTGTTCTCGGCGGCGCTCGCCGGCCAGACCAGCGTAGACGACGCGCTCAAGCAGGCGCAGGACGCCGCCACGGCGACCATGACCGAAGGCGGTTATATCAAGTAAGGCTCCTCCCGGTGCCGAACGCCGGTCGCCTCCTGACCGGCGATGGCCGCCCGAGTCCCAGTTCGGGCGGCCGCTTTTTCCCCGCTGTGAAAATTCAGTCCGACTAGTGAAGGGTGACCGTCATGGCTACTCAGCAGACCCGTTCGCTTGCCCGCTTTATGTTGGCGCCATCCGTGGTGCTGCTGTTCGTCTGGATGATCGTGCCGCTGGCACTCACGATCTGGTTCTCCTTCCAGCAGTACAATCCGCTCAATCCGATCCGCGACGGGTTTGTCTGGTTCTCGAATTACTCGCTGTTCTATTCCAACCCGGCATTCCTGCAGTCGATCCTCAACACGCTGGTCCTGGTGGGCAGCGTGCTGCTGATCACCGTCATCGGAGGCATCATGCTGGCGCTGTTGATCGATCAGCCGATGTGGGGACAGGGGATCGTCCGCATCCTCGTCATCTCTCCGTTCTTCGTCATGCCGCCGGTGGCTGCACTTGTCTGGAAGAACATGATCATGCACCCGCAATACGGCGTCTTTGCCGACATTGCGCGCTTCTTCGGCGCCCAGCCAATCGACTGGTTCGGGCAGCACCCGATGCTGGCCATCATCATCATCGTCGCCTGGCAATGGCTGCCCTTCGCAACGCTGATCCTTTTGACCGCCCTGCAGTCGCTCGACGGCGAGCAGAAGGAAGCCGCCGAGATGGACGGCGCCGGCTTCGTCAGCCGCTTCATCTATCTGACGCTGCCGCACATGTCGCGCGCCATCACCGTCGTCATCCTGATCCAGACCATCTTCCTGCTGTCGGTCTATGCCGAAATCCTGGTCACCACCAATGGCGGACCCGGCTATGCCTCCACCAACCTGCCCTTCCTCGTCTACCAGAAGGCATTGCTGGAGTTCAAAATCGGCCAGGCATCGGCCGGCGGTGTCATCGCCGTCATTCTCGCCAACATCGTCGCCTTCTTCGCCATGCGCGCGGTCGGCAAGAACCTGGACAAGTAAGGGAGGATACGATGGCACGTGCAGTCACCACCCAACACAAGGTCATTGCGACAGGCGCCGCCTGGATCGTCGCGCTGCTGATCTTCTTCCCGATCCTCTACACGATCATCACCTCGTTCAAGTCGGAGCAGGAGGCCATCCAGGGCTTCGCGCTGATCCCGTCGGGGACGTTCGAGAGCTATACCGAGGTCCAGGCGCAGAGCGGCTACTTCAAGTTCTTCTTCAACTCGGTGCTGCTCTCGGTCGGCTCGACCATCCTGGCCCTGATCGTCGCGGTTCCGGCCGCCTGGTCGATGGCCTTCTCGCCGGGCAAGTGGACCAAGGACATCCTGATGTGGATGCTCTCGACCAAGATGATGCCGGCGGTTGCCGTGCTGTTCCCGATCTACCTCATCTTCCGCGATGCCGGACTGCTCGACAGCCGCATCGGCCTGATGATCATGCTGATGCTGATCAACCTGCCGATCGTGATCTGGATGCTCTACACCTACTTCCGCGAAATCCCCGGCGAAATCCTGGAGGCGGCACGCATGGACGGCGCCACCCTGTGGGGCGAGATCGTCTATGTGCTGACCCCCATGGCCGTGCCGGGCATCGCATCGACCATGCTGCTCAACATCATCCTGGCGTGGAACGAAGCGTTCTGGACCATCCGCCTGACCACCACCGAGGCGGCGCCGCTGACGGCCTTCATCAGTTCGTTCTCAAGCCCGCAAGGCCTGTTCTGGGCCAAGCTTTCGGCGGCCTCGACGCTGGCCATCGCCCCCATCCTGATCATGGGCTGGTTCAGCCAGAAGCAGCTGGTGCGCGGCCTGACATTCGGCGCGGTAAAATAACGGACGTTGCCTGAAGCAATCCGGCCAAATAACCCCTCGGGGAGGAAACCATGGGAAACATCACGCTCAAGAACGTCTCCAAGCATTTCGGATCGACGGTCATCATTCCAGGCCTCGACCTGGTCATCGAGAATGGCGAGTTCGTCGTCTTCGTCGGGCCGTCGGGTTGCGGCAAGTCCACGTTGCTGCGCCTCATCGCCGGGCTCGAGGACACCAGCGGGGGCACCATCAACATCGATGGCCGTGACGTCACCGGCGAGGCGCCGGCCAAGCGCAAGCTGGCCATGGTATTCCAGTCCTATGCGCTCTATCCGCATATGACGGTGGCCAAGAACATCGGCTTCCCGCTGAAGATGGCGGGCGAGGATGTGGCGACGATCGACAAGAAGGTGAAGGACGCAGCCCGGGTCCTCAACCTCACCAACTATCTCGAACGCCGGCCGGGCCAGCTCTCCGGCGGCCAGCGGCAACGCGTCGCCATCGGCCGCGCCATCGTGCGCCAGCCCTCGGCCTTCCTGTTCGACGAGCCGCTGTCCAACCTCGATGCCGCACTGCGCGGCACCATGCGGCTCGAAATCAGCGAGCTGCACCACCAGCTCAAGACGACGATGGTCTACGTCACCCACGACCAGATCGAGGCCATGACCATGGCCGACAAGATCGTCGTGCTCAACGCCGGCAACATCGAACAGGTCGGCTCGCCGATGGAACTCTACAAGTCGCCGAAGAACCTGTTCGTGGCGGGCTTCATCGGTTCGCCGAAAATGAACCTGATCGAAGGTGCGCCGGCGGCCAAATACAACGCCAAGACCATCGGCATCCGTCCCGAGCATATGGGGATATCGACCACGGCGGGTGACTGGAAAGCCCTTGTCGGCGTCGCCGAGCATCTGGGCTCCGACACCTTCCTGCATGTCCAGGCCGACGGCGTCGGTCCGCTGACGGTACGCGCCGATGGCGAACTGGCCGTACGCCATGGCGACACCATCTATTTGACGCCGGACAAGGTCCGCATGCATCGCTTCGGCCCCGACGGAAAGGCGCTGACGCAGTGAGGCTGAAAGGCAAATCGGCGCTGGTCACCGGATCAGCACGCGGCATCGGCAAGGCCTTCGCCGAAGCTTATGTGCGTGAGGGTGCGACCGTCGCCATTGCCGATATCAATCTGGCGGCTGCCGAAAAGACAGCCTCCGAGATCGGCGCCAACGCCTATCCGGTCAGGCTCGACGTCAGCGACCTCGCTTCGATCCAGGCGGCGGTCAATGCGGTCGAAACAAAGACCGGCGGCCTCGACATCCTGATCAACAACGCTGCCTTGTTCGACCTGGCGCCGATCGTCGAGATCACCAGAGCAAGCTACGACAACCTGTTCTCCGTCAACGTCGCCGGCACCTTGTTCATGCTGCAGGCAGCGGCGCGTTCGATGATCGCAAGGGGCAAGGGCGGCAAGATCATCAACATCGCCAGCCAGGCAGGACGGCGCGGCGAGCCGCTGGTCGCCGTCTATTGCGCCACCAAGGCCGCGGTGATTTCGCTGACCCAGTCCGCCGGGCTCGATCTGATCAAGCACCGCATCAACGTCAATGGCATCGCGCCCGGCGTCGTCGACAGCGACATGTGGGATGAGGTCGATGCGCTGTTCGCCAAATATGAGAACCGGGCGAAGGGCGAGAAGAAGCGGCTGGTCGGCGAGGGCGTGCCCTATGGCCGCATGGGCAAGCCGGAGGACCTGACCGGCATGGCGGTGTTCCTGGCCAGCGACGACGCCGAATACATCGTCGCCCAGACCTACAATGTCGATGGCGGCCAATGGATGAGTTGATGGGCCGGGATCACGCAGGCCGCAGCCCGGCCAAAAGGGTAGAAAAATGACCGTGAAACTCTCCTCCTCGATCCTCTCGGAACTCCCCGCCAAGGTCGCCGGTCCGAAATACGACCGCGCTGCGCTCAAACCCGGTATCGTGCATTTCGGCGTCGGCAATTTCCATCGCTCGCATCAGGCGGTCTATCTCGACGATCTCTTCAATGCAGGCATCGGCCATGACTGGGCGCTGGTCGGCGCCGGGGTCTTCGAGGGCGAAAAAATCGGCCGTTCCAAGCTGCAGGAGCAGGACTGGCTGACCACCGTGGTCGAGCAGGATTTCGACCATATGAGCGCCCGCGTCACCGGCGTCATGATCGACTTCCTGACGCCCGGCGATGCCGATGCCATCATCGACCAGCTCGCCGATCCGGCGATCAAGATCGTCTCGCTGACCATCACGGAAGGCGGTTATTTCATCGATCCGGCCTCCGGCAAGTTCAACCCGACCCACCCCGACATCGTCGCCGACGCACAGGCAGGCACGACGCCGAAGACGGTGTTCGGCCTCATCCTTGCGGGCCTGATGCGCCGCCGGGCCGACGGCATCGTGCC
The DNA here is from genome assembly GCF_040319795.1 of Mesorhizobium sp. M0862. Classification (NCBI taxonomy): domain Bacteria; kingdom Pseudomonadati; phylum Pseudomonadota; class Alphaproteobacteria; order Hyphomicrobiales; family Phyllobacteriaceae; genus Mesorhizobium; species Mesorhizobium sp. M0862. Next base: position 446,000 of record NZ_JAMYOJ010000001.1, read on the forward strand.
GTTCACCGTCATGTCCTGCGACAACATCCCTCACAATGGCCATGTCACCTCGGATGGCGTCATCGGCCTCGCCCGGCTGATCGACGAGGATCTGGCAAACTGGGTCAGCGACAATGTCGCCTTTCCCAACGGCATGGTCGACCGCATCACCCCCGCCACCTCCGACCGCGAGCGCGGTATTCTCGCCACCGAGTTCGGCCTCGAGGACAACTGGCCGGTGTTCTGCGAGCCGTTCAAGCAATGGGTGCTGGAGGATCATTTCACCGACGGCCGCCCGCCGCTGGAAAAGGTCGGTGTGCAATTCGTGAGGGATGTCGCGCCCTATGAACTGATGAAGATCCGCATCCTCAATGGCGGTCATGCCACGATCGCTTATCCCGCAGGGTTGATGGACATCCATTTCGTCCATGAGGCGATGCAGGAGCCGCTGGTGCGCGGCTTCCTCGCCAAGCTCGAGCATGACGAGATCATCCCGACCGTGCCGCCGGTGCCGGACACCGTGCTGGAGGATTATTACCAGCTCATCGAGCACCGCTTTTCCAACCCCAAGATCGGCGACACCATCCGCCGGCTTTGCCTCGACGGTTCCAACCGGCAGCCGAAATTCATCATCCCGACCATCGCCGACCGGCTGAAAGCCGGGAAGAGCGTTGCGGGTCTCGCGCTGGAATCGGCGCTGTGGTGCCGCTATTGCTTCGGCACCACCGACAGCGGCGCCGACATCGAAGCCAACGACCCGAGCTGGGACCGGCTGCAGGCAACCGCCAAGGCGGCGAAGGATGCGCCCGGCGCCTGGCTTGCGATGGAGGACATCTATGGCGATGTCGGCCGCTCGGCGGCGTTCGCCGAGGCCTTTGCCCATGCGCTCAACGTCTTGTGGGCGAATGGCACGCGCGCGACGCTGACGCGCTACATCTCCGGCAAGCTCTGACGCCAGCCGCAATGACGCCCGAACTGGTCATCTTCGACTGTGACGGCGTGCTGGTCGACAGCGAGGCGCTGTCGGTTTCGGCTCTGCTCGGCATGATCTCTGCCGCCGGGGGCTCGGTCAGCGAGGATGCGGCCTACGAGCATTTCCTCGGCAAGAGCATGAAGAGCGTGCGCGAGATACTTCTTCGCGATTTCACCATCGACATCACCGACGTGCATCTGACCGATATGCGCGTCGAGCTGATGCGCAAATTCCGCGAGGAGCTGAAGCCGATTCCCGGCATCAGCGACATCCTGCCGAGGCTGGGCGTGCCCTGCTGCGTCGCTTCCTCCGGCACGCTCGACCGCATTCGCTATGCGCTCGACGTTACCGGCCTGCTCGGCCTGCTCGAGCCCCATCTGTTCAGCGCTGCCATGGTCGCGCGCGGCAAGCCGGCGCCGGATCTTTTTCTCCATGCCGCCGCTGCCATGGGCGCGCATCCCGGTAATTGCATCGTAATCGAGGACAGCCCTGCCGGCATCGCGGCGGCGCGTGCGGCCGGCATGCGCGTCTTTGCTTTCACCGGCGGTTCGCACGCCGGCAACCCGGCCTTGAAAGCGCGGCTTGCGTCGAGTGAACCGGACTTTATATTCGCGGACATGCTGCAATTGCCCGATCTGATTGCAGGCTAGAGCATGATGCCGAAAAGTGTGAAGCGGTTTTCGGACGACATCATGCTCTACTTCTTTGATTTAGAGACGGATTCAGATTTCAGGTCGAACAGACCTGAAATCATCCGGCTCTAGGGAGCGAGAGTAAAAGCATCTTGACGAAAAGCTTCGTTTGCGCGGTCGATGTCGGCACCGGGAGCGCCCGCGCGGGCATTCTCGACACGTCAGGCACCTTGCTCGGCCGCGCCGAGCATCCGATCGTCATGAACCAGCCGCAGGCCGATCACGCCGAGCACAATTCGCAGGATATCTGGTCGGCTGTGTGCATCGCGGTGCGTGCCGCGCGCGAAAAGGCCGGTGTGTCAGCCGACGATATTGTCGGCATGTCGTTCGACGCCACCTGCTCGCTGGTGGTGCTGGACAGGAATGCCGGCCAGCTCAGCGTCTCGGTGACGGGCGAACGGCGCTGGGACACCATCGTCTGGCTCGACCATCGCGCCATCGCCGAGGCAGATGAATGCACCGATAGCGGCCACGCCGTACTCGACTATATCGGTGGCGTCATGTCGCCGGAAATGGCGACGCCGAAGCTGATGTGGCTGAAGCGCAATCTGCCGGGAACTTGGCATGAAGCCGGCTACCTATTCGACCTCACCGATTTCCTGACCTGGAAGGCGACCGGGTCGCTGGCGCGCTCGCAATGCACGCTGACCGCCAAATGGACCTATCTGGCGCATGAGGAAACCGGCTGGCGCCGTGACTTCTTCGACAGGGTCGGGCTTGGCGATCTGTTCGAACACGGCAGCCTGCCGGAGAAGGCAAGTGCTGTCGGCGCAGACATCGGCACGCTCACCCCTGAAGCGGCGGCGGAGTTGGGCTTGAGCGAAAACTGTCGGGTCGGCGCCGGCGTCATCGATGCCTATGCCGGCGCGCTTGGCGTGCTCGGCGGCTTTGCTGGCGACGAGCAGAATATCGGCCGCCATCTGGCATTGATCGCCGGAACCTCGTCCTGCGTCATGGCGATGTCGCCCGACCCGCAGCCTTTCGCCGGCGTCTGGGGTCCATACTATGGCGCCGCACTGCCAAAACTCTGGCTGTCGGAAGGCGGCCAGTCGGCGACCGGTGCGCTGCTCGACCATATCATCCGCTGGCACGGCGCCGGCGGCGAGCCGGACGCGGCCATGCATGCAAAAATCGCCAGGCGCGTCGCCGAACTGCGCAGCACCGAAGGTGACAAGCTGGCGGCAAGGCTGCATGTGCTGCCGGATTTCCATGGCAACCGCTCGCCGCTTGCCGATCCGCATGCGGTCGGCGTGGTCAGCGGGCTGACGCTGGATTCCTCCTTCGACAGCCTGTGCAAGCTGTATTGGCGCACCGCCGTCGGCATCGCGCTCGGCGTGCGCCATGTGCTGGAGGCGCTGAACGAGAACGGCTATCTCATAGACACGCTGCATGTCACCGGCGGCCACACCAAGAACCCGTTGCTGATGGAGCTCTATGCCGACGCCACCGGCTGCGCGGTGATCGAGCCGCTGGCCGACGAAGCCGTTCTGCTCGGCACCGGCATGGTCGCCGCCACCGCGGCCGGTCTGTTCCCGGACCTGAATGCCGCTTGCGTCGCCATGCAGCAAGGCGGCAGAACCCGCGCTTCGAACCCGGCCGCTTCAGGCCGCTTTGACCGCGACTACAAGGTCTTCCTCGAAATGCACCGCCAGCGGCAGGAGCTCGACGCCATCAGCTAGAGCAATTCCAGGAAAAGCGTGAAACGGTTTTCCGTCCGGAATTGCGTACCAAATCTAGGCCTCCTCTCGCCGGCGCAAGGATGCGCCGGTCGCCGCGTCGAACAGATGCACGCTCTCCTCCTCGAATGTGTAGCGCACAGGCGCGCGCAACGCCGGGCATTCGCGGGCCGATACCAATGCGCCGGCCTCCTTGCCGCCGCAGGCGAACGTCACCAGCGCGTCATTGCCATGGAACTCGATGAGGTCGGCGGTGCCTTGCAGAAGATTGATGCTCTGAGCGCCGGCGGTCTTCAGGTCCGGCGGTCGGATTCCAAGCACGGCGCGCCGGACGCCGCGTAGATCGAAGCCCGAGCCTTCTATGGAGAAGCTCGAGCCGCCGCCTGTCAGCGTCCAGCGTTCGTCCTTCCGCCCGACGGCCACGTCGATGAAATTCATGTTCGGCGTACCGATGAAGCCGGCGACGAACAGATTGCCCGGCTGGCGATAGATCTCCGCAGGCGAGCCGATCTGTTCGATAACGCCATCCCTGAGCAGCACTATCCGGTCGGCCAGCGTCATCGCTTCGAGCTGGTCGTGGGTGACATAGACGGTAGTGGTCTTCAGCAACTGGTGCAGGCGGGCGATTTCGACCCGCATGTGGTTGCGCAGCTTGGCATCGAGATTGGACAGCGGCTCGTCGAACAGGAACACTTTCGGCGTCTTGATCATGGCGCGCGCAATCGCCACGCGCTGCTGCTGGCCGCCGGAAAGTTCGGTCGGCTTGCGGGCGAGGTAAGGTTCGAGGCCGAGCGTCGTTGCCACCGCCTCGACCCGCTTCCGGATCTCGGCCGGGGGCACTTTCTGTCGCTTGAGCCCAAAGGCGATGTTGTCGAAGATCGTCATATGCGGGTAGAGCGCATAGTTCTGGAAAACCATGGCAATGCCGCGCTCGCCGGGCTCGAGATCGTTGACCACTTTGCCGCCGATCGACACTTCCCCGCCGCTGATATCCTCCAGTCCGGCCAGCATCCTGAGCAAGGTCGACTTGCCGCAGCCGGACGGGCCGAGGAATACGACGAATTCGTGCTCCTCGATCGAGAGATTGAGGTCGCGGATGACGGTGGTGGCGCCGTAAGCCTTGTCGACATGGGAGCAAACGATCGCGGACATGGTCAGCCCTTCTCGCCGGTAAGAAGGATTTGCAGCTTGACGTCTTGCGGCTTGCCTTGCGCCGCCCGCTCGAAGGCCTCGATGCTGTCCGAGAAATCATAAGTGCCGGTGATCAGCGGCTTGAGGTCGACCTTCCCCGAGGCGATCAGCTGCAGCGCGCGGTCGAAGATGTTGGCGTAACGGAACACCGTCTCGATGCGCACTTCCTTGGAGATCGCCGCCGGAACGTTGAGAGTGACCGGTTCGACCGGCAGTCCGACCAGCACCACCGCGCCGCCCGGCCGCACGACATCGAACAGGTCGGCGAATGCCTTCGGGCTGCCGCTCGCCTCGAACACGATATCCGCGCCCCAATTGTCGGTCGCGGCGGAGACTGCGTCGACCAGCGATTGGTCGCCGATATTGACCGGCACGATGCCGGGATATTGCGCGGCAATCTTGAGCTTGGGTGCGGAAAAATCGGAGATCAGCACCTTCGAGCAGCCGCCGGCCAGCGCCGCCAGCGCGATCATGATGCCGATCGGGCCGCAGCCGACGACGACGGCGACGTCGCCCGGCACGATGCGGGCGCGGCTCGCCGCCTGCATGCCGATGGCAAAGGGTTCGACCATCGCGCCTTCGGCGAAGGTGACATTGTCCGGCAGTCTGTAGGTGAAGGCGGCCGGGTGCACGGCATAGGGCGCCAGCACGCCATGCACAGGCGGCGTCGCCCAGAAGGAGACGTCAGGGTCGACATTGTAGATGCCGAGCCTCGTCGCGCGCGACGACAGGTTCGGCACGCCCGGCTCCATGCAGACGCGGTCGCCGACCTTCAGCGTGCCGACATTGGCGCCGATCTCGACGATCGTTCCCGCGGCTTCGTGGCCGAGCACCATCGGGGCCCGCACGACATAGCTGCCGATGGCGCCATGGGTGTAATAGTGCACGTCGCTGCCGCAGACGCCGACCGTGTGGATGGCGATCTTGACATCGCCCGGTCCGACGTCGAGCGGCAGCGCGATCTCGCGCAGCGACAGTTCGCCTTTTTTCTCAAGCACCAGTGCCCGCATAGGTAAGTCCTCGCATCAAGTCTTTTTTTGCCGGAAAACGGAATTCAGGAAGCCGCTGAGCACGCCCAGGAACAGCAGCGGCGGTAGCGACAACAGCACGACCGAGGCGTTGAGGATTCCCCACGGCACGTTCATGCCTTGCTGTGAAAGTTCGGAAGCGACGATCGGCAATGTCTTGGCGTTGGAACTGGACAGCATCAGCGCGATCAGGAATTCGTTCCACACCAGCACGAAGCTGAAGGCGACGGCGCCGATCAGCGAGCGCGCCGCTACCGGCAGCGCAATGCGCCAGAACACCGAGTAAGCGCCGTAGCCGTCGAGGAAAGCGGCTTCCTCGATTTCCTTAGGCACGGCCTGGAAGGCGGGAATGGCGAGCCACATGATCACCGAGATGGTGAGCAGCGAATAGGTGACGATCAGCGCCGGCAAGGTGTCGTAGAGCCCGATCTGCAGCCAGATCACCATCAGCGGAATGGCGACTGCCACCGGGGGCAGGAAGCGCAGCGACAACACGAAGAACTGGATGTCGCCAGCGAAGCGATTGGGATAGCGCGCCACCGCATAGGCTGCCGGAAGGCCGAGCATGACGCCGATCAGCACGGCGACGCCGCAGGAAATGACCGAGTTATAGAGACCGGTCATTACGCTGTCGCGGCCGATGATGTAGCTGATATTGTCGAAGGTCGGGGTAAACACCAGGCGCGGCACGCGGGTGATGATGTCGACATTGTTCTTCAGCGAATTGACCGCCGTCCAGGCGAGCGGAAACACCGCCATGAAGCCGGCGAAGGCCAGGATGATCTTGCCGATGAGGCGCCCCGGTCTCATGCGATACGGCCTCATGCCTGCACCCGCTTCCACAGCATGGTGAAGGTGATGACGGTCGCGATCATCATCAGCACCGCCATGGCCGAGGCATAGGACACCTTGCCGGATTCGATGAAGCCTTGCGAGAAGGCGTACATGTCGAGCGTCTCGGTCGCCACGCCCGGCCCGCCGCGCGTCATCACATAAATCAGGTCGAAGGAGCGCAGCGATTCGATCATTTTGACGAACATCAGGCTGATCAGCGGCGCCTTCAGCATAGGCAAGGTCACATAGGCATGGATCTGCCAGCGTTTGGCGTGGTCGAGCCGCGCCGCTTCGATCGGCTGCGGCGGCAAGGTCTCCAGAAGCTTCAGCACGATGACCGCGAAGAACAGTCCCCACTGCCAGACATCGACCGAGGCGACGGCAAACAGGGCCGTCGACGGCTTCGACAGCGGGTCGAAGATCAGCCCGCCGGTGATCAGCCTGTAGGGATAGGTGGCGATGCCGTAGAGCGGATGATAGGCAAACTTCCACACGAAGGCCGCCGAGACACGCGGCAACAGCACCGGGATGATGAACAGCAGGCAGTAGATGTTGCGCAGCCGCGGCGACGCTACTTCGAACATCAGCACGCCGAGCCCGATCGCCACCATCATCGTCGCCACCACGGTGACGATTTCCCACTTCACCGAAACCCAGACCGCGTTGAGGAAACGCCGGTCGGCGAACAGGTCGATGAAGTTCGACAGCCAGACCCAGGAATAGTCCGACGAGCTCAGCTCGCGGTTCTGCAGCGCAATGACGATGGCGTACAGCGTCGGCACCATCGACAGCACCAGAAGAATGGCGAGCGTCGGAACCAGAAACGTCACGGGCAGGGAAGAGCGTCGGCGCATTGCCTATCCTCGGGCTGTGCCTTTTTGGGGAGAACCCGCGGCGCACAGTCCCGGCATCCAGTCGAATGCCGTGGACCGCGCGCCGCGGGCGGGAGGATTACTTCTTCTTCACCAGCTCGTTGGCGTAGGCCTCGAGTTCGTCGAGGCCGCCCTTGACGTCGGTGCGCGTGCCGGTGACCAGCTCTTCCAGGATGATGCCCCAGCGGTCGCCGAGATCCGGCCAGCGCGGATCCTGCCAGAAGTTCACCGCCGTCACCTTGCCGGTATCCGCAAGCGCCTGGCCGAGATCGGCGCCATAGATGTCGGCGAACTCCTTGCTGGACAGCACGCTGGTGCGGTTGAGCTCGCCGAATTGGTGCGCGTCGAGCCGGCGCTTCTCGTTCTCCTTCGACGTCGCCCAGGCGATGAACAGGCCGGCGCATTGCTTCGCGGCGTCATCGGCATTGGCCTTGGCGGCGATGGCGAGGCCGTGGCCGTAGCCGCCGCCGGTCAGTGGCGAGGGCGGCGGCAGGAAGCCGATCTTGCCGACCACTTGCGAGGTCTTCGGGTCGACCGCCATGCCCGACAGCGGCGTCGATTCGACCAAGATGGCAACCTGGCCCGACAGGAAGGCGCCGGTCGATTCATCCCAGCTGCCGGTCTGCGTGCCGGGCGCTGAAGCCTTGAACAGTTTAAGATAGGTCTCGGTCGCTTTGACCGCGGCCTCGGAGTTGAAAGCCGGCTTGTCACCGTCGAACCATTTTCCGCCATAGGCCTTGAAGAACGGCATCCAGCGCCAGACATTGGCGCCCGAGCCACGCGCGCCGCGCAGCGCGATGCCGTACATGCCCTTGTCGGGATCGGTCAGCTTCGGCACGTCGGCGATCAACTCGTCCAGCGTCTTCGGCGGCTGGATGCCGGCGGCTTCCAGAATGTCCTTGCGGTAGACCATCAGGTCGCCGCCGCCGGTCAGCGGCGCGAACCACACCTTGCCGTCATAGGTGGCGACCTTCTGCCGGCCCGGGTCGAAATCGGCGTAGTCGTAGTCAGCCGGGTAATAGTCGGTGAGCGGCACGATCCATTTCGACGAGGCGAACAGCGCCACATTGGCTTCGTCGACATAGTAGACGTTGTAGTTGCCCACCGTGGACGCATCGGCGCGCGATTTTGCCCGGCGGTCGTTCTCGTTGAGATAGTCGATCTGGAAGCTGGCGCCGGCCAGTTTCTGGAACTCGTCCTTGGACGCTTCCAGCAGCGTCAGCCCGTCACGCGGTTGCGCCAGCACCTTGACCGGCGCCGAGCAGACCGGCGCCGCCAGCGCCATGGTCGAGAGGGTCGTGGTAAGCATGAAAGCTGCGCTTATGCTCGCAGCGAGCCGAATTGGTTTCATTGATTTACTCCTCCAGGAACAGTCGCAGGAAGCGGAAGTCTTCGGTTGCGCGATCCTCGCCATCGCCCGAGCGACAAGCCACCCATCGCCAAAATGAGGAGTTGCTAAAGGCCGCGCTAGAAGGCCCGTTGCAGCAGACCTGTACTTTTATGCATTGTGCGCTGCAAAATCCGGCCCGCCTGCACGGCCTCTGTCACATGAGTACCGATGGAGTGAGGAAGGCCGGTTTTCAGGCGCGCATCGTCATCCGCTGCTTCGACAGCTTGCGGTAGGATGACGGCGTCATCCGGTGCTTGCGCAGGAAGGCGCGGTTGAAGTTGGAGATGTTCATGTAGCCGACCTGGAAGCAGATGTCGGTGATCGGAATATCGGTGTCCGCCAGCAGCTTGCAGGCTTGCCAGAGCCGGAGCTTGGCGATGTGGTCGCTGAAACTGTTGCCGGTGTTTTTCTGGAAGAAGCGCGAAAACGTGCTTTCGCTCATCCCCGCCAGCTCCGCCGCCTCCGGCAGCTTCAGGTCCTCGGCGAAGTGCTGGAAGAGATAGGTCAGCGTGCGCTGGATGATGTCCAGCGAGGTTGCGTCGAGCGCGGGTGAGAAATCCGGCGAGGACAAAAGCTCGTATTCGTCTGTCCTGGCCAGCAAATCGACCAGTTCGAGGAAGAGGCAAAACCGGGCGAGCCCGTGCACCGTGCCCATCCGTTCCATCAGCGCGGCGCCTTCGAGCGCGGCGCGGCCATGGAAGACCAGCCGCGCAGCGATCGCTCCAGGAACGGTTCCAGTTCGCGCAGCTCCGGCAGGAGTCCCGCCGAGCCGCGCAGCCGCTGCGGATCGAATTGCAGCACGATGTCGCGTCCTTCGATCAGCTCGCCGGGTTGCACCGATGTCACCCAGTCATGCGGCAGCCCGCCGCCGACGATGCTCAGGTAGCCCGGCCCGAATTCGCCGATGTGATCGCCGACCAGCGCGACCCCGGAAGACTTCCTCAGGAGATGGATCTCGTATTCCGGATGAAAATTCCAGACATTGCGCTCCCAGGGATAGTCGTCGAGCCGCCACAGGAAACTGTCGCTCGCCTCGGTGACGATGTGCTCGAAAGCCGGCACCGTGCGAGGGATCGCGGCCGTGTTCTTTCTGCGCCTGAATGCCATCGTCTGCTCTCCGGGGCGTATGAGGAAGCGACTGGTTTCGGGTAATCCGTAGCAGTCTGTCGCCCGCAAGTGAACGATGTCTGCCTCAGCGATTTCAACGCCGGCTCTCGATGATCTCAATGAAGCGGGCGAACAGCCCGGCCTGGGATTTGATGCCGAGTTTGCGATGGATGTTGCGGCGATGGACCTTCACCGTTCCCGGCACGATGCGCATGGCTCTTGCGATCGACTCGGTGGAATGCCCCTGCAGCACCAGATCGACGACATGCTTTTCGCGCGGGGTCAGCGACAGGCTTTCCCAAATGTGGGCGCGGTCGAACTCGTTGACGGCGGCGATCGTCTCGCCCTGCTCCGCTTCGTCCTGCTCCTCGGCCGCAAGTGCGGGCCAGCGCAACCGGGCGAAGTTGATGACCGCCGGCGCCATGTCGCGCAGCAGCCTGGCATCGGCGGTGCCGAAGGGACCCGAGGCGTGCAATCGCATCAGCGACAGCACCAGCGCATCCTTGCCGGGCAGCGGCACGAAGAAGCCGACCTCCTCGGCCAGCCTTGTCTGGCTATAGTAGGTGCGAAAATACTCGCTGGCATAGAAGCGGTCGGGCGCCAGTTCGCGCATGCGCCAGAACCCCTCCTTGCGCTCCACCGCCGCGTGATGAAATGGGTCGAGCAGATAAGGTCCTTCCTGATAGAGCGTGACGAAGACATGGCTCTCGGCCGGCGAGAAGGTTTCGAACAGCAGCGGCGGTCGCGAGGCGCCGCGGTAACCGAAGATCACGCAGTGGTCGAAGCCGACATGCTGGCTCAACCAGCCGACCATTGCCTTGCCGAACAGGTCGCCGCTCGTCTCCCGTGTCGCCGCGACAAGGGCTGCGAGCCGGCTGTATTCGTCGCTGCGGGACGCACTCAAAATATACCCCCTTAAACGAGAAAATAGATCAGATATACCACCAGCGAGGTATATACTAGCCGCCATTGGCTCTGGTAGCGTCCTGAAATAGCCCTGTTGCTGGAGCCAGCACTTTGACCGCAGTGCCCGACATCGAGTTTCGCGGCGTCACCAAGCGCTATGGCGCCGTGACCGCTGTCAGCGGCATCGATCTGGCTGTGCCGCCCTCCGCCTTTGTCGCCCTTCTCGGACCGTCCGGCTGCGGCAAGACCACATGCCTGCGCATGATCGGCGGCTTCGAGCAGCCGAGCGAAGGCCAGGTGTTCATCCGTGGCCGGGACATGGCCGGAACGCCACCCTATCGTCGGCCGGTCAACATGGTGTTCCAGCAATACGCGCTGTTTCCGCACCTCGATGTGGAAGCCAATGTGTCCTACGGGCTGCGCCAGGCACGGCCACGCCTGTCGTCGCAGGAAATCGGCCGGCGCGCCGGCGAGGCGCTCGAAATGGTGCGGCTCGCCGGCTATGGCCGCCGCAAGATCCACGAACTCTCCGGCGGCCAGCAGCAGCGCGTCGCGCTGGCGCGCGCACTGGTCAACAAGCCGGCGGTGCTGTTGCTCGACGAGCCGCTGGCGGCGCTCGACAAGAAACTGCGCACCGATATGCAGATCGAGTTGCAGAACCTGCAGCGCGAGATCGGCATCACCTTCGTGCTGGTCACCCACGACCAGGAGGAAGCGCTGTCGATGAGCGACTTCGTCTGCGTCATGAATGGCGGCCGCATCGTACAACTCGGCCAGCCGAGCGAGATCTATGACGAGCCGGCCGACCTGTTCGTCGCCGACTTCGTCGGAAAGACCAATCTGTTGAGCGGCAAGGTTGCCGGGCATACAGGCGATCTTGTCAATGTGGCGCTGGCGGACGGAACCGTCATTGCCGCGCGCAAACGAACCGCCTTGCAGCAGGGCGAGACCGTTTCTGTCAGCCTGCGTCCTGAATCGCTAAGCCTCGGCGCCACCAAAGGCAGCCCTTTCAAGGGCATCGTGCGCAACCGGATCTTCTTGGGCTCGACGGCGGAATACGCCATCGAGGTGCAGGGCATCGGAACGCTGCTGGCCAAGGCCGACCATGTGATCGGCCATGGCAACCTCTTCAAGCCGGGTGAACCCGTCGCCATCGGCTTTGCCTCCGGGACGCCGCTGGCGTTTCCGGAGACCAAGAACAACGGGACCAACCAGAGGGTAGCAAAAAATGTCGAAATCATATCGTGACGGACTGCCGATTAGCCCTGAGAACTTCGTCGACCAGCTGATGCGCCTGAAGCGCGGCTCGATCGGCCGCCGCGACTTCCTCCGCCTCACCGGCCTTGGCATCGCAACCGCGGTGATGGCGCGCGAGCTCGGCATCATGCCGACGCCGGCCTTCGCCGCCGAAAACCTCGGCGACCGCATGTCGATCGCCACCTGGCCGAACTATCACGACCCGCAGACCTTCGAGAATTTCAAGAAGGACACCGGCGTCGCCGTCGAGGTCAACGTGTTCGGCTCCAATGAGGAGATGCTGGCCAAGCTGCAGGCCGGCGCCTCGGGCTGGAGCCTGTTCGTGCCGACCAACTACACGATCTCGACCTACAAGAAACTCGGCATCATCGATCCGCTCGACATGGCCAAGCTGCCGAATTTCGACAGCTCCCAGGAGGACCCGCGCTTCACCTCGGAAGGCACGATCGACGGCACGACCTACGCGGTGCCGAAGAACTGGGGCACCACGGGCTTTGCCGTCAACACCAAGAAGCTGGCCAAGCCGATGACCAGCTGGAAGGAATTCTGGGACGTCGCCATGGCCGAGGGCGATGGCCGCACCATGGTCCACGACTACCAGCTGACCACAATCGGCAACGCGCTGAAATATCACGGCTATTCCTTCAACTCGCTGAAGCAGGACGAACTCGCCAAGGCCGAGGAGCTGCTGCTCAAGGTCAAGCCGCATCTGTTCGCGGTCTCGTCCGACTACCAGCCGGGCATGCGGGCGGGCGACGCCTGGATGACCATGTGCTGGACGAATGACGGCGCACAGCTGCATCGCGATATCCCGGAGATCGCCTATGTGCTGGGCAAGGAGGGCGGCGAAATCTGGACCGATTTCTACGCCATCCCGAAGGACGCGCCGAACAAGCCGGCCGGCTATGCCTTGCTCAACTATCTGATGACCCCTGAGGTCGCGGTGAAGGAGCATCTGGCCAACGGCGCGCCGTCGACCGACGCACGCGTCAACAAGCTGCTGCCCAAGGAAGTGCTGGACAATCCGATCCTCTATCCGGCGGCCGACCTGTTGACACCGCTGGAATTCGGTGCGGCGGCGACGCTGACCGATCCCGGCCGCGCCGAGCTGATGGCGCGCTTCAAGTCGGCTTGAGGCCGGCCTGACGCAAACGGAAACCGGTGGGCCTATGTCCGCCGGCATCGGGGCGGTTTCCATGCACGGCAACAGATTTCGGTATAACATCCTGACAGCGCTGCTGCTCGCTCCGGCTACAGCGTGGCTGGTGGTGTTTCTGGTGTTGCCGTTCGTCGCCATTGCCGTGTTCAGCGTCGGCGAGCGGGCGCCGGAGGGCGGCTACCAGGCCGCCTTCACGCTGGCGCAATATGCCAACCTCCCGGCGCGGGCGACTGCCTTCTGGAACACCATGATGCTGGCGCCGGTGGGCGCGCTTGCCTGCCTGCTCGTCGCCTACCCCGTCGCCTACTACCTTGCCCTGAAGGCGCCGCAACGCTGGCGGCTGATCCTGCTTGCGCTCGTCGTCATTCCGTTCTGGACCAGCCTTTTGATGCGTACCTATGCCTGGATGTACATTCTGGGCGGACGCGGCATTCCCGCGCTGCTGGCCTTTGTCGGTATCGAGGATGTCAGGCTGATCAACACGCCGGGCGCCGTGCTGCTCGGCATCGTCTATGGCTATCTGCCGCTGATGATCCTGCCGATCTATGTCAGTCTCGAGCGGCTCGACCGAAGGCTGCTGGAAGCCTCCGCCGATCTCGGCGCGACCCCGCTCTCAACCTTTCTGGGGGTGACGCTGAAGCTGTCGCTGCCGGGCGTCATGACCGGCTTCTCACTGGTCATGATCCTGCTGCTCGGAGAATACCTGATCCCGACGCTGCTTGGCGGCGGCAAGGTGTTCTTCATCGGCAATGCGCTGGTCGACCTGTTCCTGCAGTCGCGCAACTGGCCGTTCGGATCGGCCATCGCCATCACGCTGGTGGCGGTTTCGGTGGTGGTGCTGATCGCGGCAAACCGCATTTCGACACGGGTGTCGGGCGCCCGCAGGGTGGATCTGATCTGATGCGCGCCTTCGTCACAGCCGTCTTCGCCTTCCTCTATCTGCCGATCGCGTTGGTCGTGCTGTTTTCCTTCAACGCCGGCCGCCATGCCAGCGAGTTCACCGGCTTTTCGGTGCAGTGGTACGGCACGGCGCTGTCGAACCCGTTCCTGGTCGAGGCGTTGAAGAACAGCCTGTTCATCGCCACCACCAGCGCCCTTCTGGCGGCGGTGTGCGGCACGGCGGCGGCACTCGGCCTGGCGCGGGTCGGGCTCAGAACCCGCGCCGTCTTCGACGCGCTGATGGGTGCCGCGATCGTCGTTCCCGGCGTCGTCATCGGCATCTCGACGCTTGTCGCGCTGGTCCAGCTGTTTGGCGTGCTCAACCCGTTCCTCGCCTCGATCTGGCCAAACGACCAGCCGCCGCGCCTGTCGCTCGGCTATGGATCGATCATCGCCGCCCACGGCCTGTTTTCGATGGCGTTGGTGACGATAATCGTCGGCACGCGTCTCGCCAGCCTCGACCGCAACCTGGTCGAGGCCTCGAGCGATCTCTACGCCACGCCGCTGACGACGTTTCGCTCGATCGTGCTGCCGCAGATCATGCCGGCTGTGGTCGCCGGTTTCCTGCTCGCCTTCACCTTCTCCTTCGACGATTTCATCGTCGCCTTCTTCGTCGCCGGCGCGCAGACGACGCTGCCGATCTATGTCTTCGCCTCGATCCGGCGCGGCGTGACGCCGGAAATCAACGCCATCGCCACCATCGTGCTCGTCGCCTCGGTTCTTCTGGTGGTGCTTGCCCAATGGCAGCTGCGCCAGCGCCAGCCGTCAAACTGAACAAGCCATCCAGCTGAAAGACAAATTCATGATCCTTAGAGACCGCATCGCCGTGGTGACGGGCGCCGGTTCCGGCATCGGCCGCGCCGGCGCCATGATCATGGCCAGGGAAGGCGCTGTGGTGGTCATCGCCGACCGGGATAAGACCAGCGGCGAGACGACAGCGGCGGACATCCGGGCAGTGGGCGGGCAGGCCGAGGCCGTTGTTACCGACGTCTCTGACGACGCCGCGGTCGAGAAGCTCATCACAGGCACTCTCGGCAAGTATGGCCGCATCGACATTCTGCACAATCACGCCGGCATCCAGGTCGGCGGCACGCTGACCGAGGTCGAGGTCGATGGTATGGATGCGTCATGGCGCATCAATGTACGGGCGCAGTTTCTGGCCGCGCGGCTGGTCATGCCGGCAATGGTCGCGCAAGGCGGCGGCGTCATCCTCAACACGGCTTCGAATTCGGGCGTCTTCTACGACCGCGAGATGATCGCCTATGCCACGTCCAAACATGCCGTGGTGGCGATGACCAGGCAGATGTCGCTCGACTATGCCCGGCACAATGTGCGCGTCAACGCGCTCTGCCCCGGCTGGGTCGACACGCCTTTCAACGAGCCGTTCATCGCCCAGATGGGCGGACGCGATGCGATCGAAACCTATGTCCGCACCAGGATTCCGATGGGCCGCTGGGCCAGCGCCGAGGAGATCGCCGAAGCGATCCTGTTCCTCGTCTCCGACCGCTCATCCTTCATGACCGGCCAGGCGCTGGTGATCGACGGTGGCGAAAGCATCGGCTGATCCAAGGGCGGCCGGACAGGAGGGGGTTCCCGCCTCTGGCTCAATCGCCGGCTGCCCGTCCTCCCTTGCCTTCATGCCGCATTTCGTCCAATAGAACGACGCAAACGCTGCGAAACCGAAGGTTTTGCCGTTTGGAAGTGCGGCTTCCGGCCTCGTTGCCGACGCGCCGCAATCGGAAAGAGCAGGACAATGTCTGCGATCGAAGCCGGCGCTCGTGCGCCGGAAAATCTTTGGCGTCAGGAAATCAGGGCGACGCTGGCGCTGGCCTGGCCGATGGTGCTCACCAATCTCGGCCAGACCGCGATGACCGCCACAGACGTCATGATGATGGGGCGTCTAGGCGCGGACACGCTGGCCAGCGGCGCGCTCGGCGCCAACCTCTATTTCATGCCGCTGATCTTCGGCCTCGGCCTGATGCTGGCGACCTCGCCGATGATCGCCACCGAGCTTGGCCGCCGCCGCTATTCGGTGCGCGATTTGCGCCGCACCGTGCGGCAAGGGCTGTGGCTGGCGATCCTGATCTCGATCCCGATCTGGATGGTGCTGTGGCATGGCGAGGCCATTCTGCTGGCCATGGGCCAGGAGCCGGCATTGGCACATCAGGCCGGCATCTATCTGCGCTGGCTGGAATGGGCGGTGCTGCCCTTCTACGGCTATATCGTGCTGCGTTCCTTCATCTCGGCGCTGGAGCGGCCGGGCTGGGCGCTGATCATCGTCTTCGTCGCCGTCGCCTGCAACGCCTTCTTCAACTGGGTGTTCATGTTCGGCAATCTCGGCGTCACCTCGATGGGCATTGCCGGTTCGGGGCTGGCGACCACGCTGTCGAGCACGCTGATGTTTTGCGGCCTGGCAGCCGTGGTGATGCTGGAGAAGAAATTCCGCCGCTACCGCCTGTTCGGCCGCTTCTGGCGCTCCGACTGGCCGCGCTTCAAGGGTCTGCTGCGGCTCGGCATGCCGATCGCCGGCATCCTCGCCTTCGAGGTGACGATCTTCAACGCCGCAGCCCTGCTGATGGGCCTGATCGATGCGGATTCGCTCGCCGCGCACGCCATCGCCATCCAGATCGCCTCGATCTCCTTCATGGTGCCGCTCGGTCTCAACCAGGCCGTCACAGTGCGCGTCGGGCTGGCCCACGGCGCCGGCAATCCGGCCGGCGTTTCGCGCGCCGGCTGGACCGCCTTCGTCATCGGCGTCTCGTCCATGGCGCTGATGGCGCTGGTGATGGTGCTGTGGCCGCATCTGTTGATCAGCGCCTTCATCGACATGACCGATCCGGCGAACGCCAGGGTGATCGCGCTGGCCGTGTCGTTCCTGGCCTTTGCCGCGCTGTTTCAGATCTTCGACGGTGCGCAAGCCGTTGCCGCCGGCATGCTGCGCGGCCTGCACGACACCAAGGTGCCGATGATCTATGCCGCGATCGGCTATTGGGGCATCGGCCTGCCGCTCGGCGTGCTGCTCGCCTTCCATTTCGGCCTGCACGGCGTCGGCATCTGGATCGGCCTTGCGTCGGGTCTGGCCGTGGTGGCGGTGCTGCTGTTAGCGCGCTGGCTGCGGCGGGATCGATTGGCGCCGCCGCTCGTCTTCAGCCATTGAAGACGCACCAAGCGGTCCGCCAACTGCCCGAAGCAGTCACTGCAGAGCAGATGTATGGTGTCGCCTTTGGGACCGGAAGCGGCCGAACGCTTCGGGCGTGGGATCTTCAAAAGCGGACTCTCAGTTCGACGCGAGCATCGTTGCGAGTGAACGATCCCAGACTCTCGCTGCTTTTCAGAACCGGGTAGAACGCTCTGCCGGTTGGGGCGACTTCAAGCCGTGGCAAGAGCATTCCGGATTGGCCGGAAGTCGCGCCGCGGTCTCCAGCGCAACCCGCGAGGCTGTCATAGAGAGGCTCGGCAGCACGTGCTCCTGCAGCAATTTCTGGCGCTCGCGGTCCATATAGTCGTTGAAGCCGGCCGTGACGAACGCCAGGGGCACGAAACAGGCGCCGATCTCGCGCGATAAGGTGGCCTCAGGGGCGATCGAGTGGTTGAGCACGTCCGCTCCCATGTTTCGATACGCCAGAGCTTCGGCGGGAGTTGTCAGTCGCGGCCCGTAGCAGTGGGCAGCCACCAACTGCTGCTCGATGCCATGGACGCGGCATTCGGCTGGCCAATGGCGCCGGGCGGTCTCGGCCAACAATGCCGCACATCTTGGACATACGATCTGCTTGCCCGAGCAGTCGAAGCTCTGGCGGCCAGGCAGAAGTGAAAACGGGGTCTGCGACAGTTCGATGATATCGGCGTTTACGACTATGTCGCCGGGCTGGATCGCCTTGTTGACGGCGCCAACGGTCGAGCAGGCCAGCACTTGCCTTACACCCGCTTTCATCAAGACCCAGAACGCGCGGCGATGACAGGAATGGTCGATATGGTCTCGGGGATTGCCGTGCGAATACATGCACAGGGCACGTTTCGTTTTGCCCTCGACGGTAATAGATGCATCGAATTCGAGCAGTTTCCAATTGTCGCTGGGACCGAAAGGGGTTTCGAAACTCATGTCTCGTTGCAAGGTGCGGACGCCATCGACTTCGACATCTTCCGGAAAGGCGAGACCCCAATTCGCCGAGCCGGTGATGATCGCCAACCCCACCTGGGGTATGTCCGTTGAATGATCCGCCAGATCGTCGGCTGCATGATGATTGTTGGGCATGTTTCCAATCTCGGTCAGGATTTTTGGCGAAGGGTCACGACGAGGACAACGACCACGACGATGACGGTCCACAAGGTCGAAATCGCCGCAATGGTCGGGTCGATCTGATCGCGCAGCGACAGGAACATGAGCTTCGGCAGCGTGCTGTTTTGACCACTCGCGACGAAGATCGAAATGACGGATTCATCGAGCGAGGTCAGGAAGGCCATCAGCGTGGCCGACAACAGACTTATCCGAAGTTGGGGGACAATTATTCCGCCAATGGCTCTTGCCCAGTTTGCGCCCAGGCTGCGCGCCGCCTGAACCTGGTTCCAGTCAAAGCGGGCCAAGGCGGGCACCAACACAATGCAGGCGACCGGAATGGCCAGCACCACATGTCCGACCAGGACACCGAACAGCGTTCCGACCAGACGTTGGGCCGCCAGAACAAAGAAGAGACCAATCGCGAGCAGGATTCCCGGCACGATAGAAGGGGTTAGCAGAATACCCTGAATGGCAATGGCGGCCTTTCCGCCGAGCCGATTTATCGAAATGCAGGCCAGCAGCCCCAGGGGCACTGCGATCATCGCCGTCAATGTGCCAAGGATCAGGCTCGTCCTGAGTGCGGCCATCCATGCCGCCGAACCGAAGAAAGCCTCGTACCAGCGCAACGAGTATGCGCGCGGCGGGAACTCCAAAAGATTGGACGCCGAAAAAGAGAGCGGCACGACGACGAGCGTCGGCAGCATCAGGAACGCCATAACGAGCGCGCAAAAGCTCCACAGGAGGATGCGGGCCAGCCTGCTATCTGGATAGGCTTCAAGCATGGGCTGTGCCGATGCTGCGTCCGGCAATCAGCCGCCGCGCAGCCAGGAACATCACCCCCACCAACGCCATTAGTACGAGGAGCAGGATGCCCAGGACGCTCGCCGAGCCCCAATCCTGGAAGGTCGATAGCGTGCGCTCGATCCGGGTGGAAAGAGGGTTTACCTTGCCGCCGCCAAGCACCGCGGGCGTGATGAAGAACCCTATGGTGTAAATGAAGACGATGATCGAACCCGAGAAGATGCCGCCGGCCGAAAGCGGCAGAATGACCGTGCGGATCGTTTGTCCGAGCGTGGCGCCCATGCTCGCCGACGCGCGAACGAGGTTTGCATCGATATCGCGCATCGCCGCATAAACGGGCAGCAGGAAGAGCGGCAGCATGTAGTGAACCATGCCGATGAGCGTTCCCGTTAAGTTGTAGACCAGCGGCAAGGGCTCAGCTGTCAGGCCTGAACCGGTCAAAGCCGCGTTGATCAGGCCATCGCGTCGCAACAGAACGAGCCAGCCATAGGTGCGCACCAGAATGGAGGTCCACAACGGCAGCATGACGAAGGCCATCAGCAAATTGGCCACCCTTGGTCTGGTGCTGGCCAGGGCGAGCGCCAAGGGGGTACCGAGTAGAATGCAGATCGCCAGCGTGCCCACGGACAGCTCAAGGGTGGTGACGAGTGCCGACCATGTCAGTCCGCTCGAAAGCACTTTCTCGTAGTTGCCGACGGTGTATTCACCCGCTGTGGTGAGGAAGGATTGCCGGATAATCCAGACGATGGGCAGGATCGCCGCCAGCCCAACGATCAAAAGCGCGGGCACTGAAAGCGACAGGAAGAACCGCCGCTCGCGTCGTGCGTCTGCCGCGAGCGCAGGATCGGCGATGACGGTCACGCTCCTGCTCCCGGTATCGCGTGAACTTTCGCTGCCGGTGCATATGCGGTCACTCGCTGACCGGTCGCAAGCTCGCCGCAGCCGCTGGCCATCGCCGCCGGAACGCAGACAAGAATCTCTTGCCCGCCGTCAAGCGCCAGCGTCAAAAGCCAGTTCTCGCCGCGAAACGCCTTGGCGCGCAGCGTTCCCTCGAGCGCCACCCCGTCTCGCCCGACGAGCTTCGCATCAAGATGGAAACTTTCGGCGCGGATCATCAGAGCTTCGCTTGATGCATCGGCGCCGTCTATTCTGCGCACCGCGCCCGGGGCCACAATGTTGGCCTCACCCATGAACTCCGCGACAAAGCGGGTCGATGGACGATCATAAATCCGCTGTGGCGTGTCGATCTGCTGAATACGGCCGGAATTCATCACCGCGACCCGGTCTGACATGATCAGTGCTTCGCGCTGGTCATGCGTCACATAAATCGTGGTGATCCCCAGATCATCGTGCAGACGCCGGATCTCGTACTGCATGGTTTCGCGCAAATTCTTGTCGAGCGCCGACAACGGCTCGTCCATCAGCATCACGCGCGGCTCGAAGACGATCGCCCGCGCTAACGCAACCCGCTGGCGCTGGCCGCCGGACAATGCGGCAATGTTGCGCTCCGCCAAACCTTCGAGCTTCACGCGGTCCAAAGTGTCGAGCGCCCGCTGGCGGGCGTCGGCTTTCGGTACCTTGCGCAGCACCAGCGGATACTCAACATTTGCCAGAACGTTCATGTGGGGAAACAGGGCGTAGTTCTGGAAGACTATGCCGATGTTGCGCCTGTTCGGGGCCAGGCGGGTAATGTCGCGATCGCCCAACAGAAGTCTACCGGAATCCGGCCGGACAAAGCCGGCCAGAGCCATGAGCAGCGTGGTCTTGCCCGATCCCGATGGCCCCAGCAGCGTGAGGAATTCGCCAGCCCGAATGTCGAGCGAGACATCGTCCAGCGCGACGTAAGATCCATAGGTCTTGCGCACGCTGTCGATGGTGATCGGGAGCGACTTCATCATGTGCTCAAGCCTTAGAGCTGAGACTCAGCGGGCCATCATCTCATCGAAGGCTTTTTGGGCAGCCTCGCCATTCCTGACCCACCATTCTGAATTCGAAAACACCGAAGTGCCGGCATTTTCAGGCGCGGTCGCCAGCGTCTTGAGACGGTCCTCGGGGATAAGGCCACCCTCATAGCCAGCAGGATTGACCGGGCCATAGGCTATGAAGTCGGTCAGCTTCGCCACGCGCGCGGGCTGTGTCATCGCTGCGATGAGCTTCATAGCTGCTTCCTTGTTCGGCGCCCCTTTCGGCACCGCAAGACAGTCGGTGCCAATGACGGAACCCTTGAACGTGTAGTCGGCCGCGCCGCCATCTGCTTTTACGGTTTGGGCCCG
Source organism: Mesorhizobium sp. M0862 (assembly GCF_040319795.1). Classification (NCBI taxonomy): domain Bacteria; kingdom Pseudomonadati; phylum Pseudomonadota; class Alphaproteobacteria; order Hyphomicrobiales; family Phyllobacteriaceae; genus Mesorhizobium; species Mesorhizobium sp. M0862. The sequence continues at coordinate 467,353 of NZ_JAMYOJ010000001.1, forward strand.
CCCGTTCCAGGTAACGACCAAATCCGCCTCACCATCTTTCAGCAACTGCGCCGACTGCGCTCCCGAGGTCCACCAAACGGCGACATTTGGCTTGAGTGCTTCGAGCCGCTTGATAGCGCGATCCAGACCCTCTGGCGTGCTGAGAACGGGATAGACGTCCGCCGGTGCTACGCCATCGGAGAGCAGCGCGATCTCGATCGAGTCCTGGGCATTGGCACGCAGCGCACGACGGCCGGGGAATTTGGCAACGTCCCAGAACTCCGCCCATGTCTTCGGCGGGTTTTCGCCATAGGTCTTGGTGTTCCACGACAAGACGGTGCCATAGGAGTCGAATGGATAGCAGTAGTCGGACTTTGCGCCGTCCGGCACGGCCTTTGGGTCGATGATCGTGTAGTCGAGCGGCTCCAGCAGCGACTGTGCGGCGGCCTGCGCGCCCTCCGGTGAGCCCAGGTGAATGACGTCGGTTGTGACCGTGCCCGAGGTAACCTGCATCTTCAGGGCGGCCAAGCCGTCGCTGAGGGTCTCCTCGCGGATATCATAGCCAAGCTCTTTTGCAGCGGGGGCCCACATGGCTTCCTTCATGGCGTTGCCATAATCGCCGCCCGCGGTCGTGATGGTGACTGATTGGGCATAGACCGGCACGGCGGCCGAGAATGCGAATGCCGTCAAGGAAATGCGTAACCAAGACATAGGTTCTCCTCCCTAGAATTTGTTGAGACGCGCTAAAAAGGGCCAATTCTTGCCAATCGTAACGTTACGATTGCATCCAATTGCAGGAGAGTCAAGCTGCTTTAGCGAGAGCTTGGATTGACCGTGAGGTGGAATTCGGTCACCTAGTGAAAGTCAGCAAATCAGCCGGCGCTTTCGCAAATGAGGTCGGGCGACATGACCAACCTGAAACAGATCGCGGCGGAACTTTCCCTTTCGGTGACCACGGTATCCCGCGCGCTGAAGGATGGGCCGGAGGTTCATCCCGCCACCATCGCTCGCGTCAAGGAAGTGGCGCAGCGGGTCGGCTATGTGCCAAATCATCATGGCTTCGCGCTCAAAACTGGCCGCACGCTGACGATGACAGCAATCTACCCGATGGAAACACAAGATCATCTGTCCGATCTGTTGAAGCTTCCGTTAATCGAAGGCATGACGCTGGCGGCGCGGCAAGCGGGTTATAGTCTATCCATCTACTCCACCACGCCCGATGATGACCCCATCGAGAGTGTGCAGCGACAGCTTCAGGCGGGCAGCACAGACGGACTGATTATCACGCGCATGGTCTTGGGTGATCCACGCGTTAAGCTATTGCTGGATAGAGGCATGCCATTCGTCGCGTTTGGAAGAACTGACCTGGATACAGCATATCCTTATGTCGACATCGACAATGAACAGATTGCCTACGAGGCGACCCGGCGGCTCATGGACCAGGGCTGCCGACGCATTGCGCTGCAACTTCTCGTTCCGGGCGACCAGGCGAGTGCCATGCGTCTTTCCGGGTATGGAAGGGCAATGGCCGAGGCTGGTATTCCGATCGACCAGTCGCTGATCGGTCATGGAATGTTCACCATGGAATCGAGCGCAGCCTGGTTCGATCGCATGCTGGCCTGGTCAGATCCGCCGACGGGCTTGGCTTGCGCCAACGAACTGGGCCTTTTGGGGGCACTACACGCTCTTGGCAGAAGAGGTCTCGCGCCAGGGAGTGACATCCACATTGTCACTCGGGACAGCACGCGGCTGTCACGTTTCTTGCCTGCGAAGATCGGCGTTCATTTCGTGGACATAGCGGGTGTCGGACGCAAACTTGTCGAAGTCCTGGAGAGCCGGATCGTCAATCCCCTCGGGCCGGTGGAGACAGTCTTGTTCAAAGGTGAGTTCGACCCTGGCGAATAGTCGGGCGAAGAAGTCAGTTGTCCGCTTTCGAGGAGCACTTAAGTTCACCCCTGAGTCCGAGATGAGGCGCGAAGCTGCCGCCTGCGCGAGTGCATAGGGTGCACTCAGCACCTTCATGGCATTGGTGGTCTGAGCAGCGATCGAGGGGTGTTGTACTGGTGCTGTTACTTAGAATGAATGCGCTCAGCTCCCATCCGACGACATCGCCCCGAGCAGCCTGCGTATATCGCCGAACCTGGCGATCGAGCCGAACACCAGTGCCGCCACCGCGACGAAGAACACCGACACCGAAGCCATGGTCGGCGTGTAGCCGTAGCGCAGCGCGTTGAAGATCTTGATCGGCAGCGTCTCGGTGGTGAAGCCGATCGTCATATAGGCGACGATGTATTCGTTGAGCGACAAGACGAAGGCGAAGGCGTAACCCGAGACGAGGTAGGGCAGGATCAGCGGCAGCACCACGGTCTTCAGCACCGTGCGATCATCGGCGCCCATGGTCGCCGCAGCCTCGACCAATGAGCGGTCGATCGAGGCAAAGCCGAGCGACAGCGTCACCAGCGGCAGCGTCACGAAGAAGATAGCGTGGCTGATGATGGCGGTGAAGAACTGGCCGAACAGCCCGACCGTCGCCCAGAAGGAGAGGAAGCCGAGCGCGGTGATGACCGGCGGCAGGATGAAGGGGGCAAGCCCCAGCACCTGGAAGATGTTCGCCCATGGCGCGATGCGCCGCCACAGGAACCAAGCCAGGGGCAGCGCGACCGCCACGGCAATCGCGGCCGAGCAGACGGCCAGCGTCACCGAATGGATCAGCGCCAGCCGCCATTCCGGATCGGTGAAGATCTGGGCGTACCAGGCGAGCGAGAAGCCGACCGGCGGGAAGCTGAGCTCCTGCCGCGAATTCACCGACACGCCGGCGACGACGATCAGCGGCGCCGCCAGGAACAGCGCGACGATGGTGAAATAGACACGGCGCAGCAAGGTCGCGGTCATAGGGCGTTCTCCCTTCGTCCGACGAGCAGTGTCAATCCGACCAGCGCCAGCGAGATCAGCACCAGGAACACCGCCATTGCGGCCGCGAACGGCATGTTGGACTGGTAGATCGCCTGGTCGGTGATCAGCACCGACAGCGTCCAGTGTTGCGGCCGTCCCAGAATCTGCGGCAAAAGATACGAGCCGAGGGCGAACACGAAGACCATGATCAGTGTCGCCACAATGGTGTTGCGCAGTGCCGGCGCGACGACGGTGAAGAAGGCGCGGATCGGCGAGGCGCCGAGCGTGCGCGCTGCCTCGAGCAATGTCGGGTCGAGGCGCACGAGGGCGGGGTACAGCACCAGGATCGTATAGGGCAGCGCCTGGTAGACCATGCCGGTCAGCACCGCGCCAAAAGTCGGCAGCAGCGCCACCGGCTTGTCCATCAGCCCGATCGCCACGAACAAATTGGTGATGCCGGCGGTGCGCGAAAACAGCGTCGACCAGGCAAAGCCGATGATGACTTCCGACAGCGACAGCACCGACAGCAGGCCGACCAGCCACAGCGTCTGCACGCGGCGCGGCCGACGGGTCAAAAGGTAGGTGAAGGGGAAGGCGATGGCGACGCAGCAGACGGCGACCAGCACCGCCAGCAGCAGCGAAAAGCCGAGCACGCCGCCGAAGAACACCGACAGGAAGCGGGCGTAATTGTCGAACACGAAATCCGGCGTGTAAAAACCGGACGGGTTGCGCTTGAAGAAGCTGACCGCGATCATCGTCGAGAACGGCACGACGAAGAAGACGACCAGCATCAGCGCCGGAAAGAACAGCGGCGTGTAGTCGGCTATCGACTTCGGGGCTTCGCGTCTCATGCGCCGAGCACCACGCAGCTTGCCGGCGGCAATGTTACGCCGACCTTGGCGCCGACCGGCACGTCATGCCGCTCGCGCGGCGTCGTCACCGCAATGATGCTGGTGCCGCCGACGTCGACGAAGGTCTCGATGGTGCCGCCGAGATCGCGCACGAAACTCACCTCGCCGGTGATGGCCGAGCCGCCGGGGCTGCCGAGATGCACATCCTCCGGGCGAACCGAAACAGACGCTTTGGTCTGACCCGCCGGCATGGCAAGGCCCGGAATGGCTGTGCCCAGAATGGTGGTGCGCCCGGTGCTGTCGATCTCGGCCGGCAGCAGATTGGTGATGCCGATGAAGTCGGCGACGAAGGCGTCGGCCGGCTTGCGGTAGATCTCGATGGGCGGCGCCGCCTGCAGGATCCTGCCGTGGCCCATGACGACGACCAGGTCGGCCATGGTCATGGCTTCGCGCTGGTCGTGGGTGACGACGATGGTGGTGATGCCCAACCGCTGCTGCAGCTGCCGCAGTTCCACCTGCATGGCCTCGCGCAGTTTGGCGTCGAGCGCCGACAGCGGCTCGTCGAGCAGGAACAGCTTTGGTGACAGCGCCAGTGCCCGGGCGATCGCCACGCGCTGGCGCTGGCCGCCCGACAGTTTGGCCACCGGGCGGTCGGCAAAGCCGGTCAGATGGATCAGGCCCAGCAACTCGTCGACGCGTTTCTTCTGCTCCTCCTTCGAGGCGCCGCGAATGCGCAGCGCATAGGCGATGTTGTCGCCGACAGAGAGATGCGGAAACAGCGCCAGCGACTGGAACACCATGCCGAGATTGCGCTTGTGCGTCGGCAAAGGCGTGATGTCCTCGCCGTCGAGCACGATGGCGCCGCTGGTCGGCTCCTCCAGCCCGGCGATCATGCGCAGCAGCGTGGTCTTGCCGCAGCCCGATGGGCCGAGCAGACACACGAACGTGCCATGCGGCACGTTGAGCTGGACATTGTCGACGGCGGCGAAGTTGCCGAATTTTTTGGTGACGGCGTTGATATCTAGTCCGGACATGCTCATCCCTCTCAGGCTGTGCGCTGGAGCAATTCCAGGAAATGGCCGCCGGAGGAAATCCGGCGGCCGATCAGTTTTCAAGCGGAACGGGCGGCTCAGCCGACGATCAGCTCGGTCCACTTCTGGTTGATCCAGTCGGCCTTCGACGTATAGAGGTCATAGCGCGGGATGATCGGATCGATATCCGACGACACCGCGGCGAACTCTTCCGGCTTGAGGTCGAGCACCTCTTTCTTCAGCGTCGGCGTGGTGCCGACCTTGCGCGACATCAGACCCTGCATCGACGGCTGGCTCATATAGTCGATGAATGCATGCGCCTCGTCGACCTTGGTCGAGGCGCGCGACAGCACCCAATTGCCGGAATCCTGGATGCCGCCTTCCTTCGGGAAGGTCGAGCGGACATGGAAGCCGTCGGCGACCGCGAGGCCGGTGACGTCGTGATAATACTGGCCCATCGGGATCTCGCCCGACTTCAGCGCCTGCTCGAACTGCGCCTCGTCGCGATACCACAGCCGGACATTCGGCTTGAGCTCGGCGAGCTTTTCGAACGCCTTGTTCAGTCCGTCCTCGGTGTCGAGCGCATTGGTGCCGCCCATGAAGGTCTTGGCTGTCACTTCGAGCAGGAACGAGTTCGAGGCAAGTGCCAGAAGGCCAAGCTTGTCCTCATTGGCCTTGTCCCACAGAGTCTCCCATGAGGTCGGCGCATCCTTGTAGACATCGGTGTTGGAGACCAGCGTGATCCACCAGGCGACGGCGCCGATGCCGGCAACGCGGCCATCCGGGTATTTGTTGATGAAGCGCGGCAACAGGTCGTTGTAGTGCTTGAACTTCGACGTATCGAGCGGCGTCCACAATTCGGTCGACTGGCCCTTCAGCGTCGAGGTCTGCGACATCATCGAAAGGTCGGCCGGCGCCTGGCCTGCCTTGGACGCCTGTTCGAGCTGCACCAGCCAGGCTTCGCCGGTCGGCTCGGCGACCGATTCCACTGCAATGCCGGTGGCCTTGGTAAAATCTGGGAAGACGTGCTCGTCGAAGGATTTCTTGAAATAGCCGCCATAGACGCCGACCTTCAGCGACTTGTCCTGCGCGCGCAGGATCGACGGCATGGCGAGCACGCCGGCTGTAGCGAGGCCCGCACCAAGCACGCCGCGCCGTGTCAGGGATTTTCCAATCAGTCTGTTCATCTGGTTTCTCCTCAGTTGATGCCGTTCTATTCCGGCAGGTTCCCTTCACGCACTGTCGCCGCCTGGCGTCAGTGGGCCGCCGCTCGTTGTTCGAGCGTACGGGCGTATTGCGTCAGTGGAAAGCACATGACGAAGAAGATCAGCGCCACCAGCCCGTAGACCTTGAACGGTTCGAAGGTGGCGTTGTTGATGGCGTTGGAGGTTCTGACCAGCTCCTCGAAGCCGATGATCGAGGTCAGCGCCGTCGATTTGATCAACTGCACCAGGAAGCCGACGATCGGCGCCCTTGTGATCGAGAACGCCTGCGGCAGGATGATCAGCCTGAGCTCCTGCAGACGGTGCAGCCCAAGGCTGGCGCCAGCGTCCCACTGCCCGCGCGGCAGCGCATCGACGCCGCTGCGCCAGATCTCGGCCAGATAGGCGCTGGCGAAGAAGGTCAGGCCGAGCACCGCTGCCGTCCATGGCTCGATGCGCAGGCCGAGCATCGGCAGGCCGAAGAACATCAGGAACAGCTGCATCAACAGCGGCGTTCCCTGGAACAGGGCGATGTAGCCGGAAGCGATGCGCCGGCTCCATTTATTTTCGGCGATGCGGAAGAACAGCACGATCAGCCCTACCACCGCCCCGCCGACAAAGGCCGCCAGCGACAACAGCACCGTCCAGCGGGCGGCGAGCAGCAGATTGCGAACGATGTCCCAGAAGGTGAATTCGATCATGTGACACCTGCCCCCAACACGCGGCGCCCGCCTGTGACCAGCAGCCGGCGCAAGGCCATGGACAGGACGAGGTAGACCAGGGTCACGACGAAATAGGTTTCGAAGGACCGGAAGGTGCGGGCTTGCAGCATGTCGGCCTCATAGGTCAGCTCGCGCACGGCGATCTGCGACACCACGGCCGATTCCAGCATCATGATGACGATCTGGCTGGTCAGCGCCGGGTAGATCACCTTGAGCGCCTGCGGCAGCACGATCTTGACAAACACCTGGCGTGGCCGAAGCCCGAGTGCCAAGGCGGCTTCCGTCTGTCCGCCGGGCACGGCATCGAGGCCGGCGCCGACGATTTCAATCGTGTAGGCCGCCATGTTGAGCGTCATTGCCAGCATGGCGGCCAGGATCGGATCGAGCCTTATGCCGAGGCTGGGCAGGCCGAAGAAGATGAAGAACAGCTGCACCAGGAACGGCGTGTTGCGCATCACCTCGACATAGACCGCGATGGCGCGCTTCACGAATACCGGGCCGTTGCGCCGGCCGGCAGCGCCCAGGATGCTGAGCAGCGTGCCCACGAGCGTGGTCACGACGATCAACAGGATCGTCGTGGCCGCGCCGCGCGCGATGTCGCCCACAGCGCCTGGGAGCCAGGCAAAGGCCACGAGAACTCAATCCTTGAGGTTGTCGGGATTGAGCGGCGTCTTCAGCCAGGCCTTCGAGCTCTCATCGAGCTTGCCGTCGGCCAGCATCTTGGCAACCGCATCATTGACCGCAGTCTTCAGCCGGTCCTCTTTCTTGTTGAGGCCGATATGCGAGGGCGAGGTCAAGAGCTGGAACTTCTGCTCCGGCTTCAGCGCGTCCTGCTTGGCCAGCACCTGCGCGCCGACATCATTGCCGACCACCATCAGCTGCGTCTGGCCGGAGATGAAGGCCTGGATGACGGAGTTGTAGTTGTCGAAGCGCTTGATGTCGGCCGATGCCGGCGCCGCCTCGGTCAGCGACGTATCCTCCAGCGTGCCGCGATTTACGGCGATCGACTTGTCGGCAAGGTCTTCCTTGCCTTTGACGGAGAGCGCCGCCGGACCGATGACGGCGATGTAATAGGGCGCGTAGGCGGCGGCGAAATCGATCACCTCCTCGCGCTCCTTGGAATAGCCGACGCTCATCAGGATATCGACGCGCTTGTCGGTGAGATACGGGATGCGGTTCTGGCCGGTGACGCTGACCAGATTGAGCTTCACCTTGAGTGAATCGGCGATCGCCTGCGCGACGTCGACGTCGTAACCCTTGATGCTCATATCGGCGCTGGCCGAGGAGAAGGGCGGAAAGTCGGAGAAGATGCCGACATTGATGGCGCCGGCCTTGGTGATGTCGTCGACGGCGTCGGCATTGGCCTGGGCGGCGAAGCCGAGGCCGGCGAGCATCAGCGCGGCGGCGATGGTTGATTTCATTTGGATTGTCATTGGTATTCCCCTTCTGGAAGCTTGTTTGTTTTGGAAACGGCCGCCGGCTCCAGCGCGGCGGCCGCCTTTGCATGTGAAATCCGTCAGGCCCCCTTGCCGGTGATCGCCGGGCTGAACACCATCAGGCTCAGGATCTCGAAAAGGACCTGGGCGCCGACATGGGCGGTGTTGGTGGTCGCGTCATATTGCGGCGCCACCTCGACGACGTCGCCGCCGACGATGTTGAGGCCTTTCAAGCCGCGCAGCAGTTCGAGCACTTCGCGCGTCGTCAGGCCGCCGATTTCCGGCGTGCCGGTGCCTGGCGCGAAGGCCGGATCGACACTGTCGACGTCGAAGGAAATGTAGGTCGGGCCGTCGCCGACTATTCTGCGCGCCTTCTCGATGATGGCCGGAATGCCGAGACCCGTCACCTCTTCGGCATGCACGACCGTCATGCCGGATTCATAGGTGAACTCCCACAGATACTCCGCCGAGCCGCGGATGCCGATCTGGATGGTGCGGGTGGGGTCGAGCACGCCGTCCAGCACCGCGTTGCGGAACGGTCCGCCATGATGGAACTTGGTCATGTCGAACAGCCCGCTTGTGTCGCAATGGGCGTCGATATGGATCATGCCGACCGGCGCCTTCTTGCCGACCGCCTTCAGGATCGGATGGCTGATCGAGTGGTCGCCGCCGACCGAAAGCGGCAGCACGCCGGCATCGACGATCTGGTTGGTGCGGCGCTCGATGTCTTCGTGGCTGACCTCCAGCCGGTAGCGGCTGCGGAACGGCGTATCGCCGATGTCGGCGACGCGCAGCTCATGCGTCGGCGCGCATTCCAGCACATGATTGTAAGGGCCGATGCGCTCGATGGCGCGCAGCGCCCTTGGCCCGAAGCGCGAGCCGGGCCGGTTGGTGACGCCGAGATCCATCGGCACGCCGATGATCGCCACCTGCAAATCGCCGAAATCGGGATTGTCGGCTGCGATTTCGCGATAGGGCGCGGCGAGGAAGGTCGGGATGCCGGCATAGGGCGCGAGTCGGGTGCCGCTCTTGGAGAAGATCTTGTCGGCGACCTTGCGGAACTTCGGGTCGAACATCTCGCCGCCATGGCTCTCGCCATATTTGCGGCGCAGCGCGTCGAGCTTGCCTCTGTCATAACCCATGTCGGTCTCCTCCTGCCGGGCTGGTGCATGCGGCAGCGTCTGCAAACTGACCATTATCCGGCCGGGTCGCTGTCCCGCTGGCTGCCTGTAGATTTCACGTCATTGATGCTGTTGACCTGCCAAAGTGTCCGGCAGCCGCATTGAAAAATCAATTGATATTGTTACGGTGCTGATTGTGAGAAAATCTCACAGAGTATCCGGTTGCTCATGGCCAAGCGTCTGCCCCCCTTGAATCCCTTGCGCGCCTTCGAGGCGACGGCGCGGCATGCCTCGCTGACCAAGGCGGCGAGTGAGCTCAACGTCACCCACGGCGCGATCAGCCACCAGATCAAGGCGCTCGAGCAATCGCTCGGCGTAAAACTGTTCGAACGCACCGGACAGCGGGTAAAGCTCACCCCGCACGGCGCCGAATTGCTGCCGGCGGTCTCGACCGCCTTCGACGGCATCGCCGCCGCCACCCAGCGCATGACCAGGCCAGCCAGCGCCGGTACGCTGTCGGTCTCCTGCGTGCCGGCGCTGCTGCTTCTGTGGATGACGCCGCGGCTCGGCAGCTTCATGGCGCAATATCCTGATATCAGGTTGACGCTGATCCCGTCCAACGACCCCAAGGACATCCGCGCCCCACAGGTCGATGTCTGCGTGCTCTATGGCGACGGCAGCTGGACCGATTGCTGGATGCGCAAATGGTCGGGCCTCGAACTGTTCCCGGTGGTCAGCCCGACGCTGATCAACAACCGGCCGCTCCGCATCTGCCGGGATCTTGCTGGCCATGTCATCCTGCATGGCGATGATGGCCGCGAATGGCACACCTGGCTGGCCGCCGCCGATGGGCTCGACCTCGAACGTGGCCGCCGCCACCATCTCGGCGACGCCCGCACCGCGATCGAAGCCGCGGTGCACGGACATGGCGTGGCGCTCGGCGATTCCGTCACCGCCAGCATGCTGCTCGCCAGGGGCCTGCTGGTGGCGCCGTTCAGCCTGTCGGTGCCGGCGGTCGACGATTTCTATGTCGTCTGCCGCAACGAGATGCGTTCAGCGCCGATCGTGCAATTGTTCGTCGACTGGCTGTTCGCCGAAAAGGAACAGGCCGACAGCCGCGCCGACGCGCCGGTGGCCGGCCGCATCGGCAGCCGCCGGAAGCGTCCGGCGCTGCGGGTGGTGGGCGCCAAGAGTTGAGGCTGGACCGGGAGCGACTGCTTTTTGTCGGGCCAGCCCGGAAAGCGGGAAGCGCTTTCAAAAATTCAATGCTACTAAGCTCTTGCCCGGCAATTCCAGGAAACGAGTGCGGCGGTTTCCCGTCCGGAATTGCGTAAGACAGACGTGAGCAGCGAAGGCGACGGCAGGACATGGCAAGAACCGATATAGCGCGGCGCGTCTATAACCACACCTGGAAGCTGGACCCGATCGTCCGCAGCCTGCTCGACACCGATTTCTACAAGCTTCTGATGCTGCAGATGATCTGGGGCATGTACCCCAAGGTCGACGCCACCTTTTCGCTGATCAACCGCACCACCTCGGTGCGGCTTGCCGACGACATCGACGAAGGCGAATTGCGCGACCAGCTCGACCATGCCCGCACGCTGCGCTTCTCCAAGAAGGAGATGATCTGGCTTGGCGGTAACAATTTCTATGGCCGCAAGCAGATCTTCGAGCCGGAATTCCTCGCCTGGCTGGAAGGTTTTCGGCTGCCCGACTACGAGCTGTCCAAGCGCGACGGGCAGTACGAGCTCTCCTTCAGTGGCCCCTGGATGTACACTACGCTGTGGGAAATCCCGGCGCTGGCGATCATCAACGAGCTTCGTTCCCGCGCCGCCATGCGCGCCTTCGGTCCCTTCGCGCTTGACGTGCTCTATGCACGCGCCAAGGGGAAGATGTGGGCCAAGACCGAACGCTTGAAGGCGCTGCCCGGCATCCGCATCTCAGATTTCGGCACCCGCCGCCGCCATTCCTTCCTGTGGCAGCGCTGGTGCGTCGAGGCGCTCAAGGAAGGTATTGGCGAAGCCTTCACCGGCACCTCCAACGTGCTGCTGGCCATGGACAACGACCTCGAAGCGCTCGGCACCAACGCGCATGAATTGCCGATGGTGTTTGCCGCCCTTGCCAAGTCGGAAAAGGAATTGAAGGAATCGCCCTACAAGGTGCTGCAGGACTGGCAGCGCTACTACGGCGGCAACCTGCTGATCGTGCTGCCCGACGCTTTCGGCACCGCATCCTTCCTGCGCGACGCCCCGGACTGGGTCGCCGACTGGACCGGCTTCCGCCCCGACAGCGCGCCGCCGATCGAAGGCGGCGAAAAAATCATCGACTGGTGGCGCGAGAAGGGCAAGGACCCCAGGCAGAAGCTGCTGATCTTCTCCGACGGTCTCGAGGTCGAAACCATCGAGGAGACCTACAGGCACTTCAAGGGCAAGGTGCGCATGTCCTTCGGCTGGGGCACCAACCTCACCAACGATTTCGAAGGCTGCGCGCCGACCAAAACCAACAGCCTGGATGCGATATCGCTGGTCTGCAAGGTGACGGAGGCCAATGGCCGGCCGGCGGTGAAGCTGTCGGACAATCCGGCGAAAGCGACGGGCGACAAGAAGGAGATCGAGCGCTATCTCCGGATTTTTGGGGCGAAGGACCGCGTGGAGCAGCTGGTCAAGGTTTGAGGGTCGGCGGGTGCCTTGCTGGACGAAATGGAAATCGCGATAGCGTGAGTTCCCGCCCACCCCCCTCTGTCCTGCCGGACATCTCCCCCGCAAGGGGGGAGATTGGCAGCGTCGAGTACCGCGCCTCTTTCTTCACCCTTGAAAGTTGGCGAAAGCCCCGGCGACATCCAATCTCCCCCCTTGCGGGGGAGATGGCCGGCAGGCCAGAGGGGGGTGTGAAGGATCGCGTCAGGCTGACATATGTCGCCTGCTCCCCCACCCTCACACTCCTCCCCACCCCTGCCTTCGCCCACGCCTCCGACCGCGGCCACGTCCTCCTCCTCCCGACCGGCTACTACATCGCCGGCGGCGCGCTCGCCGTCGCCGTCAGCTTCCTCGTCCTCGCCCTGCTGCCACCCGCAACCCTCGACCGCTTCTGGCGCCGCCGCCTGCCGCTCTTCCCATTCGCCGACACCGCCCGCATAATCATCAGCCTGCTCTCCTTTGCCGGCTTCGCAACCCTCATCGCCGCCGGCCTGTTCGGCAGCCGCGACCCGCTCTCCAATCCGCTGCCGCTAACCATCTGGACGCTGCTCTGGGTCGGCCTTGCCATCGCGCAAGGCCTGTTCGGCGATCTCTGGTCGTGGCTGAATCCATGGTATGGCCCGCGGCGGATCGAAAGCCGCCTGTTCAAGTTTCGTGGCCGTGAGGGACAGGAATCGCGTTTGCCTTCATGGCTCGGCTGCTGGCCGGCCGTTATCCTGTTCTTCGCCTTCGCCTGGTTCGAGCTGATCTACCCGGCGCCCGACGACCCGGCGCGGCTTGCCTATGTCGCCGGCCTCTACTGGTTGCTTACCTTCATCGCCATGCTCGCCTTTGGCTACCGCGATTGGAGCCGGCGCGGCGAATTCCTGACGGTGTTCTTCGCTATGGTGGCGCGCTTCGCCCTTGTCGAGCGCGATGAACACGGGCGGCTCGCTCTCTGCTGGCCGGGCTCAAAACTGCTCGGCGCAGCGCCCCTGCCGGCAAGCGGCATCGCTTTCCTGCTGCTCAGCCTGTCATCGGTGTCCTTCGACGGCCTGTCGAAAACCTTCTTCTGGCTCGGCCTGTTCGGCATCAACCCGCTGGAATATCCCGGCCGCACCGCGCTCATCGGCATAAGCAGCTTTGGCCTCGTGCTGACCTTCGTCCTGCTCGCGGCGGCATTCCTGCTGGCCGTCATACTCGGCCAGCGCCTTGCCGGCAGCCGACATTCCCACGGCGAGGCCGCCGGGCTGCTGGTCTGGTCGATCGTACCGATCGCGCTCGCCTATCATGTCGCGCACTATCTGACGGCGCTGCTGGTCGACGGCCAGTATGCGATTGCCGCTTTGTCCGACCCGTTCGCGCTGGGATGGAACCTGTTCGGCGCCGCCGACATGCAGATCGAGGCCGGCATCGTCGCCGGGGCCCACTCCGCCTGGTGGCTGTGGAACCTGCAGGCCGGCATCATCATCGCCGGGCACATGCTGGCGGTGCTCGTTGCCCATGGACTGGCCTGGCGACTGCACCAGGTGCCATCGCGCGCCGCCCTCAGCCAGTTGCCGCTCACCATGCTGATGATTGCCTACACGATCTTCGGCCTGTGGTTGCTTGCCACGCCGACGGCCGGATGAGACAAGCTGATCCACATGCCTTTGCGGAAAGCCCGCTTGCAAGCTCTGTGCTTTGGTGATTTAGTTTGTACACATGCAATTTCTGCCCCTCCTGCAAGGGAGTGGCCTTGCCTCGTTACAGCCAGTCAAAACTCAAAAACAGGGGAACTGCCGTGACTGACAAGAATGGGTTTTTCGATCTCTCCAAATCCACCCTTAGCCGCCGCACCGCGCTGAAAGGTCTCGCCGCCGGCGCCGGGCTGACGCTCGCGCCCGGCTTCGTCCGCTACAGCCAGGCGCAGAGTTCGGCGCCAATCAAGATCGGCTTCCAGTCGCACCGCACCGGCATCGGCGCCGCCTATGGCCGCTGGTACGAAAAGACCAGTGCCGCCGCGGTCAAGGCGATCAACGATGCCGGCGGCATCAACGGCCGGCCGGTCGAACTGGTGATCGAGGATGACGGCACCGATCCCGGCCGTGGCGCCGAGGTGGTCGGCAAGTTCGCCACCCAGCACAAGACCGACATCGTCTTTGGCACGCTGTTCTCGCATGTCGTGATCGGCTCGGCCCCGGCCGCCGGCGAAAACAAGATCCCCTATTTCGTCGTCAGCGAAGGCCACCATGTCGCTTCGACCAAGCTCAACCGCTACGTCTTCCAGCCCGGCATCACCGATGTGAAGAGCCAGATCCAGTCGATGGCGCCATGGATCGCGGCCAATGCCGGCAAGAAGGTGACGCAGATCTTCCCCGACTTCGCCTTCGGCTACGACCATCGCGACTACCTGCCGCCGGCGCTGAAGGCGCAAGGCGCCGAGGTCATCGCCCAGATCGCCATCCCGCCGACAGAGTCATCTTTCACGAAATACTTCCCGCAGATCCCGGCCGAGACCGAAGTCATCTACCACGTCATGGTCGGCCCGGCCGTGCTCACCTTCGTCAAGGAACTCGGCGAGTTCTACGGCTCCAACCGGCCGCAGTTGTTCGGCTTCATCGATTCGCTCGAAGCCACCGACATCAACAGCCCCGGCCTCGAATTCCTGGACGGCAGCCATTTCTGGGAAGGTTCGCCGCGCTATGCGCAGGCCAATGACTCGGCCGCGCAGAAAGCCTACCGCGCCGCCGTCGGCATCGACGAAAATGGCGCTGCAGTCGGCGACCCCAAGGACGTCTCCACCGCCGCCCACATGTTCGGCTGCTGGGAGACGCTCTATGTCGTCAAGAAGGCGATGGAAGATGCCGGCTACAAGGGTCCGGAAGACCGCGCCAAGCTGGTCGAGGCGACCGAGGCTCTGACCGAATTCGCCGAAGGCCCGGAGCATCCGCAGGGCCCCAAGACCTTCAACGGCAAGATCCACCAGTGTTTTGGCATCCAGAACATCTCCAAGGTCGAAGGCGGCAAGATGAAGGTCGTCCACAAGACCAAGATCGAGGACGGGCTTTACGAGGCCGAAGGGGATTATACGACGCAGGCGCTGTGAGGCGCCTTACCCTCCCCCTTGTGGGGAGGGTCGGCACGCAAGCTTCGCACTTTTGCGAAACATGCGAGACGGGGTGGGGGTCGCGACGGCCCGTGCCCAACCCCCCACCCGACCGCTGCGCGGTCACCCTCCCCACAAGGGGAGGGTAAGGGCGCCCTGAATGCATTTCGGACCCCATCTCCTCCTCGCCGCCCTCGAAGGCCTTGTCACCTCAGCCGTGTTGGCGCTGACGGCGCTTGGGCTGTCGCTGGTGTTCGGCGTCATGCGCGTCGTCAACGTCGCCCATGGCGAGTTCTTCATGCTGGGCGCGGTGCTGGCCTGGGCGATCTCGACGGCGATACCCGGCCATCCCACGCTCGGCTTCCTGGCGGCGCTGGTGATTGCGCCGCTGATCGTCGGCGCCATTGCGCTGGTAGCCGAGCGGCTTGTGCTGCGCCGGCTCAATTACAATCCGGAAGCCACCATCGTCGCCACGATCGGCATGCTCTACATCATCCAGCAGCTGGCGTTGAGCTTCTATGGCCCGGAAGCGCGCCCGGTGGAGCCGCCCTTCAGCTACCGCATCCTTTTGCCCTGGTTCGGCTATTCCGGCTACAAGCTGTCGATCATTGCCGCTTCGGCCCTTCTGCTCATCGCCACCTGGCTGGTGCTGACGCGCACCAAGATCGGCCTCATCATGCGCGCCACCCAATATGACAGCGAGACGGCGCAGGCCTTCGGCATTCCGGTCGCCCGCGTCTATGCCGGCGTCTTCGCGCTCGGCGCCATGCTGGCGGCCATCGCCGCCGTGCTGATCGTGCCGACCAGTCAGGCGCATTATCTGATGGGACAGGACCCGCTGCTGTTGTCCTTCATCGTCGTCATCATCGGCGGCCTCGGCTCGCTGCGCGGCACCGTCGTCGCCGCCGTGCTGATCGGGCTGTCCGACGGCATCATCTCGGTGTTCTTCTCGCCGACTTTGGCCAAGATCATCGCCACGCTGCTGGTGGCCATGGTGCTGGTGTTCCGGCCGCAGGGCCTGTTCGGGCAGGCGCCGCGATGAGCGAAGCTTCGCCGGCAAAAGCCTATGCATTGCATCTCGGCGTCATCGCGCTGCTGTTCGCCCTGAGCTTCGTCCTGCCGGATTATCATCACGGCCTCGTCGCCCGCATCATGGTGCTGGCGGTGTTCGCCATGGGCTACAACATGCTGTTCGGCTATGTCGGCCTGCTCAGCCTCGGCCACGCCATGTTCTTCGCCGCCGGGCTCTATGGCGCTGGTCTCGCCGTCATCCATCTCGGCTGGAACGTGCCTTTCGCTTTCCTCGCCGGCATCGCCTGCGGCGCGCTGCTGGCACTGGTGATCGGCCTGCTGGCGCTGCGCACCACCGGCGTCGCCTTCATGATCGTTACCATGATGTTCGCGCAGGTGTTTTACCTCGTCATCCTCTATTTCGCCGCCTGGACCGGCGGCGACCAGGGTCTGGTGGTGCCGCAGCCCGCGCGGGTTCTGGCCTTCGGCGCGACATCGCTCGACCTCACCAACCCGACCGTGCGCTACATGAGCGCGCTGGCGCTGTTCTCGGTCGTGCTGCTGATCACCCTCGCCATCGTCCGCTCCCGTTATGGCCGCGTTTTGGTCGCGGTGCGCGAGAACGAGGAGCGCACGAAAATGCTGGGCTACGACACCTTCTCCAACAAGCTGATCGCCGTCGTCGTCTCCGGCACCATCTGCGCCGCCTCGGGTGCGGCCTATGCGCTGCTGTTCGGCTATGTCGGCTCGAGCTTTGCCTCGGTGCAGTATTCCATCCTGCCGCTGCTCTGGGTGCTGCTCGGCGGCGCCGCCACGACGCTGGGCGCGCTGCTCGGCACGGTGTTCATGTACTATGTCATCGACACCGCCAGCGGCTACACCTCCGCCTATCTCCTGATCGTCGGTATTGCGCTCATCCTGCTGGTGTTGTTTTTCCCCAAAGGCATTCTGGGCACCATCCGCCAGCGCTGGCTCGGGTGGCTCCCATGATGCCGTTGCTGACCACCAAAGGCCTGGCGCGCAGTTTCGGCGGCCTGCGCGCCGTCGACGGTGTCGATTTTCAGCTGATGCCGGGCGAGATCCGCGCCGTCATCGGCCCCAATGGCGCCGGCAAAACCACCTTCGTCAGCCTGGTCAGCGGCCGCATTCAGCCATCGTCCGGCATGATCGTCTTCGACGGCGCCGACATCACCAGCCAGCCGGCCTATCTCAGGGTGCGCCGGGGCATTGCCTACACCTTCCAGATCACCAGCGTCTTCGCCAACCTCTCTGCCTACGATAATGTCGCGTTGCCGGTGCAGCGCACGCTGACCGATGGCCGCTCGAAAGGTGCGGTGCGCACCGGCGTCATGGCCGCGCTGGAACGCACCGGACTTGCCGGCCGCGCCCATATGCCGGCCGGCCAGCTTTCCTACGGCCACCAGCGCCTGCTGGAAGTCGCGATGGGCCTGGCGCTTAAGCCGCGGCTTTTGATCCTCGACGAGCCGACGCAGGGGCTGGCCGACAGCGAGATCGACAATTTCATCGGACTGGTGCGCGAGATTGCCAAGAGCGCCACCGTGCTCCTGATCGAGCACAACATGCCGGTCGTCATGCAGCTGGCGGACCGCATCACCGTCTTCAACGCCGGCAGGATCCTGGCCGAAGGCACGCCCGAACAGGTTCGCGCCAACACACAGGTGCAGGAAGCCTATCTGGGAACGGCGGCATGAGCGAAGCCCCCAAAACTGATACCCACACGACTGAAGCGCTGACCATCTCCGGGCTCGACTGCTTCTATGGCGAGGTTCAGGTGCTTTACGAGCTTGATCTCGTGCTCAACAAGGGCGAGGTGCTGTGCCTGTTCGGTCGCAACGGCGCCGGCAAGACGACGGCGCTGAAAGCGACCATGGGGCTGGTTCGCTCGAGCGCCGGTTCGATCCGGCTCGCCGGCAAGGAGTTGACCGGCCTGCCGGCGCATGAGGTGCCCAAGGCCGGCGTCGCCTATGTGCCGCAAGGCAGGCGGCTGTTCGCCGAGATGACGGTGGCGGAAAACATCGAGATCGGTCTGATGGCGCGCGGCAACGGAAGAGCGACGCGCGAGAGCGTGCTCGACCTCTTCCCGTTGCTGCGCCAGCGGCTGCGGCAGCGCTCCGGCACTTTGTCCGGTGGCGAACAGCAGATGTTGGCCATGGCCCGCGCCCTTTGTCTGGAGCCGCAGGTGCTGTTGCTAGACGAGCCGACGGAGGGGCTGATGCCGTCGATGATCGCCAAGATCCGCGAGACGGTGGTGAAGCTGCGTGAGCTAGGTGTCTCCACCATTCTGGTCGAACAGCGCGTCGACGCCGTGCTGTCCGTCGCCGACCGCGTCTGCTTCATCGAGAACGGCCGCAACCGCGAGACCGTCGATGTCGAGCAATTGCGCGCCGACCCATCGGCAGTCAGGCGCTATGTCGGCGTCGGCTGATCAGCCGAAAAATAGGAACCCCGCGATCAAAAAGATCGGGATCAGCACCAGCCCCGACCATGCCATGTAGCCGAAGAAGCCCGGCATCTTCACGCCGCGATGCCGGGCTATGGCGTAGACCATGAAGTTGGGTGCATTGCCGATATAGGTGTTGGCGCCCATGAACACCGCGCCGGCCGAGATCGCGGCCAGCGTCGAGGCCGCCTCCGTCATCAGGTGCCGCGCGTCGCCGCCTGCGAGTTCGAAAAACACCAGATAGGTCGGCGCATTGTCGAGGAAGGACGACAGCCCGCCGGTCAGCCAGAAATAGGCGAGATCATTGGGCTGCCCGGTGGGTGACGTCACCAGCGCGACCAGCGGCGCCAGCGCGCCGTCATGGCCGGCGCGAAGGATGGCAATGACCGGCACGATGCAGATGAAGATGCCGGCAAACAGTTTCGCCACCTCCGCGATCGGGCCCCAGGTGAAGCCGTTGGCCTCGCGATGGCTCTTGAGTGACACGACAAGCGACAGTCCGGCGAGCCCCAGGATGATGGCATCGCGCACCAGGTTCTGCAGTTCGAGGCTGACGCCGAGGATGGAGAAAGTCACGCCCGGCTTCCACGCTGCCGACAGCAGGATGGCGGCGATGACGCCAGCCAGCAGCGGCAGATTGGCCAAGCCGCGAAGGCGCACCTTTGTATCCGGCGTCGGATCCTTGATCTTCGGCGCGCCGCCTTCACGGCGATGCAGCATGATGTCGATGGCCAGGAAGACAAGCAGCACCAGGCCGCCGGTAAACAGCGTCTCGCGCCAGAGGTTCGCCGGCGTCCAGAAGAAGTCGACGCCGCGCAGGAAGCCGACGAACAATGGCGGGTCGCCCAAGGGCGTCAGCGAGCCGCCGATGTTGGACACCAGGAAGATGAAGAAGATGGCGACATGGGCGTTGAACTGCCGGTTGTCGTTGGCGCGCAGCATCGGCCGGATCAGGATCATCGAGGCGCCGGTGGTGCCGATCACCGAGGCCAGCATTGCCCCGACGAGCAGCAGCCCGGCATTGACCAGCGGCGTGCCATGGATGTTGCCGGCCACAAGGATGCCGCCCGAAATGGTGTAGAGCGCGAACAGCAGGATAATGAACGACATGTATTCGGTGAGCAGCGTGTGCAGCACGGCTTCGCCGGCTACCGGAACGCCGAATGCAACCATCAGGGGGATGATCGCCAGCGCTGCCCAGCCGGCGGCGATCTTGCCGTAATGATGCTCCCAGACATGGTGGAACAGCAGCGGTCCGGTGGCGATCGACAGCAGCAGGCCGGCGAAAGGCAGCGCCCACCACAGCGACATGGCAGCATCGGGCAGGCCGCGGGCCTCGGCCGCGAAGGCCATTTGCGGAGACACAGCGGAAGCGAGTACACCTGCCGCGAAAGCCTTCCCCAACTGTGCGCAGCCCCCTCGATGCCTCACGATCCAGTCACTCCGAGATCGGGTCTTCGAGCCTCACCCCGGCATCGCGCATCCGCTTCAGCATCGCCTCGACCGAACCGTTGAGATCGATGCCGCGGCAGGCGTCGAGGCGAACCGTCGTCTTGAAGCCTTGCTTGACCGCGTCGAGGGCCGAGAAGGCGACGCAGAAGTCGGTCGCCAGGCCAACCAGGGTCACGGTGCCGATGCCGCGCTCCTTGAGGTAGCCGGCGAGCCCGGTAGGCGTCTTGTGGTCGTTCTCGAAGAAGGCGGAGTAGCTGTCGATATCGGGGCGGAACCCCTTGCGGATCACCAACTCGGCCTTGGTCCAGGCGAGCCCCGAGTGAAAATCCGAGCCGAGGCTGCCCTGGATGCAATGGTCGGGCCACAGAGTCTGCGGCCCATAGGGCATCTCGATTGCGCTGAAGGGCTGCGCCCCCGGATGGCTGGAGGCAAAGCTCGAATGTCCGGCCGGGTGCCAGTCCTGCGTCAGCACGACATGCTCGGCATGCCGAATCAGATCGTTGACCAGCGGCACGATTTCGTCGCCGCCGGCAACCGCCAGTGCGCCGCCGGGGCAGAAGTCGTTTTGCAGGTCGATGACAACAAGCGCTTCGTCGGCCATGGCGCCTCTCCTCTTCTACGTCTCGAACGGGGGATCGAGTGAAATACGCCGCTGATGCGACCGGATGCTGAAACTTGACCGGATGGCCGCCTGCGTCAACCTCTGCAAGCGTAAGAAATGCTTGGCGGCCGGGTTCCCTTAAACTCCGGCTTTGACAATTTCCGCCAGCTTGATATCATTTGCATACGAATGAATTTGGCCTGATCAGACACTGGCGGGTTCGGGAAGTCCCCACCTTTGAAGGCCCCAATGGGAAGGCCGATTTTTTTGGAAGGCAAAGCGTGATCCGTTACGCGAAACCCGCCACGCTCGACGAGGCGCTCGTTCTGCTGGGCGAGGGCGCCTGGCGCGTGCTTGCCGGCGGCACCGATTTCTATCCGGCGCAGGGCGCCAAACCGTTCCGCGAGAATGTTCTCGATATTAACGGCCTGCACTCGCTGCGCGGCATTGCCGAGACCGAAACCCATTGGGTTTTGGGCGCCCGCACCACCTGGACCGACCTTGTCCGCCATCCATTGCCGGCGGCTTTCGATGCGCTGAAGCAGGCCGCGCGCGAAGTGGGCTCCCTGCAGATCCAGAATGTCGCCTCGATCGCCGGCAATCTCTGCAATGCTTCGCCTGCCGCCGATGGCGTTCCGGGACTGCTGGTGCTGGACGCCGAGGTCGAGCTGCGCTCTGCAGCCGCGACGCGTCATCTGCCGCTGCAGGAGTTCATTCTCGGCAACCGCCGCACCGCGCTGCTACCGGGCGAGCTGGTCACCGCCATCCGGGTGCCGAAGCCCAGGGCCGCCGGCACGTCGGCCTTCGTCAAGCTCGGTGCGCGGCGCTACCTCGTCATCTCCATCGCCATGGTGGCGGCGCGCCTCGTTGCCGAGGCTGGCATCGTCATGGAAGCCGCTGTCGCGGTCGGGTCCTGCTCGGCCGTGGCCAAGCGGCTCGCCGCTGTCGAAGCCGTGCTGGTGGGCAAGCCTGTCCGCCCGGCACTCGCCGATGCGCTCCTGTCCGCGCCGATGGCCGAGCTCTCGCCGATTGCCGACGTGCGCGGCAGCGCCGAATACCGGCTCGACGCAGCGCGCGAGCTTGTCGCCCGCGCCGTGCTGGGGGCTTGCGGGCTGACGAACGACAACAGCATGGTGGCGGCATGAGCCACTCCGAGATGATTGAAGCCCTGCCTGATCTCGTGCCGGGTTTCGGCCCCGAGCGCGTAGACATCGTCTTCGCGGTCAATGGCGGCGCCGTCTCGGTCAATGTGCCGCCGTTGCGCCGGCTGTCGCAGGTGTTGCGCGATGAATTGCAGCTGACCGGCACCAAAGTCGGCTGCGATGCCGGCGATTGCGGCGCCTGCACGGTGCTGGTCGACGGCGACGCCGTCTGCGCCTGCCTGATGCCGGCGGCCTCCGCAGCCGGGACGTCCGTAACGACCGTCGAAGGCCTCGCCGATGGCCTTCTCTCGGCGCTGCAGGCGTCCTTCCTGGCACATGGCGCCGCGCAATGCGGCATCTGCACGCCGGCGCTGCTGGTCGCGGCAACGGCGCTGCTGGATGGCACACCGAATCCGACCGAGACCGAGGTGCAGGATGCGCTGGGTGGCATCCTGTGCCGTTGCACCGGCTACAGAAAGATCATTGCGGCAGTGATGGATGCGGGACGGTTCGAGACGTCGACCGACGGCGCTGCCCCTCATCCGCCTGCCGGCACCTTCACCCCGTATAGTGACGGGGAGAAGGGAAGTGCTCCAGCGCCGACGCTCCCCTCTCCCCGTTCTTCACGGGGAGAGGGTAAGGGTGAGGGGCAGCGCCAACGTCATTCGTTGGAATTCAACTTTGAACGTAGAATGCCAACCACAGGGAATGCTGTAGGCGCCTCCCCGGTCCGGCTCGACGGCGTGCCAAAAGTCACCGGCGCTGAAAAATTCGGCGCCGATGCCTTTCCCGCCGATGCGCTGGCCGTGCTGGTGGTCCGCTCGCCGCATTATCATGCCGGCTTCGCCTTCGGCGACCTGGAGGGCTGGGTGAAGTCGCATCCCGGCATCGTCGGCGTCTTCACCGCCGCCGACATTCCGGGAAAAAACTGTTTCGGCGTCATCGGTCCGTTTGCCGACCAGCCGGCGCTGGCCGAAGGCTTTGCGCGGCTGCGCGGCGAGGCAGTGGCGCTGGTCGCCGGCGAGCGCGAGGCCATGCTCGATCTCGACCTCCAGGATTTCCCGGTCCGCTGGACCGAGCTGCCGCATTTTCTGCAGCCCGGCGACGCGCAGGCAGAAGGGGCGGCGCTCATCCACGCGAACCGCCCGGCCAATTTGTTGACCAAGGGCTTTGTCGAGCGCGGCGACCCCGAGGCGGCGCTTGGCGAGGCTGCCTTCACAGTGTCCGGTGCCATCGACACCTCCTATGTCGAGCACGCCTATATCGAGCCGGAAGCCGGCCATGCCTACATGGACGGCGACACGCTGGTCGTCGTCGCCTGCACCCAGGCCCCCTACATGGATCGCGACGAAACGGCGAAGGTGCTCGGTCTTGCCGTCGACAAGGTGCGCATCGTGCCGACCGCGACCGGCGGCGGCTTCGGCTCGAAACTGGACGTTTCACTGCAGCCGCTCATCGGCCTTGTGGCGCTGAAGACCGGCCGGCCGGCAGCACTGGCCTACACCCGCAACGAATCCATGATGTCGACCACCAAGCGACATCCCGCCGAGATGAAGGCGACCATCGGCGTAGATGCCGAGGGCCATGTCACCGGCATGGTCTTCACAGGCGATTTCAACACCGGCGCCTATGCCAGCTGGGGCCCGACCGTCG
Source organism: Mesorhizobium sp. M0862 (assembly GCF_040319795.1). NCBI lineage: Bacteria > Pseudomonadati > Pseudomonadota > Alphaproteobacteria > Hyphomicrobiales > Phyllobacteriaceae > Mesorhizobium > Mesorhizobium sp. M0862. The sequence goes on from NZ_JAMYOJ010000001.1 coordinate 490,670, forward strand.
CCAACCGCGTGCCGGTGCATGCCTCCGGTCCCTATGCGACGCCGAACTACCGCGCCGAAGGCCGCGCCATCCACACCCACGGGCCGATTTCCGGCGCCTTCCGTGGCTTCGGCGTGCCGCAGGCGACGATCATGCAGGAGACGCTCTATGATGAGCTCGCCGGCAAGCTGGGCATGGACCGGCTCGATTTTCGGCTGAAGAACTGCCTTCGGAACGGATCCGAAACGGTTACCGGACAGCGACTGGAGTCGGGCGTCGGCATATTCGAGTGCCTCGACTCCTTGCGACCGCATTGGGTTCGCGCGAAGGCCGACGCAGATAAATTCAATACCGCCAATACGAGCAAACAACGCGGCGTTGGCGTCGCGTCCTGCTGGTATGGCTGCGGCAACACCTCGCTGCCCAATCCGTCGACCATCCGGGTCGGTATCTCGCCAGAGGGGGAGGTCATCCTGCATCAGGGCGCCGTCGATATCGGCCAGGGCTCCAACACCGTCATTGCCCAGATCTGCGCCGACGCACTCGGCCTGCCGCTGGAAAAATTCAAGCTGAAGAGCGCCGACACCGCGATCAGCCCCGACGCCGGCAAAACATCGGCCTCGCGCCAGACTTTTGTCACCGGCAAGGCGGCCGAGAAGGCCGGCCGCGCCTTGCGCGAAAAGATCCTGCGCTTTGCCAATGTCTCGGACAACGCGGCCCTGCAATTGGACGGCCCGGCGATCGTCATTCGTGAGGGCGAAGCCACTCGGCGTATCGATCTCGCCGCGCTCGATGTCGATGCGGACAGTTTCGTCTTTCGCGCCGAGGAGACCTACGATCCGCCGACGCTGCCGCTCGATGCCAAGGGCCAGGGCAAGCCTTACGCCGTCTATGGCTATGGCGCGCAGATCGCCGAACTCGAGGTCGACCTCAAGCTCGGCACGGTGAAGCTCTTGAAAATCACCGCCGCGCACGATGTCGGCAAGGCGATCAATCCGCTGCTGGTCGAAGGCCAGATCGAGGGCGGCATCGCGCAAGGCATCGGCATGGCGCTGATGGAGGAATACATCCCCGGCCGCACCGAGAATTTGCACGACTATCTCATCCCGACCATCGGCGACGTGCCTGAGATCGAGCACATTCTGATCGAGGTTCCCGATCCGGAGGGACCGTTCGGCGCCAAGGGCCTGGGCGAGCATGTGCTGATCCCGACCGCACCCGCCATCCTCAACGCCATACGCCACGCCACCGGCGTTCTCATCACCAAAGTTCCGGCGACGCCGGCGCGCATCCGCGCTGCTATCCGCGACAAGGAGGCGCGCCGATGAGCGAGCTTGCCGAACGCTTTGAAACCCACGATCCCGGCCAAAAGCTGGTGGCGGAAAAGATCCGCTGCGATGCCTGTCCGGTCATGTGCTACATCGCCGATGGCCGCACCGGCGCCTGCGACCGCTACGGCAATGTCGGTGGCCGCATCGTGCGTATGGACCCGCTGACCATCCTAGACCATGCGGCAGAGAGCGGCGCCGCGGTCGTGCCCTTCACCGCCGAGGGCGAGCAATGGGACGGCGAACTGGTCAACACCGGCCGACGCTTCGTCACTGCGATCGGCGCCGGCACCACCTATCCCGACTACAAGCCGGCCCCCTTCATCGTCAGCCAGGAGGTCGAGGGCGTCGACCTCGTCACCGTGGTCACCGAGGGCATTTTTTCGTACTGCGGCGTCAAGGTGAAGATCGATACCGACCGCCATCTCGGTCCCGAAACGGCAATCGTGCGCGCGCAAGGCGAGCCGATCGGCCACGTCACGACAGGCGAATATGGCTCGCAGATGCTGTCGCTCGGCGGCGTGCATCATCTGACCGGCGGCTCCAAGGCCGAGGGGCGCGCAACCTGCGACGCGATGCTCAGTCTGTGCAATCGCAAGCCGGTCGAACTGACCATCGATGGCGGCGCCACCATCACCGTCGAAGCCGGCAAACCACCTGTCATCGACGGCAAGCAGGAACACCGCATGCGGGTCGGCTGCGGCTCGGCCACCATCGGCATGTTCGCCACGCAATGGCGCGGCCTTGTCGACGAGGTGGTGGTGGTCGACGACCATATCACCGGCGTCGTCTCCGAGCATCAGGCCGGCAAGGTGCTGGGCTGGCAGGATACCGGCATCAAGATCATCGGCCGCCGTTCGACGCCGGGCCGCTATTTCAAGGTTTCCGAGCCCGGCCTCGGCTGGGGCGGCACCTCGATTTCCGACCCGCTGTCGATCCTCGGCGAATGGAACGCCAAGAAGGGCGCCCGCCCCGGCCTGTCGCTGCTGATGGTGTCGACCACCGGCGAGCAGTTCGCCTATTACGAGCTCGACGACGAGTTGAAGCCGGTGGAAAAACCGTTCCCCGAGCGGCTGCAGAAATCGGTCGGCCTGATCGAGGACAATTGCGAGCCGGCGCTCTGCACCGTGCTGTTCATCGGCGGCGCCGGCGGTTCGCTGCGCGCCGGCGTCACCGAAAACCCGGTCAATCTCACCCGCTCGGTGCAGGGCTTGAATACCTATGTTACCGTTGGCGGCGCGCCGGTCTATGTCTGGCCGGGCGGCGGCATCACGCTGATGGTCGACGTCATGCGCGTGCCGGAAGGCGCCTTCGGCTATGTGCCGACGCCGGCGCTGGTGGCGCCGATCGAATTCACGCTACGCCGCGACGACTATGTCCGGCTGGGCGGCTACGAGGCCGAGATACGCAGCGTCGAGGATATCGTTGCCAAAGGCGGCGAATATCTCAACCCGCGCCGCGGCTCAGGCGCCGAGGCCCACAATCCATGGCCGCCGCTGGCGCAGTTGCGCCGCGTCGGCTCGAACGGGGCCTCTTGATGCAAGGCCCGCAAGTCCACTGGCTGCAGGACGGCAAGCGGCTGCACCTCAACCACGGGCCGATCGACCTGATCGTCGAGGCCTTTGGTGAGGCGGCTGAGTGTCGTGCCGCCTACGATCAGGCGATCGAGCGCTTCCAGACGATCCTGATCGAGTTGGTCGAGGAGCTTCCCGAATTGCGGCTGCCGGCATTTTTCCTGGCGCCGCGCACTTTCGCCGGCCCGACCGCGCGGCGCATGGAAGCAGCCGTCATGCCGTTGGCGGAATGCTTCATCACGCCGATGGCCGCCGTCGCGGGATCGGTAGCCGACGAAATGCTCTCGGCATTGCTTGCCGGTCGCAAGCTCGACCGGGCCTATGTCAACAATGGCGGCGACAGCGCCCTCCATATCGGCAAGGGCCAGTCGATGAACCTGGCGATCGCCGGCACCGGCAACGGCATGGCCGACCGCCTCACCATTCGCTCGGCGGACGGCGTGCGCGGCGTCGCCACCAGCGGCTGGCGCGGCCGTTCGTTCTCGCTTGGCATCGCCGACGCCGTCACTGTGCTGGCGCGCACCGGCGCCGAGGCCGATGCGGCGGCGACACTCATTGCCAACGCCGTCGACCTGCCCGGCAATCCCGCCATCAAGCGCATTGCCGCGCAGGAACTGGCGCCCGACAGCGATCTCGGCGCACGGCTGGTGACACAAGCCGTCGGCATGCTCGCGCGTGACGATGTGGAGCGGGCGCTGGACAATGGCCTTGCCGTCGCCGAAGATTTTCGCCGGCGCGGCCTGATTGCCGCATCGGCGCTGTTTCTAGGTGGGGAAGCGCGCATCAGTGGTTCCATGGCGCTTGCCGCGCCCAACAAAAATCCAGGGAAGGAAGTTGCCCATGCCTGAGTTTCCGATCCGCAAGATTGCGGTTCTGACCGAAGAGATCTTTCATGATGGCGGCCCGGCCGCAGCTGTGCCGCGCCGCCGCGCGGCGGCCGTGGCGCTGGTCAAGAACCCGTTCGCCGGCCGCTACGTCGAAGAACTGCAGAGCGCCATGGACGATCTGAAGCCGCTTGGCCTGCTGCTCACCGACAAGCTCATTGCCGCATTGGGCGGCGACATCAAGCAGATCGACGCCTACGGCAAGGGCACCATTGTCGGCTCGTCGGGGGAGCTGGAGCACGGCGCGCTGTGGCACGTTCCTGGCGGCTACGCCATGCGCGAGCGGCTGGGCGACGCCAAGGCGATCGTGCCGTCGGCAACCAAGGTCGGCGCCTTCGGCTCGCGGCTTGACGTGCCGCTCGGCCATACCAACGCCGCCTATGTCCGCAGCCATTTCGACGCCATGGAGGTCGGCCTCAGCGACGGGCCGCGTGCCGACGAAATCCTGTTTTGCCTCGCCATGAGCTGCGGCCCGCGCGTGCATGACCGCATGGGCGGCCTGGCTGCAGGCGACATCAAGGTCTGGGATGGCTTGCGATGAGCGGCGGGGACAATCTGCTGAAACTGGTCGAGGCCGAAGAGCCCGACGAACATGATTACCGCCTGCAGGAGCAGGTCGGCTTCATCCTGCGCAAGGCGCATCAGCGCCATGTCTCGATCTTTGCCGCCCAGATCAGCGACCTGACGCCGCCGCAATTCGCTGCACTCGCCAAGCTGCACGATGTCGGCGAGACCTCGCAGAACCAGTTGGGAACGCTGATCGCCATGGATGCGGCGACCGTCAAGGGCGTGATCGACCGGCTGAAGGCGCGTGGCCTGGTCGACCTGACCAAGCATGAGGTCGACAAAAGGCGCCTGCTGGTCAACCTCACGCCAGAGGGACGCGAGGCGATCGAACGGCTGATCCCGTTGGCCCGCGCCATCACCCAGGAAACGCTGGCGCCGCTGACGGCCAAGGAAGCGGCCACGTTTATGCGGCTGCTAGCGAAGTTAGCCTGACTTAGGCCCGCAGCCGAGCGCCTTCAGGATCGAAGAATGGCATCGGCGCCACCACCGCGCGGGTCGGCTTGCCGTCGATGTCGATGCTGAGTTCGGTCCCGATGGCGGTGAACGGCAGCCGCAAATGCGCCGTCGCCAGAACTTTGCCTAAGGAATAGCCGTGATCGCTGTAGGTGACGACGCCGGCATCCTCGCCGTCGGCGAAAACCCTGGCATCCGTCGCGGCCGGCTTGTCACCGTCGAGAATCAGCCCGGTCCAGCGTTCGTCGAGCCCCTTGTCGCGAATTTTGAGCAATGCCTCGCGGCCGATGAACTCGCCCTTGTCGAACTTGATCCAGCGATCGAGCCCGACATGGAAGGGCGTACGGCTCTCGTCCATGTCGATGCCATGCGCCGGATAGGCCTTTTCCAGCCCGAGCGTGAACATGGCCAGCACGCCGTATGGCTTCAAGCCGAAATCGCCGCCGGTCCGCACCAGCGCGTCCCAGACGGAAGTCGCCTCGTCCGCCGGCACGAACAGTTCGAAGCCGAGCTCGCCGGTCACCCCGGTGCGTGAGATCAGGACTTTGGTCTCGCCGACGCGCCCTGAAGTGAACGCCCAGCGTTTCAACTCATCGAGATCGGCATCCGAAACCAGTGCTTTCAGCAGCTCGCGTGAACGCGGCCCCTGTATCGTCGGAAAGGCGACGGCCGCCGTGATGTCGGTGACATAGGCCTTTCGCGCTTCAGCATGATGTTGCAGCCAGGGCAGCATCTTCAGCCGGTTGACCGAGCCGGTCACCAGCATGAAATGCTCAGGCGCCAGCCGGAACACGGTGAGGTCGTCCATGATGCCGCCATCGTCGCGGCAGACGGTGGAATAGCGCACCTGGCCGGGGCTCATCGCGGCCGCATCGTTGACGATGATGTGGTTGACCAGCGCCTCGGCTTCCGCCCCCTTGATGTCCATCTTGCCCATGGTGCTGAGATCCTGCACGCCGACATTCTTGCGCGTGTTCAGATGCTCGTCGGCGATGCCGGAATAAGTTTTGGCCGAGACGAAGTCGCCGCCGACCCGGCCCATCGTGGCGCCGAGGCCAACGATGCTGGTGTAGAAAGGGGAGCGCCGCTCAACCAAGAAACTTCTCCGTCATCTCATGAAAACGGCAGCGCCTGATGGCGCTGCCGAGGTAGGAGCGGTGAAGGGGTTAACTTCCGTAGACGTCGAACAAGAAGTATTTGTCGTTGATTTCCTTGTACTTGCCGTTGGCACGCAGGGCGTCGATGGCGGCATTGAACTTGTCGGCCAGTTCCTTGTTGCCCTTTTGCAGGGCGATGCCGACGCCGGGTCCATGAATGGCCGGATCGGCGGCCAGCGTGCCGAGCAATTTGCAGCAGGCGCCATCGGGCTTCTTCAGCCATTCGGTCAGGATGATCGAGCCGTCCATCATCGCGTCCAGCCGGCCATTGGCCATGTCGGTGCGGGCGTCGTCGCCGGTCGGATAGGCCTTGACGGTCGAGCCGGAGTATTTCTGCTCGGCGAAATTCTGGTGGATGGTTGCGCTCTGCACGCCCAGCACCTTGCCCTTCAGATCGTCCGGCGATGTGCCGGCGATGGTCGAATCCTTCGGCACGGCGATGGCCGGCGGCGTCTGGTAATATTTGTGGGTGAACTCGACCTTCTCGGCCCGTTCCGGCGTGATGGTGATGTTGATGATGGCGTCGAACTTGCCGGCCTGCAGCGCCGGAATGGAACCATCGAAGTCCTGTACGGAGAATTCGCACTCGGCCTTCATCTCGGCGCACAGCGCCTTGCCGAGGTCGATGTCGAAGCCGCCCAGCGTGCCGTCCGAATTGGCATAGTTGAAGGGCGGATAGGCGCCCTCGGTCCCGATCCTGAGTTTCTCGGCGGAGGCAGCACCGGTCCCAAGCAGCAGGGCGGCGGACGCGGCAAGCACGAAACGACCGAAAAGACGCATGTTCCTGATCTCCGTTGACTAAGCAATTCCAGGGAAGGTGTTGGGTTTCCCGTCCGGAATTGCGCGAAAACAAGGATAGAAGTCTATGGTCTTTTGCAGGCCCCACGGAGACGGAAACGACATGCTCTGCGGCGATCACGGCGCGGCAAGCCGTCCTTCCCCAGGAAATCTTACTGTGATCTAAATTACAGACCGATCATGGACATCGGCGCATGCTCAGCTGGAAGTAGACGGTCGTGGGAGGGACCTGGGGATGGACCAGCAGGAATTCGTGCAGGAAGCCGCGCAACGGCGCATCGATGACGACATCGCCAAGCGCATCAGGGTTCACCAAGCCAACATCGAGCGGCTCGAAACCGCAAGGGAAAGTGCCGGCAATCTCGAGGCCGCCGTCGCCAACCGCCCGCTGGTCATGCTGGCGCAGGGCGATTCCTGGTTCGACTATCCGCTCACCGGCAACGGCTTTCCGTTCGTCGACACCGACGTGATCGCGCAGCTGCGCCGCATCGGCTCGATGCCGCCGACCATCCTCAACCTTGCCCATCATGGCGATGCGGCGACCGACGAGATGTCGCTGCCCAAGCAGCAGCGCATGATCGCCGCCCTGCGCAAAAAGGCCAACTGGCTGGACGGCAAGCCCGATGCCATCCTGTTCTCTGCCGGTGGCAACGACATTGCCGGCGACCAGTTCTGCATCTTCCTCGACTTCAATGACGGCCACGCCCCCGGGCTGAACAAGAACCGCTTCACCAAGGCGCTCGGCATGGTCGAGGCCTGCTATCTCGATTTATTCGCGCTGCGCGACCGCGTCGCGCCAGGCGTGCCGATCTTTGGCCATTGCTATGATTTTCCGATCCCGAACGGAGCGCATCCGTCCTGTGTCGGCCCGTGGCTGAAACCGTCGCTCGATTTCTGCAACTGGACGGTGGCCAAGGGCACGGCCATCGTCCACGACGCACTGGCGGCATTCCGCGATGTGGTGAAGCGCCTGGCCGACGAGCCCAAAAACAATTTCCATCTGGTCGACACGCAAGGCACGCTGAAAGTAGCCGACTGGGCCAACGAACTGCATCCCGATCCCGCCGGCTTCAAGAAGATCGCGCAGAAATTCGCCGATGCGCTGAAGGCCAAGCTGCAGACCTGACGCGGCTCGGGCTTGTCGGCTCTCAGGTTCCGAACAGCTCTTTGGCTTGTTCATCGGTGTAGTAACCAAGCCGGACATCCTCGGCGACCAGTTTCGGATCGCGCTGACGCGGATCGCCATAGCCGCCGCCGCCCGGCGTGCCGACGCGCACGCGGTCGCCGGCCTTGAGCGCGATGTCCTGTTCCTTGGACAGATGCGGCGGCACGTGTGCCTCGCCGGCGCGGAACACGGTCACCGTGTTGACCGCGCCGTCCCTGCCGCCGAGCGCGCCTTGCGGGCCGAAACGGCCATGGTCCATGACGAAGGACGCGCGCGCTTCGCCTCGCAATATCTCAACCTCATAGGCCAGCCCGAAGCCGCCGCGCTGCTTGCCGGCGCCGCCCGAGCCTTCGCGCAAGGCATAGTGGCGGTAGAGAACCGGAAAGGCCTGCTCCATGATCTCGACCGGCGGCGATTTCGAAATGCCGATGGTCGAGCAGCCATTGGTCAGGCCGTCATGGCCGGAATTGCCGCCATAGCCGCCGCCGGAGATCTGATACATCACATAGTCGCGGCCGCGCGCCGGATCGTTGCCGCCCAGCGCGAAATTGCCGCTGGAGCCGGCGGGCGCGGCCGTCACCTTTTCCGGCAGCGCCTGCACCATCGCCGCGAACACCGCCTCGGCGATGCGCTGCGAGACTTCAGCCGCGCAGCCCGAGACCGGCCGCGGGTATTTGGCGTCGAGGAACGTGCCTTCCGGCCGCTTGACGATCAGGGGCTCGAAAGCGCCGGCGCTGATCGGCACATCAGGGAAAATATGGCGCATGGCGAGATAGACCGACGACAATGTCGTCGCCAGCACGCTGTTCATCGGCCCCGCGCATGGTTTTGACGAGCCGGTAAAATCGAAGGTCAGCGTGTCGCCCTGCTTCTCGACGGCGAGCGCGATGGTCAGCGGTTCGTTGACCACGCCGTCCGAGTCGACAAAGGCCTTCGAACTGTATGTGCCGTCGGGAATGGCGGAGATGTTGGCGCGCATCTGCTCGGCGGCGCGGCGACGCAGTTCGGCGATCGCCCCGACGACAGTTTCGTCGCCGTAACGATCGAGGATTCCATTGAGCCGGTCCTGACCGATCAGCAGTGCTGCGGCCTGCGCTCTTATATCGCCGATGCGCTGGTCGGCGACGCGGATGTTGGAGCAGATGATGGCGTAGATTTCCGTGTCCAGCACGCCCTTCTTGAACAGCTTGACCGGCGGCAGCCGCAGGCCTTCCTGCTCGACGGCGGTCGCGGAAGCGGAGAAGCCGCCCGGCACCGAGCCACCGATATCGGGCCAGTGGCCGGTATTCGATAGCCAGCAAAATATCTTGCCGTCGCGGTAGACCGGCATGGCGAAGCGCACGTCCATCAGATGCGTGCCGCCGAGATAGGGATCGTTGACGATGTAGATGTCGCCGGGTTCCGGCGGCAGGCAACGGCCGTTGGCGATCATCTCGATCACCGTCCTGGTCGAATACTGCATGACGCCGACGAACACCGGCAGGCCCTGGCTGCCTTGTGCGATCAGCGAGCCGTCGACGGCGGAGTAGATGCCGTCGGAGCGGTCATTGGCTTCGGCGATGACAGGCGAGAAGGCCGCGCGGGAGAAAGTGAGATCCATCTCGTCGCAGACCTGCTGCAAGGCTGCCTGCAGGACCGAAAGCGTGATGGCGTCGAGCTTTTGCATCTCAGGCCTCGCCGATATCGATGATGATGTTGCCGTCGGCGTCCGATCTTGCGCGGTCGCCGGGTTCGAGCACTGTGGTCGCATCCATCTGTTCGAGGATCGCCGGCCCTTCGATGACGGCATCGGGCGGCAACTTTTCGCGTGCGTATATCGGCGTATCGTGCCAGCGTCCTGCGTACCAGACAGGCCTTGTTTCGCGCAGCGCCTCGTCTAGCGTCTTTGTACGTCCGGCCGGGTCGATCAGCCGTGACAGGTCGATCGCCGGCCGCACGCCCGTCACCGACGTGTTGAGGTTGACCAGATTGGCGCGGATCTCCGGCAACTCGACCTTGAAGCGGGCGAAATAGGCTTTTTCGAACAGCACCTGCAACTCCTGCCTTGTCACCGATGAAGACGGCAACGGCACGTTGATGATGTGGGTCTGGCCGACAAACTGCATGTCGGCAGAGTGGGTGACGCGGATCGTTTCCGGCTTCACCGCTTCCTTGCCGATCAGTTCCTCGCCTTCCCCGCGGTGACGTTCCAGCACCTCGCGAAGCCGGGCTTCATCGAGCACGGCGACCGGCTGGTTGATGGTGTTGACGAAGTCGTGACGCAGATCGGCCACGACGCAGCCGAGCGCATTGGTGATGCCCGGACGGGCCGGCACCAGCACGCGGGGCAGGCCGAGTTCGCGCGCCAGCGCGGAGGCATGCAACGGTCCGGCGCCACCGAAGGCGAACAGCGCGAAATCACGTGGATCATGGCCGCGCGACACCGAGACCATGCGGATGGCGCCGGCCATCTTCATGTTGCCCAGGCGCAGCACCGCGCCCGCCGCTTCGACGCCGGAGAGGCCGGTGGCCTTGCCTATTCTGTCTTCGAAAATGCCGGTGACCCGCTCGACGGTGACCGGATTTTCGACCGCCAGCAGCTTCTTCGGCGCCAGCCGGCCCAGCACCAGATTGGCGTCGGTGATGGTCGGCTCGGCTCCACCACGACCGTAGCAGATCGGGCCGGGATTGGCGCCAGCACTTTCCGGGCCGATCTGGATCAGGCCGGCCGCATCGACGCGGGCGATCGAGCCGCCGCCGGCACCGACCGTATGCACCGCCACCATCGGCACGTGGATCGGCATCGCATATTCGATCTCGATCTCGTTGGAGACCGCCGGCTCGGCGTTGCGGATCAGCGCCACATCGGTCGAGGTGCCGCCCATGTCGTAGGTGACGAGGTTTTCAAAGCCGGCGCGCTTGCCCGTATAGGCGGCGGCGATGACGCCGGAAGCCGGGCCGGACATCACGGTCTTGGCCGATTCGCGGGTGACGAAACGGGCCGAGATCATGCCGCCATTGCCGTTCATGATCAGGAAGTCGCGGGCGTAACCTTTGGCAGCCAATTCCTTGCGCAGCCGCTCGACATAACGCTCGAGGATCGGCTGCACCGAGGCGTTGACCGCGGCGGTCACCCCGCGCTCGAATTCGCGGGCTTCCGACAGCAGCGCATGGCCAGTCGTGATGTAGCCGTTCGGCCAAAGCTCGGCGGCGATTTCGGCCGCGCGCCGCTCATGCCCAGGGTTGGCGTAGGAATGCAGGAAATGGATGACCAGGGACTCGCAGCCGGCCCCGATCAGCGTCTTCACGGCGTCGCGCATCTCGGCCTCGTCGAGCGGCGTGCGCACCGCGCCCGACGCCTCGACGCGCTCCGACACTTCGAGCCGGAGATCGCGCGGGATGATCGGAACGAAGCTTCCGGTCATGCCGTAGGGCTGCGGCCGTGTGCGGCGGCCAAGCTCGATCACGTCGCGAAAACCGCGCGTGGTGATCATGCCGGTTTTCGCCAGCCTGCGTTCCAGCACCGCATTGGTGGTGGTGGTCGTGCCATGCACGATGAGGTCGATGCCGTCTATGGCAAAGCCTGTGGCGCCCAGCGCTGAAACCACGCCGAACGCCTGATTGTCGACCGTCGTCGGCGTCTTGGCGATATGCACCTTTCCGCCGTCATTTCCGTCGATCAAAATGAGGTCGGTGAAGGTTCCGCCGACATCGATGCCGGCAACGACGTGACCCAGGGAATCCGGTTGTTGCACCGAAAAATTCTCTTTCATTGTCGAAATCCGAAATGGCGGAACTACGAATATGCCGCAGTTTGGAAAGCTGTTTTAGCGTGGTATCTTGACACAAATATCGTTTGTATACTAATAAATTTGGGACACAAGAGCTCACTGCTTTGGAGTGTGTGAACGGCTCGACGGGACCTGAATGGTCTGGGCGCGCAGGAAACGGTTTGGCGCCCGCACAGGCGTGAGCAAGACAGAGTTGGATTGATGAACACCACATCCGCACTCAACACAGCCGGCGCCCGTCCGCTGCAGTTTCCGATTCCGGCCAATGTCTATGCCGAAACCGTCGTCTCGGTGAAGCATTACACCGACCGCCTGTTCTCGTTCCGCATCACCCGTCCGCAGTCGCTGCGCTTCCGCTCCGGCGAGTTCGTCATGATCGGGCTGCCCAATGCCGAAAAGCCGGTGTACCGCGCCTATTCGGTCGCCAGCCCGGCCTGGGACGAAGAGCTGGAATTCTTCTCGATCAAGGTGCCGGATGGTCCGCTGACCTCCGAATTGCAGAAGATCCAGGTCGGCGACACCGTCATCATGCGCCAGAAGTCGACCGGCACGCTGGTTGTCGACGCGCTGACCCCGGCAAAGCGCCTGTTCATGATCTCGACCGGCACCGGCATCGCGCCCTTCGCCAGCCTTCTGCGCGACCCCGATACCTACGAAAAATTCGATCAGGTCATCCTGACCCACACCTGCCGCGACAATGCCGAACTGACCTATGGCCAGGAACTGGTGGCCGCGCTCGAGAACGATCCCCTGATCGGCGAACTGACCGGCGGCCGCGTCACCCTCTACAATTCGACGACCCGCGAAGAATCGGCGCGCATGGGCCGCATCACGGCGCTGATCGGCTCCGGCAAATTCTACGACGACCTCGGCATCGAGAAGCTCAATCCGGAGACGGATCGCATAATGATCTGCGGCTCGATGCATATGCTGAAGGACGTCAAGGAAATGGCCGAAAGCCTCGGCTTCCATGAGGGCTCGCTCAGCCATCCCTCGACCTTCGTCGTCGAGCGCGCTTTCGTCGGCTGACATCAGCAGGCGCCTCGGCGCCTGCTTCTCGATTGGAATTTTGACCATGCGGTCAAAATTCAGCTGCTTTCGCCGCCTTTTTCCGCTATGACCGCTTGAAGGACTCGTGAAGCGATGCTTCACGGGCTATCTTCGGTGTGCGTCGCCTAAAGCCGCCGTGCGGTCCGGGAGCAACGACACGCACCACGACGTAAAATCGTCGAGCGAAAGGGCAGGAGATGAGCAGCACAATCCGCGAAGCCGATCTCGGCGGGTCCAAGGTCACGCCGCTGCCGGCGCGTGCCGCAGCCAACACGCCCGTTCCGCAATCGCATGGCATCGCCCGCAACACCGGCATGCGGCTCGATCTCGGCTTCATGGAATCGGTGCGCTCGGTCAATCGCTCGGCGCTGGAGCGCCGCGTCGCCAGCCTGACCAAGCGTCGTTCGATCAAGGCCGACAACCAGGCCGCATGGCTGCTGCGCGCGGTCTCCTGCATGGATTTGACGACGCTGAATTCCAACGACACCGAAGAGCGCGTGCGCCGCCTATGCGCCAAGGCGATCAACCCGTTCCGTCGCGACATCGTCGAGGGGCTTGGCATCGAGGGCGAGAAAATCCGGCCGGCGGCGGTCTGCGTCTATCATCCCTTCGTCGCGACGGCTGTTGATGCCGTGCGCGGCACCGGCATCCATGTCGCCGCCGTCTCCACCGCTTTCCCGCACGGCCTTGCGCCGCTGTCGACCCGCCTGCAGGAGATCGAGGCTTCGGTGCGCGACGGCGCCGACGAGATCGATGTCGTCATCCCGCGCGGCTTGGTCTTCGGCGCCAAATGGCAGGAGCTCTACAACGAGATCGTCTCGATGCGCGAAGCCTGCGGTGATGCGCATCTCAAGGTTATCCTCGGCACCGGCGACCTCGCCACGCTGCGAAATGTCATGCTGGCCTCGATGGTGGCGATGATGGCGGGCGCCGATTTCATCAAGACCTCGACCGGCAAGGAAAGCGTCAACGCCACGCTGCCCGTCGGCCTCGCCATGGTGCGCGCCATCCGAGCCTATTTCGAGGAGACCGGCTTTCTCATCGGCTTCAAGCCGGCCGGCGGCATCTCTACAGCCAAGGCTTCGCTCGACTGGCTGGTGCTGATGAAGGAGGAGCTCGGCCGGCCATGGCTGGAGCCAGACCTGTTCCGCTTCGGCGCCTCGAGCCTGCTGACCGATATCGAGCGCCAGCTCGAGCATCATCTGACCGGGCATTATTCGGCCAACCACCGCCATGCGATGGCGTGAGGCGGAGAAGGCCTTGAACGTCGAGTTCCTTCGCGCCTCCCTCTGTCCTGCCGGACATCTCCCCCACTTGGGGGGAGTTTGGCTAACGTCGGCGATTTCGCCAATTGTCGACGTTTCAGAGCCGACAGGCGCGAAGGCTAATCTCCCTCCTTGTGGGGGAGATGTCCGGCAGGACAGAGGGGGGCGCCACAGAGTGCCTGCCAAGACGATTATCTGGAGCGCGTCATGAACATTCTCGAACGCTATCACGCCATGGAATACGGCCCGGCGCCGGAAGCCCGCACCGAGGCCGATGCCTGGCTTGCCGGACGCGATTTCGGCAAGGCGCTGTTCATCGACGGCGGTTGGAAGGCATCAGGCGGCGGCAAGACCTTCGAGACCAGCGAACCCTCAGCCGGCAAGCTGCTGGCCAAGATCTCCGATGCCGGCGCCGCCGATATCGACGCAGCCGTCGCCGCAGCCACCAAGGCCTTACCGAAATGGTCGGCATCCTCGGGCTACCAGCGCGCAAAAGTGCTTTACGCCATTGGCCGCGCGATGCAGCGTCATCAGCGCCTGTTCGCAGTGCTTGAGTCAATCGACAATGGCAAGCCGATCCGCGAAAGCCGCGACATCGACGTGCCGCTGGCCATCCGCCATTTCATCCATCACGCCGGCTGGGCGCAGGCTCTAGACAAGGATTTCCCCGGCCACAAGGGCGTCGGTGTCGTCGGCCAGATCATTCCGTGGAATTTCCCGCTGCTGATGTTGGCCTGGAAGATCGCGCCGGCGCTCGCCGCCGGCTGCACGGTGGTGCTGAAGCCGGCCGAGTTCACGCCGCTCACGGCCATCCTGTTCGCCGAGATCTGCGAGCGCGCCGGCGTGCCGAAGGGAGTCGTCAACATCGTCCAGGGTGGACCTGAAGCGGGCGTCGCCATCGTCAACCATCCCGGCGTCCAGAAGATCGCCTTCACCGGCTCCTCGGAAGTCGGCAAGATCATCAGGAAAGCCACGGCTGGATCGGGCAAGAAGCTGTCATTGGAGCTTGGCGGCAAATCGGCCTTCATCGTCTTCGAGGACGCCGATCTCGATAGCGCCGTCGAAGGGCTGGTCGATGGTATCTGGTTCAACCAGGGCCAGGTCTGTTGTGCCGGGTCGCGGCTTCTGGTGCAGGAAGGCATAGCCGATGCCCTGATTGCCAAGGTCAAGGTCAGGATGAGCCGGCTTCGCGTCGGCAGCCCGCTCGACAAGAACACCGATATCGGACCGCTGGTCGATTTGACGCAACTGGACCGCGTCAAGGGCCTGGTCGCCGAAGGCGCGAGACAGGGCGCCGTCTGCTGGCAGCCGGATGCCGTTCTGCCGTCTTCCGGCTACTACCACCTGCCGACGCTCGCCACCGGTGTTTCGCCGTCAAATATATTGGCGCAGGAAGAGGTGTTCGGTCCGGTTCTGGCCACCATGACCTTCCGCAACACCGAGGAAGCGATCGAGCTTGCCAACAACACGCGCTATGGGCTGGCCGCCTCGGTGTGGAGCGAAAACATCAATCTCGCGCTGCATGTCGCGCCGCAATTGAAGGCCGGCGTCGTCTGGGTCAACGGCACCAACATGTTCGACGCCGCCTGCGGCTTCGGCGGCTATCGCGAAAGCGGCTTTGGCCGCGAGGGCGGGCGCGAGGGCATGTTCGAATATCTCTCGGCAAAACTGCCGCTTGGTCCCGTGATCAAGCCGGCGACCTCTTCGGCGCAACCCGTCGAGCAATCGGATGGCGGCGCCATCGATCGTACGGCCAAACTGTTCATCGGCGGCAAGCAGGTGCGGCCCGATGGTAATTATTCGCTTTCTGTCGCCACTGCCATGGGCAAGCTGGCCGGCGAAGTCGGTCTCGGCAGCCGCAAGGACATCCGCGACGCCGTTGCCGCCGCCCGCGCCTGCAAGGCCTGGCCGGAAGCGACCGCCTACAACCGTTCCCAGGTGCTCTATTATCTCGCAGAAAACCTGTCCGGCCGAATCGGCGAATTTACCGCACGCTTGACCGAACTGACCGGCGCCAACGCCAAGGCCGCGCGGGAGGAAGTAGAACAGTCCATCGAGCGGCTCTTCCTCTATGCCGGCCTTGCCGACAAGTTCGAGGGCAGGGTGCATCAGCCACCGGCCCGCGCCGTCACGCTGGCGCTGCACGAGCCGGTCGGCGTCGTCGGCGTCGTCGCCCCGGACAGCGCGCCGCTGCTTGGCTTCATCTCCCTGACCGCACCTGCGCTTGCCATGGGCAATACCGTGGTGGCCGTGCCGTCGGAAAAATACCCGCTGCTCGCCACCGATCTCTACCAGGTGATCGAATATTCCGACGTTCCGGCCGGCGCCATCAACATCGTCACCGGCCGCACGGCGGAGCTTGCCGGCGTGCTGGCCAAGCATGACGATGTCGACGGGCTCTGGCTGTTCGCCGACGCCGACACTTGCGCGAGGGCGGAGGCCGATTCCGTCGGCAATCTCAAGCGCGTCTGGACCGGCAACGGCCGCAGCCTCGACTGGGCCTCCGACGAGGCCGCCGGCGATGCCCTGTTGCGCCGCGCCGTCGAAGTGAAGAACGTCTGGGTGCCATACGGCGACTAATGCCGCCTGAAACGTGCTGTGCTTGAGTGAACCATGGTAGCGTGACTCGTTGTCCGGTTGTCATACATGTTGTTGCATCAGAGCAAGCGATGTGTATTACATCGGCCGTCGCGAAGGTGATCGCGTTCGGGCTTGACGCTTGGACATGTGTTCTTTAACCAGAAAAAACATTTGTTATTTAAGGACTGATGGATTGTGCAGGCCGCATAGTCGCGCCTGTCTGGCACGGGACGCCCCAGTCAGCCGGCAGTAAATCGGGCCGAGCAGTGGCCAAAGAGGGCGAGGAGAAACGCATGGCGGATCTAGCAGGCAAGGTCGTTGTCGTCACCGCGGCGGCACAAGGCATCGGCAGAGCGAGCGCATTGGCCTTCGCCAAGGCAGGTGCCATCGTGCACGCCACCGACATCAACGAGGCGCTGCTGGCCGAACTCGCCAAGACCTCCGGCATCAAGACCCGCAAGCTCGACGTTCTCAACGACGATGCGGTGGCATCCGGCTTCGCCGAAATCGGCCGCGTCGACGTGCTGTTCAACTGCGCCGGCTTCGTCCATTCCGGGTCTATCCTCGAGATGAAGGACGCCGATCTCGATTTCGCCTTCAACCTCAATGTCCGCGCCATGATCCGCACCATTCGGGCCGTACTGCCCGGCATGCTGGAGCGCGGCGATGGCTCGATCATCAACATGTCGTCCGTCGCCGGCGCCGGGAAGGGTGTGCCCAACCGGTTCGCCTACGGCGTCACCAAGGCGGCCGTGATCGGCCTGACCAAGGCGGTCGCCGCCGACTATGTGGCCAAGGGCATTCGCTGCAACGCCATCTGCCCCGGCACAGTCGAAAGCCCGTCGCTGCAGGACCGCATGCATGCGCAGGGCGACTATGACGCCGCCCGGGCGGCCTTCATCGCCCGCCAGCCGATGGGCCGTCTCGGCACCCCCGAGGAAATCGCCGACCTTGCCGTCTACCTCGCCGGCGCCACTTACACCTCGGGGCAGGCCTATAATATCGACGGCGGCTGGTCGATCTGAGCATAGTCTCGATACGCAGGTTCCGGGTCGACCAGTCCTAAAGTCCGGCTTGCCCCAGGTCGGATCCGTTAGCCAGAGTCGGCCAGTCCTCGTCGCTTTGGCAGAGTGAGTTGAAAACGGCCTTGGGCCGCAATTTGGAGAGCAAGATGAAACTGCTGCGCTATGGCGAGATAGGGAGCGAACGCCCCGGCCTGCTCGATGCGGATGGAACGATCCGCGATCTTTCGGGTCATGTCACCGACATTGCCGGCAAGGCGCTCGATCCGGCGTCGCTCGAGACATTGTCGAAGCTCGATCCGAACTCGCTGCCGGCGGTTTCCGGCAAGCCGCGCCTCGGCGCCTGCGTCGCAGGCACGGGCAAGTTCATCTGCATCGGCCTGAATTATTCCGACCATGCCGCCGAAACCGGCGCCACCGTGCCGCCGGAGCCGATCATCTTCATGAAGGCAAGCTCGGCCATTGTCGGTCCCGACGACGACGTGCTGATCCCGCGCGGTTCGGAAAAGACCGACTGGGAGGTTGAACTCGCCGTGGTCATCGGCAGAAAAGCCAAATATGTCAGCGAAGCCGAGGCGCTGGATTATGTCGCCGGCTATGCCGTTGCCCATGACGTGTCCGAGCGAGCCTTCCAGGCCGAGCGCCAGGGCCAGTGGACCAAGGGCAAGAGCTGCGACACGTTCGGTCCGACCGGGCCGTGGCTTGTCACCAAGGACGAGGTTGCCGATCCGCAGAACCTCAAAATGTGGCTGACGGTCAACGGCAAGACGATGCAGAACGGCTCGACCAGGACCATGGTCTACGGCGTCGCCTATCTCGTTTCCTATCTCAGCCAGTTCATGTCGCTCCACCCCGGCGACATCATCTCCACCGGCACCCCGCCCGGCGTCGGTCTCGGCATGAAGCCGCCGGTGTTCCTGAAGCCCGGCGATGTGGTGGAACTGGGCATCGCGGGGCTCGGCCAGCAGAAGCAGACCTTCAAGGCGGATGCCTAGCCGCCTCGTCCCTTAGAGCGTTTCACCGTTTGCCGGCGAAACGGTCTATCTCTTTGTTTGCCGGGCGGCTGGCGCTCTTGTCAGCGCCAGCCCAGAGCCGGCGCGACGTGCTTCAGGATCGCCTCGATAACGTGGGCGTTGTACTCGACGCCGAGCTGGTTGGGGACGGTCAGAAGCAGCGTGTCGGCCTCGGCGATCGCTTCGTCCTCTTTCAGCTGATCGATCAGCACATCGGGCTCGGCGGCATAGGAGCGGCCGAAGACGGCAAGCTTCTCAGGCTCGATATAGCCGAAATGATCTTCGCTGCTGCCGCCGCCGAAATAGGCGCGGTCGCGGTCGTTCACCAGCGCAAAGATGCTGCGGCTGACCGACACGCGCGGCTCGCGCGCATGGCCGGCCTCCTTCCACGCCGCGCGATAAGCGCGGATCTGTTCGGCCTGCTGGATGTGGAGCGGCTGGCCGCTCTCATCGAACTTCAGCGTTGAACTTTGCAGGTTCATGCCGAGCTTGCCCGCCCATTCGGCGGTGGCGTTGGTAGCGGCACCCCACCAGATCCGGTCGCGCAGGCCGGCCGAGAATGGCTCGAGCCGCAGCATTCCCGGAGGATTGGGGAACATCGGCCGCGGATTGGGTTGCGCGAAACCTTCGCCGCGCAGCACGTCCAGAAACACCTCGGCATGGTTGCGCGCCATGTCGGCATCGCTTTTGCCGTCCTGCGGCACGTAGCCGAAGTAGCGCCAGCCGTCGATCACCTGCTCCGGCGAACCGCGGCTGATGCCAAGCTGCAGCCGGCCACCGGCGATCAGGTCGGCAGCACCCGCATCCTCGGCCATATACAGCGGATTCTCATAGCGCATGTCGATGACGGCGGTGCCGATCTCGATGCGGCTGGTGCGGGCGCCGACCGCGGCCAGAAGCGGAAACGGCGAAGCGAGCTGGCGGGCAAAATGATGGACGCGGAAATAGGCGCCGTCCGCGCCCAGCTCCTCGGCGGCGACGGCCAGGTCGATCGACTGCAGCAGCGCGTCGGACGCCGAGCGCGTCTGCGATTGCGTCGAGGGCGACCAATGGCCGAAGGAAAGAAAGCCGATCTTCTTCATGCGCGCATCCTGTTCTTTGATTCCAGTTGCCTACTTCGTCGCCCACGCGATCGGGTTCAATCGACACTCACACAACGCAGTGTCAATGCGGCCGGCCCTTGACGGTTTCGCGACGATACCCATCAGTGCGCAAAGGACCAAGGCCATGGCCCCCGGCGATGCCTTGTGCGGTCGCGTCAGCATCTGCCACGGCGCTTTTGGGGCCAAATGAACCAACCAAAGGCGATGTACCGCAAACTCCATTCGCTTCAGAGCCCGGTTTTGAAATCTTCTCGCTCATTTAATTCTACAAAATCGGTAGGCTTAATGCGGATAGTGCGTTTGCGGGAAGGAGCCTCGGATGTCAAAAAAGCTGGTGGTGGGGTTGTCCGGCAACCTGACCCGTCCGTCCAAGACGAAGGCATTCGTCAGCCACATCGCCGGTGAGGTGGCGAGCCGAGCCGGCTCGGCTTTGAGCGTTTTCGACATCGAGGATCTCGGCCCGTCCTTTGCGCCTGCAAGACAGCTTGGCGATCTCGATCCGGCGGCGCGCGGTATTATCGAGCAGCTGCTCGGCGCCGACGTGCTGGTGGTCGGCTCCCCGACCTTCAAGGGCAGCTACACCGGGCTGTTCAAGCACCTCTTCGACCTGCTCGACCCGTCGTCACTGCGCGGCAAGCCGATCATCCTGGCGGCAACAGGCGGCGGCGAGCGTCATTCGCTTGTCGTCGAACACCAGTTGCGGCCGTTGTTCGGCTTCTTCGAGGCGCAGACCCTGCCGACCGCGATCTACGCCTCGGACAAGGACTTTGCAGATGGCGTGCTGGTGTCAGAGGCAGTCAAGGCGCGAGCCCGGCAGGCGGTCGCCGAGGCATGCCGGGTGGCCGGCGTGCCCTACAGCGTCGTCCTTGCCGCCTGAAACCACGATCCGCGACGCAATATTCCATCCCGCATAGACCAGAAGGACGCCTGCAATGACTCGAGCCAGCAAGTCCGATAGCAGGCCGCGGCAGATCAAGCTAGGCGCTTTCCTGCCCGGCGGCGGGCAGCATATCGCCGCCTGGCGTCATCCCGATGCGCCGGCCGACGGCGCCACCAATTTCGAGTTCCACAAGCAGCTGGCGCTGACCGCCGAGCGCGGCCTGTTCGACGCCTATTTCCTGGCCGACAACCTGACCGTCGGCCTCGGCGCCCGCGAGGGCGGCAACGCCAAGATCGCCGGCTTCGAGCCGGTGACGCTGTTTGCGGCGCTGGCGCCGCTGACGACGCATCTCGGCTTCATCGCAACGGCGTCCACCACTTATGAGGAGCCTTACACGCTGGCGCGCAAATTCGCTTCGCTCGACCTGTTGTCGAACGGCCGCGCCGGCTGGAACGTGGTGACCTCGGCCGGCGACGAAACGGCACGCAATTTCAACCGCGACGTCCAGCCCAGCCATGCCGAGCGCTATGCCAGGGCGCATGAGCATGTCGAGACGGTCAAGGCGCTGTGGGACAGCTGGGAGGATGACGCCTTCATCCGCGACAAGCAGTCGGGCCGTTTCTACGACAAGGACAGATTGCACGACATCGACCACAAGGGCGAGCATTTCAGCGTCAAGGGTCCGCTCAACGTGCCGCGCCCGGTGCAGGGGCATCCGGTTGTCGTACAAGCCGGGCAGTCGGAAGACGGACGCGGGCTTGCCGCGCACTCGGCCGAGGTCATCTTCACCGCCCATCAGAAGCTCGAGACGGCGCAGGAATTCTACCGCGACATCAAGGCGCGCGTGGCTGAAGTCGGCCGCGATCCCGACCAAGTGCTGATCATGCC
The DNA here is from genome assembly GCF_040319795.1 of Mesorhizobium sp. M0862. Taxonomy (NCBI): domain Bacteria; kingdom Pseudomonadati; phylum Pseudomonadota; class Alphaproteobacteria; order Hyphomicrobiales; family Phyllobacteriaceae; genus Mesorhizobium; species Mesorhizobium sp. M0862. Next base: position 512,146 of record NZ_JAMYOJ010000001.1, read on the forward strand.
GGGCGTCGCGCCCTTCGTCGGCCGCACCGAGGACGAGGCCCGCGCCAAATACCAACAGCTCAACGACCTTATCCTGCCCGAGGACGGTGTTGCGCTCCTCAACGGTCTTGCCGGCCAGACGCTCGACATCAGGGGCTATCCGCTCGACGGCCCGTTGCCGCCGAGCAAGGAAACCGAAGGCATGAAGAGCCGCCAGGCGCTGATCCGGCAGATTGCCGACGAGCACAATTTCAGCATCCGCCAGCTTTACCAATGGGTAGCGACGGCGCGCGGCCACTACACCATCGTCGGCAGCGTCACGCAGGTCGCCGATCAGCTGGAGGAATGGTTCACCAGCGAGGCGGCCGACGGCTTCAACATCCTGCCGCCTTGGCTGCCCGGCGCGCTCGACGATTTCGTCGACCTGGTCATTCCCGAGCTGCAGCGGCGCGGCCTGTTCCGCACGGCTTACGAAGGCCGCACGCTGCGCGAGAATCTCGGCCTCAGGCGCCCGGAAAATCCATGGACCGTCGCCCGCTCGACCGTCCTTGCCGCCGAATGACCTTGGCATCGAAGGGGTGAAGCAATGACGTTGCAGCACATCGATCGGCAAATCACGGTTCGCCGCGGTGGTGGCGAAACCGGGCTCGGCACCGACTTTCTGCGCCTCGGCGGCCGGGCTGCTGTTCGCTTCCTGAAGCGCTACGGCGTGCTTGCCGGCTTCCTGGCGCTCTGGCAGGTGGCGAGCAGCGTCGGATGGGTCAACGCGGCGGTGCTGCCGCCGATCGACATGATCGTCGAAGCGCTCTGGAAGGGGCTTGCCGGCGGCAGCCTGCTCGGCGACATCGCCATCAGCCTGCAGCGCGCCGGCATCGCCTTTGCCGCAGCCGTCGCCGTCGCCATTCCGCTCGGCCTGTTCATGGGCCAGGTGCGCCCGGTCGAAACCGCGCTCGATCCGATCCTGCAGGTGTTCCGGCAGACCTCTGCACTGGCGCTCTACCCGGTGTTCATCCTGCTCTTGGGACTTGGCGAGACCTCGAAGATCTTCGTCATCTTCTGGGCGACGCTGTTTCCGCTGCTGCTCAATACCACCAGCGGCGTCAAGGAAGTCGATCCCAAGCTGCTTGAAATGGCGCGCGTCTATGGTGCGAGCCGGCTCACCGTGTTTCGCCGCGTCGTACTGCCGGGCGCCGTGCCGTCGATCTTCGTCGGCTTGCGGCTGAGCGCCACCACGGCGCTGCTGCTGCTGATCGCGTCCGAGATGATAGGTGCCAACAAGGGCATCGGCTTCCAGGTGATGAACGCGCAGTACAATTTCCAGATCCCGCTGATGTTTGCGGCAATCGTCATCCTCGCCGGGCTTGGCCTGATCGCCAACCAGGCATTGGTCACCCTGCAGCGGCGGCTCTGTCGCTGGAGCAATCCTGTCAACTGAGCAGTCCGCCCCTCACCGTTTACCTCACAAGGACCCGATCATGAAAATCACCCGCCGTTCGCTGCTTGCCGGCGCGCCGCTTGCCGCCGGCCTCATCGCCGCCGGCCTGCCGCGCCTGGCCTTTGCGCAAGCCGCAGCCGTCAAGTTCCGCTACCTCGCCAGCCGTGGCAGCATCTCCCCGCACGAGCTGGCCGACGAGCTCGGCTACTTCAAAGGGCTCGGCGTCGAGCTGGAGAATGTCGGCTATTCCTCGGGTGGACCGGAATCGCTGTTTGCGCTGTCTTCCGGCAGCGTCGACATCGGCTCGGCCGCCACCGCAGCGGTGATCAACTCGATCTCGGGCGGCAACGACTTCGTCGCGGCGTATCCGAGCAACGGCATCAACAAGGATGTGAAGAGCGTCTTCTACGTGCTGGAAGACAGCCCGATCAAATCGATCGCCGACATTGCCGGCAAGACCATCTCTGTCAACACGCTCGGCGCTCATCTCGACTATACGGTGCGTGAGGCCCTGCACAGCGTCGGCCTGCCGCCGACCGCCGCCAACCTCATTGTCGTGCCCGGCCCGCAGCTTGAGCAGACGCTGCGCTCGCGCCAGGTCGACATTGCCGGCCTCGGCTACTGGCAGGCGACCTTTGCCGGCGCGCTGGTCGCCAACGGCGGCGTGCGCGGCGTGTTCGACGACACCCAGGTGCTCGGCGAACTCGCCGGAGGCTTCGTCGTACTCAGGCGCGACTTCATTGCCGCCAACCCGGATGCGGCGCGCAACTTCGTCGAACAGTCGGCGCGCGCCTCGGACTGGTCGCGCCAGAACCCGGACGAAGCCCGCAAGGTGCTGGCCACTATCCTCGACAAGCGCGGCGAAAACGGCGATCTCGCCCGCTACTGGACCGGCTTTGGTCTGCGCGAAGGTGCACAGGCGACCGACCGCGACATCGACTTTTGGGTCGCCGTGCTGGAGCGCGACGGCCGTCTGGCCCAGGGCAAGCTGAAAGCCGCCGACATCCTGTACCGGCCCGGCGAAACCAAGATCAACTGAGCTTTGAAATAGCTGAGAGACAAGATGGCCGGTTCCAACCGTGGCGGAGAGGTCTCGATCCGCGACCTCTCCAAATCCTTCAGCCTCGGCGGGCGCCAGCTTGCCGTGCTGCGGACGCTCAACCTCGACATTCGTTCGGGGGAATGCCTGGTCATTGTCGGCGCCAGCGGCTCCGGCAAGACCACGCTGCTGCGTATTCTGGCCGGGCTGGAGGCGGCCGACAGCGGCGGTGTCGCGATCGACGGCCAGCCGGTGCATGGCGTCGGCGCCGAGCGTGCCGTGATCTTCCAGGAGCCGCGGCTGCTGCCGTGGCTGAGCGTGCTCGGCAATGTCGCGTTCGGCCTCGAAGTGCGCGGTGTTCCCAAGAGGCAGGCCGAGGAACGCGCCCGCTTCTACGTCGCCCTGGTCGGCCTTGCCGAATTCGCCGATGCTTTTCCGAGCCAGCTTTCCGGCGGCATGGCGCAGCGCGTCGGCATCGCCCGGGCGCTCACCGTGCAGCCCGAAATCCTTCTGCTCGACGAGCCGCTGGGGGCGCTGGACGCCATGACCAAGATCGGCATGCAGGAGGAACTGGCGCGCATCTGGAGCGAGGAGAACGTCACCATGGTGATGGTCACCCACGATCTGGAGGAGGCGATCTATCTGGCTGACCGGGTGCTGATCCTGCCCAAGGAGAAAGGCGGCGCGGCGCGGTTGATCGACATCGACCTGCCACGCCCGCGCGAGCGCAGCGAGAGCCGCTTCGTGCGCTATCGCGAAGAACTGCTGCGCGAATTCGGCCTGCATTGATCAAGGGAAGGAGCCAGCCGTGGCTTCCCCGGAAGATTAGCTCTCGCGATTACTGCTTGGTGAACGTGCCCGTATAGGTGCGGTCGGCAAGCCCATAGGTGACGGCCAGCGTTCCGTCCGCCTGAATGACCGCGCTGACGTCCGCGCCATTGGGAAGGCGCCGCAGTTTCAACGTGTTGCCGAAAATCTTGCCTTCGCCGTCGGCCACGCCCGGTTTGTTGTCGCCGACATCGCCCCAGGCATAGGTGGCGGTGACATTGCCGCCGCGCGTAATCGTCAGCACAGCGAGCTTGCCATCATACATCCCGTCCAACTGTCCGCCCCATATGCCGGAAAACGCGACATACTTGGCCGGGACTCCTTCGCCGGGCGGCATGACCCGCACAGATGGATCGAGGACCGCCGCACCATCCGGAGCAGAGATCGCGGCAGGCGCCATGGGCTGAGGTGCGGGCGCTGGCGGCGGCGATGATGGTTCAGGCGCCGACTGGCAGGCGACAAGCATGAATGCCGCGAAACCGAGCGTCGGAAAGAGACTGTTTGGTGGAGCCAATCGGGATCGAACCGACGACCTCTTGAATGCCATTCAAGCGCTCTCCCAACTGAGCTATGGCCCCACTCCGGCAGTCAGCCGTCGCCGTTGCCGGCGAGAGGTCCGGCGCGGGTTTCAGGACCGCGCCGTTTAGTGCAGGCGGCTTCTAACCCCGCCTTCCCTGAAGATCAAGCCTTCGAGGCCCGCTTTTTCATCATAGCCCGTGAACGCCGCTAAATGCATGCGTTCGAAGCGTTCCTAGACTTCGTCGTCGTCGTCGCCGACGCCGATCATGTCGGCGACGTCGTCGTCTTCTTCCTCTTCGTCGGCAAGGAAAGTATCGTCCTCATCGTCGCCTAGATCGACATCGTCCTCGTCGTCGCCCAGGTCGGGAAGCTCGTCGCCGGCCTTGACGTCTTCGTCGGCCTCTTCAAGCGAGACGACTTCAACGCCTTCTTCTTCCTCGGCGTCCACTTCCTTCTCGGCCACTTCCTCTTCCTCTTCGAGGGCGGCGATCTTGCCGTCCTCGAAATAGGAACGCGGATACGTCTTGCCCGTATAGGGCGAGACGACAGGGTCCTTGTTCAGGTCGTAGAATTTTCGGCCCGTTTCAGGGTCGACACGCTTTGTGCCAAGTTCGTTTTTTGCCACGTCAAGCCTCGTCAGTAAAAGAGTGGTCCCCTTAACCACAGTTTACCGCGCTGTCAAAGCGAAAAGCCGGCGTCACAAAACCAAGCACTGAAAGGCCTCGCGCCAAGCGACGACCATGGGGATGACCATTCGTGCCCGCCGTGATACGAGACCGCCGCAACAAATGAAAAGCGCCGGTGCGCCGGCATTCCGTCCAGGGAAATTCCATGTCTCACGCCGCCGCTGCCAAGCCGGCCACCGCCCGCAAATCATCCGCCCTTTCCGGCACCGCTCGCGTGCCGGGCGACAAGTCGATTTCGCACCGTTCCATGATGTTCGGCGGCCTTGCCTCCGGCGAAACCCGCGTCACCGGCCTGCTCGAAGGCGAGGATGTGATGCGCACGGCGGCCGCCATGAAGGCGATGGGCGCGCATATCGAGAAGCGCGGCGCCGAGTGGGTGATCCGCGGCACCGGCAATGGCGCGCTGCTGCAGCCGGAAGGCCCGCTCGATTTCGGCAATGCCGGTACCGGCTCCCGCCTCACAATGGGCCTCGTCGGCACTTACGACATGGAAACGACCTTCATCGGCGACGCATCGCTGTCGGGACGGCCGATGGGCCGCGTGCTCGAACCCTTGCGCCAGATGGGCGTGCAGGTGCTGAAGGCGACGCCGGGCGACCGCATGCCGATCACGCTGCATGGGCCGAAACACGCCGCACCCATTACCTACCGCGTGCCGATGGCCTCGGCGCAGGTGAAGTCGGCCGTGCTGCTGGCAGGCCTCAACACGCCCGGCATCACCACCGTGATCGAACCGGTGATGACGCGCGATCATACCGAAAAGATGCTTAGGGGATTTGGCGCCAATCTCTCGGTCGAGACCGACGAGCGCGGCGTGCGCCACATCTTCATCGAGGGCCAGGGCAAATTGACGGGGCAGACCATCGCCGTGCCCGGCGACCCCTCCTCGGCCGGCTTCCCGCTGGTCGCGGCACTGATCGTGCCGGGTTCGGACATCGTCATCGAGAACGTGCTGATGAACCCCACCCGCACCGGCCTGCTTCTAACGTTGCAGGAAATGGGCGGCCAGATCGACATCTTGAACCCGCGCAATGCCGGCGGCGAGGATGTTGCCGATCTGCGCGTGCGCTACTCCGAGCTCAAGGGCGTCACCGTGCCGCCCGAGCGGGCGCCGTCTATGATCGACGAATATCCGGTGCTGGCGGTTGCCGCGAGCTTCGCCGAGGGCGAGACGTTGATGCAGGGGCTGGAAGAGCTGCGGGTGAAGGAATCCGACCGACTGGCAGCGGTTGCCAATGGGCTGAAGCTCAACGGCGTCGACTGCGCCGAAGGCGAAGCTTCGCTCGCGGTGCGCGGAAAGCCCGGCGGCAAGGGGCTGGGCGGCCATCCCAATGGCCAGGACACGACGGTGCAGACGCATCTCGACCATCGTATCGCCATGAGCTTCCTGGTAATGGGGCTGGCAACGGAAAAGCCGGTGACCATCGACGACGCCGCCATGATCGCGACGAGTTTCCCGGAGTTCATGGGTCTGATGACGGGGCTCGGTGCGGAGATCGGGTAGGTTGATGCCAAGCGCAAAGCAAGCAGAGATGTCGGCGGGACAGCGCCCCCCTCTGTCCTGCCGGACATCTCCCCCTCAAGGGGGGAGATCGGCCGTCACAGCGGCTTTCGCCAGTTTTCGAAATTGCAGGAAAGAGTGGGGCGCAGAAGCTTCTGATCTCCCCTCTGGAGGGGGAGATGTCCGGCAGGACAGAGGGGGGCGCGAAGGATCGCGGCGTCTGTCTTTCGTGTTGGCCCGCCAATGACCTTCACCATCGCCATCGACGGTCCCGCCGGCGCCGGCAAAGGCACGCTGGCCCGACGGCTGGCCGACCACTACCGCCTCAACCTGCTCGACACCGGCCTCACCTACCGCGCCGTCGCCTATGCGTTGATCCGGCACGCGCTGCCACTCGACAATGTCTCAGCAGCCGAAACCGCCGCACGCCAGGTCGATCTGGCAAAGCTCGACCGTGCGGTGCTGTCGGCGCATGCGGTTGGCGAGGCGGCCTCGAAGGTCGCGATTTACCCTACCGTCCGGCGCATCCTGGTCGAAAAGCAGCGCGATTTCGCCAGGACACCGCCAGGCGCGGTGCTCGACGGGCGCGACATCGGCACGGTTGTGTGCCCTGACGCCGACATAAAGCTCTATGTGACGGCGAGCGCCGAAGTGCGGGCGCAGCGCCGGCTGGCCGAGATCGAAAGCATCGGCGGCACCGCCGATTTCGCCGAAATTCTTGCCGATATTGTGCGCCGCGACGAGCGCGACATGGGCCGCGCCGACTCGCCGCTGAAGCCGGCGGCGGACGCGCACTTGCTTGATACCTCCGAAATGGCTATAGAGGCCGCGTTTCTGGCGGCGAAAGCGATCATCGACGACGCCCTGGCCAAGAGAGACAAAGCCTGATCCAGGGTTTTCCCGCTCCACCGATTGCCGGAAGCGAAGAAAATACCCATATCGGGCACGAACCAGCCTGCCAGCATTCTTCATGCGCCGGAATTGCCGCTTAGGCGGCCCAGGGCTTTTGTAGCCCGGAACGCCGGCAGGCCAACGCAACGCTAACCCACGGCGCCCGTCCCGCTTCAGATGCGGGGCACTCCAGGAGAAAATATGTCAGCTGCAAATCCCACTCGCGACGATTTCGCGAGCCTGCTCGAAGAATCATTTACCACCGGTCACTCCGGCGAAGGTCAGGTCGTCAAGGGCACGATCCTGGCGATCGAAAAAGACATGGCCATCATCGATGTCGGCCTCAAGGTCGAAGGCCGCGTGCCGCTGAAGGAATTCGGCGTCAAGGGCAAGGACTCGACGCTCAAGGTCGGCGACACGGTCGAGGTCATGGTCGAGCGCATCGAAAACGCGCTGGGCGAAGCCGTCCTGTCGCGCGACAAGGCCCGCCGCGAAGAGAGCTGGGTCAAGCTCGAAGAGAAGTTCACCAAGGGTGAGCGCGTCGAAGGCGTCATCTTCAACCAGGTCAAGGGCGGCTTCACCGTCGACCTCGACGGCGCCGTGGCCTTCCTGCCGCGCAGCCAGGTCGATATCCGCCCGATCCGCGATGTCTCTCCGCTGATGCACAACCCGCAGCCCTTCGAGATCCTCAAGATGGATCGCCGCCGCGGCAACATCGTGGTGTCGCGCCGCACCGTGCTCGAGGAAAGCCGCGCCGAACAGCGTTCGGAAATCGTGCAGAACCTCGAAGAAGGCCAGGTTGTCGAAGGCGTCGTCAAGAACATCACCGATTACGGTGCGTTCGTCGACCTCGGCGGCATCGATGGCCTGCTGCATGTCACCGACATGGCATGGCGCCGCGTCAACCACCCGACCGAGATCCTCAACATCGGTCAGACGGTCAAGGTGCAGATCATCCGCATCAACCAGGAAACCCACCGCATCTCGCTCGGCATGAAGCAGCTCGAGAGCGATCCGTGGTCCGAGATCGGCACCAAGTTCCCGATCGGCAAGAAGATCAAGGGTACCGTCACCAACATCACCGACTACGGCGCGTTCGTCGAGCTGGAGCCGGGCATCGAAGGCCTCATCCACGTTTCGGAAATGTCGTGGACCAAGAAGAACGTGCACCCCGGCAAGATCCTGTCGACGACGCAGGAAGTCGACGTGGTCGTGCTCGAGGTCGATCCGGCCAAGCGCCGCATCTCGCTCGGCCTCAAGCAGACGCTCGAGAATCCGTGGCAGGCTTTTGCCGCGAGCCATCCGGTCGGCAGCCAGGTCGAGGGCGAGGTCAAGAACAAGACCGAGTTCGGCCTGTTCATCGGCCTTGAAGGCGACGTGGACGGCATGGTGCACCTCTCGGACCTCGACTGGACCCGTCCGGGCGAGCAGGTCATCGAAGAGTACAATCGCGGCGACATGGTCAAGGCGCAGGTGCTCGACGTCGACATCGACAAGGAGCGCATCTCGCTCGGCATCAAGCAGCTGGCCAAGGATACGGTCGGCGAAGCGGCGACTTCAGGCGAACTGCGCAAGAACGCGGTCGTCACCTGCGAAGTCACCGGCATCAAGGATGGCGGCCTGGAAGTGCGGCTGGTCGACAGCGGCATAGAGACCTTCATCAAGCGCAACGACCTCAGCCGTGACCGTGACGAGCAGCGCCCCGAGCGCTTCTCGGTCGGCCAGAAGCTGGACGCCCGCGTCATCGCCTTCGACAAGAAGACCCGCAAGCTGCAGGTCTCGATCAAGGCGCTGGAAATCGCCGAAGAGAAGGAAGCCGTCGCACAGTACGGCTCTACCGACTCCGGCGCTTCGCTGGGCGACATCCTTGGCGCCGCGCTGAAGAAGCAGGGCAGCTAAGCCGCTTTGCGCGCAGCGCGTAAGCCGCTTCGCGCAAGCGTAAGCCTCGGCTGCGCCTCGCGCGCAGCCTGAACAAGAAAACCCGCGGGCCGCAAGGCTCGCGGGTTTTTCATGCTCGGCTGCGCGATTGGCACTAGACTAAGACTGTGCAACCCCTTCAATTCCACACGCGCGGTTGTAGGCTCGGCCGTCGTTGCAGACGTAAACACGGAAGTCCGGCCCTTCGGGCAACGGAGAAGCATGCGGGATGAAGGTCGTCGAACTCTATCGCTATCCGGTCAAGAGCCTGCGCGGCCATGCCGTGCCGAGCGCCGACATCGAGACAATGGGCATGGAAGGCGACCGCCGCTGGATGGTCGTCGACAAGGATGGGCAGTTCCTCACCATTCGCCAGATACCTGATATGACGACGATCGACGTCGAGCATCGCGGAACGGGCATCCTGTTGAAACATGACAGGCATGGCTCGCACTTCGTCGAGGCTCCGGCTCCCGGCACCGCGCTCCGGCAAGTCAAGATCTGGAAGGATATGGCTGCCGCGCGGCCGGGCGATCCGGCCGCCGGCGCCTATCTCTCGGCTATTCTTGGCCGGCCTGTCGATCTCGTCTATTTCGACGATCCGCAAAACCGGCCGGTCGATGCGGAATTCGGCCAGCCCGGCGATTTCGTCGGCTTTGCCGACGGTTTTCCGCTGCTGATCGCCACGACAGGCTCGCTGAACCATCTGAACAGCCATCTTGCCAGGCCCATCGAGATGGCGCGGTTCCGGCCAAACATCGTCGTCGACGCAGAAGGCGCATGGCCTGAAGACAGCTGGAAGACGATCCGCATCGGCACGGTGGAGTTGCGGATCGCAAAGCCCTGCTCGCGCTGCGTCATCACCACCCGAGATCCGTTGAGCGGCGAGCAGCCGGACCCGCGCGAGCCGTTGCAGACGCTTGGCAAACTCCACCGCTCCGCCAAGGGCGGCATCATCTTCGGCCAGAATGCGATTCCCAACAACGCCGGCGCGATCGCCATCGGCGACGCAGTCGAGGTCGTGGAAGCGGGCGTCTCGAACCTGACGTAGTCGCAGGCCTTCTAATGCCGTGGAGGCGTCGGCGGACGCCATGATTGAATGGCCAACCTCCGCTGTAGACTCAGGCGAGGTCGGCAAAGGCCGCCATCGGAAGCCAAACCAAATGAGTCGCCTGCGCGGCGGAACTTCAGGCGCGGCCGTAAAGTGGCGCCAGCGTTCCGCTCATTGCCAGATTGGCCGGTGATGCCAGATAGGCGATTGCCTCGGCGGCGGCTTCGAGGCTGACCCATTTGCCGAAATCGGCATCCGGCATGTCGGCGCGGTTGGCCGGCGTATCGAGCGTCGAGGGCGCCACCGCGTTGACCAGTATGCCTTTGTGCTTCAGCTCTTCCGCCATCGCCACGGTCATCGCCGCCACTGCCGCTTTGCTCGCGGTATAGGCGACCATGCCGGCGCCTCGGCGCGGGTCGAGCCCGGCGCGTGCCGTGACATTGACGATGCGGCCCGCTGTGTTCGAGCCCAACATGGAGCGCACTGCCGCGCGGCAGCACAGAAAGGCGGTGCGGGCGTTGGTGTCCATCATTTCGGCAAAGGATGCGGATTCGATCTTCTCGACCGGGGCTGCGGCAAAGCCGCCGGCCAGATGGATGGAGGCCCACAATTCGGGGACGCTGTCATAGAAGGCATCGACCTTGGCAGGATCGGCGAGATCGACATTGTGCGCCAGCCGGACGCGATCATGGGCCGCGAAGGGGAAATGCGAGGGGGCCGACGCGTGGGCATTCGGCACATGGCAGATCGCGCCGTCCGCCAGCAATTTGCCGACGACCGCGGCACCCAGCGCCCCGGTGCCACCGGTCACCACGATATGCTTGCCCTGAACTGTTTCCGTCATCCTGGACGCTCCTGTCGTTTCTTATGATTATGTCGCTTGTCGTGCCGCGCCGACGCAGAGCGTCGCGCCTTTTGCACGATCACTCAACCGACATCTCGACATGGCAGTTGTTGCGTCTTTGCATCGCTCGAAGTCGCCGACCGCCCCCTTCTGACCCGCGCATTGACGTAAAGCGCGCGGTCAAGCGTCAGTCGATGGTGATTTCGATGACGTGCGGCAGTCTGGTTGCGCGTGCGCGTTTGAGCGCATCGGCGAGACCGGCAGTACCGGCAAGCCGTTCGGCTGATATGCCGTAGGCCTCGGCCAGCTTGCAGAAATCCGGCGGCGCCGGCGACACGCCGACCGGCTCGACGCCGACATCGAGCATCGACGTTTCGATCTCGCGATAGCATCTGTTGTTCCAGACGACGAAGATGACCGGTGCGGGTGCATCGAGCGCCGCGCCCAGCTCCGGCAAGGTGAACTGGAAGCCGCCGTCGCCGGTGAGGCAGACCACCGGCACGCCGGGCATGGCAAGGGCTGCGCCGATCGCCGCCGGTGGTCCGTAGCCGAGCGCGCCGAAACCGGTGGCGGCATTGAACCAGCCGCCTGGCCGGTCATGGTCGTAGTAAAGGTTGGCGGCGTAGATCGGCTGGGTGGAATCGCCGACGATGATGGCGCCCGGCAGCGCGTCGCGAATGGTTTCCACCGCACGCACCTGCGCGGCATAGGCCGGGCTGAGCTCGGCAAAGGCCGCCTTTCTCGACGCGGCTGCGCGGCTCTCGCCGTCCTTCGCCGCGGCATGATCAGGGTGGAGCGCGCCAAGCAGTGCGCCAAGCGCCTCCGCGCAATCGGCCTGGATGCCGACGCTCACCGGGCGGCGGGCGAGCTGGTCGGCGCCGATATCGATGCGGATCAGATTGGCGGGCAGCACGAAGCCGCCATCGCTGTAACCGTCATAGTCGGTCGGGCCGAATTCGGTGCCGGCGGCGATGACCAGATCGGCGTCTGCCATCAGCGCACGCACCGCCTTCAGGCTGGGGCTGGCCGGCACGCAAAGCGGATGTGCATGCAGCAGACCGCGCGCATTGGCGGTCTGGGCGACAGGCGCGCCGAGCCGCTCGGCCAAAAGCTGCAATGGCTGTTCGGCGCGCTTGGCGCCGCCACCGGCAAGGATCAGCGGCCGGCGCGCGGCTGCGATCAGTTTGGCTGCCTCGGCAATGGCCGCGCCATCCGGCGCCGGCGGCGCTGCATTGGTGAGCGAAGCAGCGATGCCGTCGGCCGGTTTGACCATGACGTCGGTCGGGATCTCGATATGGACGGGGCCCGGCCGCGACGACGAAAACAGCGCGAAGGCCCGCGCCAAAGCGCCAGGCAATTCGCTGGCCTCGGTGACACGCTGCGAAAACAGCGCCACCTTCTCCATCATGCCGCGCTGGTCCGGCAGTTCGTGCAGGAAGCCCAGTCCCTTTCCCAACGTCGGCATCGCGTTGACGCCCGAAATCACCAGCATCGGCACCGAATCGGCGCGCGCCTGGCCCATTGCGGTGATGGTGTTGGTCAGCCCCGGTCCGGTGATGACAAAGGCAACGCCCGGCCGGCCGCTGGCACGGGCATAGCCGTCGGCCATGAAGCCGGCGCCCTGTTCGTGACGCGGCGTGACATGGCGTATCTTTGAACGCGCCAGCCCGCGATAAAGCTCGACAGTGTGGACGCCAGGAATGCCGAAAACGGTGTCGACGCCATGCGCTTCGAGCAGCGTGATGAGGGCTTCGCCGATGGTGGTCATGGGTTCTCTCCCGTTAGTGCCGACCACTGTTCAACGGAAACAATGATCGGCTCTACCTCTTTGTTTTTAACGCAATTCCGGACGGAAAACCGCTTCTCACTTTTCCTGGAATTGCGTTTGCGGCGCGAGGCCGAGCTCGGCCTCTATGGCTTTGACGCCGATCCCCGCCAATTCGCCAGGCGAGAACATCTCTGCGGCCAGACAGCCTTCGATCCAGAGCCCGTCGATGATCGCGTTGATCGCGATGGCATGGCGGCGCAGCTCATTTGCGTTTGGCCTGCGCTGCTCGGCGCCGAGCACTTCGGCAACGACTGCTTCCACCTCGTTGCGAAAGCCGAGATAGCCTTCGCGGTGGGCGCGAGCCAGGCTCGGATCCGCGCCGGCGCGGCCGATGAAGGTTGCCCAGAGCGAAAACACGCGTGCATCGATGATCGGCGCGTTGAGGTTGGCGGCAACGAAGGCCGCAAGGCGCTGGCGCGGCGAGGCGTCTTCCATGAGCAATGCCGCCTTCGCCTGCTCGGTCATGCGGCCCATCAGCGCCGCGTACGCTTCCTGCAGCAAGTCTTCCTTGCCGGGGAAATAGTGCCGGATCAGCCCGGCGGTGACACCGGCGCGCAGTGCGATGGTGCGCAGGCTGGCGCCCTCCAGCCCATGTTCGGCCACGCTGTCCAGGGTCGCGTCGATCAAATCCTGCCGCCGCCGCTCCTCGCCCTCGCGGCGGAACTTGCGGCGCTCATTCATTGCCGCAGGATGGGCCGCGTCAGGCATGTCGGCCCACCTTCGCAGGCGATGCAGAGGGCATCCGCCTCGAAGATTTGAACCGTGCAGCCGGCGGCTTCCATCGCGGCCTTGGTCTTGGGAAAGCCGGCGACGGCAATGACCTTATGCGGGCTGGTCGGCAGCACGTTCAGGCTGAGGCCGTTGGACGCGGCAAACTCTTCGGCGTCGCCTTCCACCAGCCGGATGCCGCGCGCCTTCAGCAACTGATAGAACGGCGCCGGCAAAAGCGGTGAATAGACCAGGGCCAGGTCGTCGGCCAGCGGGCTGATCACCGACATCAGATGCAGGCACGCCTCCTCGCCCTGCCACAGCGGCAGATCGAAGCCGTAGACGGAAATGCCGAGCGGCGTCAGCAGGTTGGAAACCTGCTGTATGCCTTCCTGGTTGGAGCGCACCCCGCGCCCGATTACCAGCGTGTTTTTATCCAGCCATACGCAATCGCCGCCTTCGACCTGGCCGGGAGCCTCGACGCGGCCGAGGATAGGAATACCCAGGCGTGTGTAGGTTTCCTCATGCAGCGATGGCTCCCGGGCGCGCAATGGCTTGCCCATGGACAGGATCAGCGCGCCGCGGTCGGTCATCAGCGACGGGTCGTGGGTGAATACGGAATCCGACAGCCCGTCGGCCTTGTCATCGATCCATTCGATTTCGGCGCCGGACGCCGTCACCAGCTCAGCGAGAGCCGCGTGCTGCGCCGCCGCTTTCGCCGGGTCGAAACCCGGGCCATAGTGCCAGATAGCCCGGTCGGCACCGCGCATGGCATTGGCCGCCGACCGCATCAGCACGCGCCGCAACGGCGCCGCCATGGACTGTGATCCGAAAGCGCTCATCGGTGCCCTTTTCAATGCCGTGTTCAGGGTGAAAAAAATGGAAGAAATTTCATCGGAGGCTATTTATACACTTGCACAATAAGGCCGCAAGTGCCGTAATGAGCGGGATTGACGGGCTCGCGCTGTTGGGTCCATGCTGAAGTCTGGAGTGGGCATTACAGCGTATGTTGATTAGCCGGATAGACGTTCGACGATCTGCCGTGGACCCTGTGGCAGAGGTTCCCCGGTGAGCGCGGCGGGAACCGCCGCAGTCCAATCCGGCAAGGCGCAGGACGGCGCCGCCGAAGCCATCCATGTCGAGAACCTGCACAAGAAATTCGGCCAGCTGCATGTGCTGAAAGGCGTTTCGCTGTCGGCGCGCGACGGCGAGGTGATCGCCATTATCGGCGGCTCGGGTTCCGGCAAGTCGACGCTGCTGCGCTGCATCAACTGCCTGGAAAACCCGACCAGCGGCATCATCCGCGTCAATGGCGAGGAGATCAAACTCAAGGCCGACAGCCACGGCCACACCGTGCCCGCCGACCGCCGGCAGATCGAACGCATCCGCGCCAAGCTCGGCATGGTGTTCCAGAACTTCAACCTGTGGAGCCACATGACGCTGATCGAGAACGTCATCGAGGTTCCGGTGCATGTTCTGGGCGTAAGACGCGACGTGGCGATCAGGGAAGCCGAAAAGCTTTTGGCGCGCGTCGGCCTCGCCGAAAAGCGCGACGTCTATCCGGCCTATCTCTCCGGCGGTCAGCAGCAGCGCGCGGCGATCGCCCGCGCCCTGGCCATCAACCCGCGCGTCATGCTGTTCGACGAGCCGACCTCGGCGCTCGACCCGGAGCTGGTTGGCGAGGTGCTGAAGGTGATCGGCGACCTGGCGCACGAGGGCCGCACCATGGTGCTGGTCACGCATGAAATGAAATTCGCCCGCGAGGTCGCGACCCATGTCGTCTACCTCTGCAACGGGCTGGTCGAGGAAGAGGGGCCGCCGGAGCAGATATTCGGCGCACCGAAATCCGAAAGGCTGAAGCAGTTCATCCGCAACATCGGCTAGGAAGCCGGGACGGAAGAAAACCGGGAACCAACAACAAACTGGGAGTCGTGACATGAAGACTATTCTGAAAACATTCGCCGCAGCGCTGCTGCTCGGCGTCGCCGCCATGGGCGTGGCCAAGGCCGATCCGGTCAAGATCGGCGTCGCCGCCGAGCCCTATCCGCCCTTCACCTCGCCGGACGCTTCCGGCAAATGGGTTGGCTGGGAAATCGAGTTCATCGACGCCGTCTGCGCCGAGGAGAAGCTCGACTGCGTCATCACGCCTGTCGCCTGGGACGGCATCATCCCGGCGCTGACGACCAAGAAGATCGACGTCATCGCCAGTTCGATGTCGATCACCGCCGAACGCGAGAAGACCATCGACTTCTCGGATAAGTACTACAACACGCCGACCGCCATCATCGGGCCGAAGGACCAGAAATTCGGCGCCACGCCGGACGATCTCAAGGGCAAAGTGCTCGGGGTGCAGGTGTCGACCACCCATTCGGCCTATGCCAAGAAGCATTTCGGCCCCACGGCCGCCGAGATTAAGGAATACCAGACGCAGGACGAAGCCAACAACGATCTGGCCGCAGGCCGCCTCGACGCCGTCCAGGCGGATTCGATCGCGCTCGACGCATTCCTGAAGTCGGACCAGGGCAAGGCCTGCTGCGATCTGAAGGGCATGGTGGCTCCGGACGATGAAGTGCTCGGACCGGGCGTGGGCGCCGGCGTGCGCAAGGAAGACACCGACCTTAAGGCCAAGATCAACGCCGGCATCAAGGCGATCCGCTCGAACGGCAAATATGACGAGATATCGAAGAAATACTTCGATTTCGACATTTACGGTGGTGGCGGCGCGCAGTCGAACTGACGATCCTCGCATGAGCTGAGGGGCACGGCGCCAACGCCATGCCCCTCCTGCCCGACCTTTCCCAGACATGCTGCCACCGACGCTGCCGTCGGCGGTGGTTGAAGCCAGCAATCCGGGGGCGACGCTGATCGACGCACTTCTTTCGGCCTCGGCGGCCGGCATCATAGAACTTCTCTCGCCCAATCCGCCGGGCTGGGGCGGCACGCTGTTGCTTGGGCTGCTCCATTCGATCGAGATCGCGCTCGGCGCCACGGTCCTTGGTCTCCTGATCGGCACCGGTGGCGCCTTTGGCAAACTTTACGGCGGGCCGGTCGTACGCGACTTGCTGGCGGTTTACACCACCATCGTGCGCGCCGTGCCCGAACTGGTGCTGATCCTGCTGCTCTATTATGCCGGAACAGACCTGATTAACCAGGCGCTGACGGCAATGGGCTACCAGCGCGTCGACGTCAGCGGCCTTGCGGCAGGCATCGCCGTGCTCGGCTTTGTCCAGGGCGCCTATTCGACCGAAGTGATCCGTGGCGCCATCCTGGCCATACCGCAGGGCCAGATCGAAGCCGCTCGCGCCTATGGCATGTCACCCGGGCTCATGCTGCGGCGCATCACCTTGCCGGCGATGCTGCCCTTCGCCATACCCGGGCTCGCCAATCTGTGGCTGATCGCCACCAAGGATACGGCCCTTCTGGCAGTCGTCGGCTTTTACGAACTGGCGCTGGCGACGCGGCAGGCGGCGGGCGTCACCAAAGCCTATTTCACCTTCTTTTTCGCCGCGGGCGTGCTCTATCTCATCTTGTCGCTGGTCTCCAACCTGCTCATCGGCCGCCTCGAGGCCTGGTCGCGGCGCGGTATGCCGTCGCTCAAGGATGCGCGCTGATGGCCGGAGAAGCGACCATCATCAACGCTGCCGCGCGCACGTCGCTGTGGCTGCAGCCGCATCGCATCGTGCTGATCCTGGTCGCGATCGCGCTGGTTTTCGGCGCAGCCTTCTTCATGCGCTGGGATTGGCTGCCGCAATATTACGAAATGGGGCTTCTCGGCATCTGGCGGTCGCTGTGGATCCTGGCCGTCACCTGCTTTCTCGGCTTCCTGCTCGCCGTGCCGCTCGGGCTCGCGCAGGCCGCCGGCTCTTTCTGGTTTTCCGCGCCCGCCAGGACATTCTGCACCGTCATCAGGGGCACGCCGCTGCTGATCCAGCTATGGCTGCTCTATTACGGGCTGGGCTCGCTGTTTCCGCAATTTCCCTGGATCCGCGAATCCTGGATGTGGCCGTATCTGAGGCAAGCCTGGCCTTATGGCGTGCTGGCACTGACCTTGTCCTTCGCCGGCTATGAGGGCGAAGTAATGCGCGGCGCCTTTGCCGGCGTGCCGAAGGGGCAGTTAGAGGCGGCCCGCGCTTTCGGCATGAGCCGCTGGAAGATTTTCCGCCGCATCTGGCTGCCGCAGGCCATCTACCGGGCGCTGCCGACGCTGACCGGCGAAACCGTGCTGCAGCTGAAGTCGACGCCGCTGGTGGCGACGATCAGCGTCATCGACATCTTCGCAGTCTCGTCCAAGGTCCGGCAGGACACCTACCTCACCTACGAACCCTTGCTGCTTTTGGCGCTGATCTACATGATCATCACCGGCATACTGGTGTTTGCATTCAGCAAGATCGAGGCGCGCATACCGAACAAGGTGGGCTAGGGAATAGTGAGCAGGCAGTAGTGAGTAGTCAGCATATGACCGGGAAACCGCTTGCTTTCGCTACTCCCTACTGACTACTCCCTACTCACTCTCACCACCAATCGGGTCCGCACCATGCAACTCTCTCTCGACCAGGCAACAGGGCTGTGCCGGATGGCGGCGCTCGGCGCCGGCGCCAATGAGGAGGCGGCGAGGTCGCTCACCGCCTCGATCATTGCCGCCGAGGCGGAAGGGCTTTCGACCGTCGGGCTGACCCATTTCATCGATTACCTCGAAGCGCTGGAAGCCGGCCGCATCGACGGCAATGCCGATCCCGTGATCACCAGGCCGGCGCTCGCCGTCTATCTCTCCGATGCGCGTGGCGGCCTCGCCCATACCGGCTTCGACCGCACCATCGACGACCTCGCCAAGGCGGCAAGGCTGTTCGGCGTCGCCATCTTCTCGCAGAAGAACGCTTATACCTGCGGCGCACTAGGCTATTTCACCGGGCGTCTGGCGCAATTGCGATTGGTCTCCTTCGCCGCCACCAACGGGCCGGCGGTGCTGGCAGGCTCGGGCTCGGTCAAGCCGGTCTATTGCACCAACCCGATGTCGTTTGCGGCACCCGCCGCTGATGGCGCGCCGCTGGTCATCGACCAGTCGTCGAGCGCCACCGCCTTCGTCAACATCCGCAAGGCGGCCGAGGACGGCAAGAAGATCCCCGAAGGCTGGGCGCTGGACGCCAGCGGCAACCCGACCACCGATCCGGCCGCGGCCATGAAGGGCGCCATGCTGGCCTTCGGCGGCCAGCGTGGCGCCAACATCGCGCTGATGGTCGAAGTGCTGGCGGCTGGCCTGTCGGGCGCCAACTGGTCGCTCGACGCGCCATGGTTCAGCGGCGGACCGGACAGCCCCGGAACGGGCCTGTTCGTGCTCGCCGTCGAACCCAAGCTGCTCGACCCGGATTTCGAACAGCGCATGAAGGATCAGCTCGACCGGCTGCGCCGGCGCTTTGGCGTGCACGTGCCGGGCCGGGCGCGGGCCGAAGCGGCCGAGAAGGCGCAGGCGCGCGGCATCAATGTCCCCAAGGCGGTGGTGCAACGCATTTCCGAATTCGCCGAGCGCTATTCGGGCTGAAGAATCCTTCTTTATCAAACAATTTAAACTGACCTTCCGGTTGGCGAGGGGCAGGCGCGCATTTGCGCCGCCTGCTGAACCTTCTTGCGTCTTGCGGCGACCCATCCTTGTCCAGGGCAAGGTGAGCTTGCCCGAACCAGACCGGAGGAAACACCCAACCAAATCGAAAGCCTGCTTCACGGTAGTGTGCTGAGAGTTCTGCAAATTCGCTGAGAGGGGGCGGTCATGGCAGGCTGGTGATTGTTCACGTCACCTGATTCCCGCGAAGGAACGCCACCATGACCAAGACTGAAGTTAAGACCGCCAGCGCTG